>CAILKE010000024.1 GCA_903834765.1 uncultured Bacteroidota bacterium
ATAAATTATAAATAAAAATTTATTCCATTTAATATAGCTAAAGTACTTGTTGCACTTGGCGTATTAAGTAAATAACAATTACCTAATGTTTCAACTATTAATACATTTTGAATTACTGTTGATGATTGAAGTATTGTAATAGGTATATTTCTTTGCACAGATGGTCTGTATTCAGTTGGTAAATTAAACATAATACCTCCAGAAGTAGTAGATTTAGAAATAGAACCTTTAAATTCAATTTTATTAGATTTTGATTTATAAACTAAAACAGATTCACTTGCCGTCCAACTATTTAAAAAAGTTAATGTTGTAGTATTTGTTCCTGTTACATTCACAATATTAGCAACAGCAAACAAAGAACCAGTTGCTGTATTTGTAAAATCTAAATATCTATTATTGTGAACATTTTTATTAATACCATCCGTAAATGTTAAAGGGTCTGCTGAAGTATCGGGAGTTGTATCAATAACAGCATAAGTTAAACCTGTATTTTCTAACATTATATAAAGTTCACCGCCATAAAAAATAGCTCCGTCAGATGATAAAGGACTTATTAAATTTCCATTAGTAATAAGATACGGAGTAGTTCCTGAGTAAGTTAAACCGTTATTTGATATAATATTTAAGCAAATAGCTGAAATCATTTCTTTATTACCTTTTTGTAAGAAATCTAAAGAGTTTGCAGTAAATGGTTGTTTTGAAGCTGGGCTAACTATTTGAGTTATGTCTATTTTTTTCATATTAGTATGTTATTATATTAAATTGCATTCCTGCTAAATTATATTTATTTGCGTATGTTGTTATAAGTGTATCGGCTTGAACTCCTAAAGATGTATAAAAAGTTATAGGAACGTATATTGTATAATCATAAATATTATTTAAATAAATTGCCGAGTAATCCATAAAGTCTGGCTGATAATCATTGCTATACGATATAATTGAACTTTCTTCGCTTGTTGTATCCATTACAAATACATTACCAATACTTGCAAAGTTATTTTGAATATAAATACCACTTGTTATAAAAAAAGTGTTTAAAGCCTGTTCAAATAGTATTTTTTGAGCAGAATATTTAACACGTTCATCTGTCCCTATAAACACATCGTTTACCTTAGTCCAAAATATAGTATTTGTTGGTATAACACCCGTAACATTACCAGCTATGCCATTTATATCAGTATAAGTAACTTCATAAATTGCCTTATCTAAATATTGAACACGCTCTCCAAAATTATAAGTTGTTGCATTGTTATAAGAACTATAAACATTACCTATTTTATAATCTGAAAAAATTAAATCATGTAGGTTTTGTATAGGTTTTACTAATGTATAAAGCCACGCTAAAAATTTAGGCATTCTTAATACTGGTGGAGTTAATTGTTCACCTACTGTATTAGTATTATAATCGTAAATTGCCATTACTGAGGTGTAAATGTTAAAGTATCGGTAAAAGTATTTGAATTTGTTGTTTCTTCTACAATATAACCAGCATATAATTGATATAAAGGAATAAAAGTAGTTTTATTTTGAACTAAATATGTTTTACTTGCAAACGCAGTTAAATCAGCTCTAACCGCAACATCTTCTAAAACAATATCATTAACTCCTTGCACTGATTGTATCGCATCAATTAATGACATTAACTTAATACTACCATCAAATGGTAAAGCTGCTAAATAAGCATTTATAGCAGCAATAACGCTATCTGAAATTGTAGCAGAATATTGACCATCGTAATAAATATTTGCTTTTAAATACAATTTATCACTATCTAATGAAGATGTTATATAATTAACTCCAGCAAAACAAATATCATCTAAATAACCATTTAATGAAGATAATTCAGTTAATGTTAATGGTTGAGGTGGCTCACTTTTAGCTACTTTTATTAATACTACTCTTTGCAATGTTTGATTAATTGCACATCTCGTAATAATTCTTTTTGTTTCATCTATTGTTGTATAATTAATTGCATAGTTAGAATCTACTGCAACAATTTGTGGAGTAGTTGCATCGTATTGAAATTTAAACACTCTATCCTGTAACCATTGCTTAGTTCCAACAGCAGCCTTTGAAATAATAGTTTCTAAATCTTTTTTAAAGATGTCCCAAAGTGTTTCTTGTAAATACATTTGAGTTGCAATAATATATTTCCATAAGGTATAAATTGCAGAATTTGAAACACTATTTAACCCACTTAATGCTGTTTGGTTTGCCTGTTCAGCATCCATTAAAGCTATGATTGTACTTATTGAACGTGCCATTTATATTTGATTTGGTGCTACTATTTCACCACTTAATACTGGAGTTAATGTAGCAGTTGTTGTATTTAAGTTTTTATTATCGTTTCCTAAAGTAGCATAATCCTGAATATAAATTTGCACGTTTGGATGGTCAAAGTTTTGTTCTTCGTTACGTCTTAATAATTTTCCAAATGTACCATATTGTTTACTATGTACTGTTTGCCAAACACTATCTGTTAAATCTAAAATAGTTGTATCTACATCTAAATAGCTTTCAAAACAAACGTGTAAACGTACAGTCATATCGTATTCTTGACTAACTGCTGATTTGCCTTTATCTCTATAATTAGATGCCATAAATTCAATGAATATAGCAGGATATAAAAAAGGATTTTCTTCGTTTTCACGCTCCAATTGGTTATTCCATAGTGCAACGTGTTTAATGCCTGTAATAGCTCCTAAATCAGTTTTTAATGAATTATATAAGGTTAATTTGGACATTTTACAAATATAATATTATTTATTGAATATTTTTTTTATTGTTACATCCATTTTAGATATTATTTTTCTATTTAAAACACCAGAATAACCTATGAATTGTCTTTTAGGCATTTTGAAACCTTTTCCACGACCAGAACGCTCACCGTTATTATGAACACTTGCATAAGGAATATCAGTATAAATTTTAATAGAAAATACACCAAATCTTTTACTTCTAATTGACCTTCTTAACCTACCAGATTTAACTAATATAGCCCTGTTACCCATTCGGCTTCTTTCGGTACGTTTACGAGGTTTCCATGCTTGTAAACTTTCATCTGTAAATCCTTGATTTCTAAAAGATGTTGTATAATGATTAACAGCCAAAACACCCATTGCATCCACTACTTTTTCAAGTTGAGGTTTTAGTATTTGTATAGCCTTTAATATCTTTTTATGTTCTGCAAAAGTTGCCATTTAATTTAAGCTATAAAAAAAGATTTAACAATAGTATAAACCATTTTTATTTTTATTTAATAAAACGTGTGTAAAAAAATGAATAGAACAGGTTAATTGCTCGTTTACATTACCTTTGTTTATTAAGTTGTTAATCATCGTGGCTTCGGCATATTAAAGTTATTAGCAGCTAAATTTTCATCCTGTTTAGCAACTTTAAAATAAGGATGCTTATCACTAAAAACTATCTTATCCTTACCGGCATTCATCATAAACTCAGGTGGCACTGATTCAGGCTTAGTAAATCCTTTTAAAGAAGTCTTATCAGTATCATCACTTTGTAAAGTAGTACATCTACAATTCCAACCATTAGGCGGAAAATAATTATTCCAAAACTTATCATCAACTGGTCGCTTAATCCTATCTAACATTGCGTGCTCAGGTCGTACCCTACCATCTCCAACTGTTACATATTCTAACATTGGTAATAGTTCTTTATTACTCTCAATATCCATCCACATTGAAGCGGAACGGCTTTGACTTATTGACGCATTATATTCAGCTCTTAAATAATTTTCATTATAATTTTTGAATATTTCAGTTCCTGTTTTTTTATATTCACTAAATGGCTTAATCCTATCTTTGTCGTAAATAGCATCTACCATTTCACGAACTTGATGGTATTGTTTAGCGCCCGAAAATACATAAACATTATTGCGTAAACTATTTAACATTGTATAGTCTGGACTATTCCAAACAACATCTGTTAAACTCTTACCAAAACCATTATAAACACCGTTAGTTAGTTTTTCAGCTACCTTTTGATATGTAACTAAGTCTAAAGATTGTGGAGTGATTAAACCAGAATAAACACCAACAACAATACGTTCAATTTCATCATCTGAAAATATATTTATTGGTGCAGCATTTTGTATGTCGCAGAATGAACACACTATTTGTAAAGGTTATCTAATCTATTTTTAATACTTTCAACTGAGTTAGCATCCATAACTGGTATAACTTCGCTACCATATTTTTCATCTAAATACTCAGGGTCAAAGGTAAATTTACCTGTTTTAATTAGTTCAATATCAATTTTAGATTGTTCTAATAATGATAATTCTTCTTCAGTTTCTACTTTAATTTTAGTATTTGGTGGAAATATACCTAATCTTTGCATCATAGGCACTAACTGATAATTCAAAACACTTTCAATAAAAAATTCATCGTTATAAGCTACATTCTTTAAAACACGTTCTTGAACTTCAGCACTACCTACAAATGATTTTTCATCCATTGTTGCAGTTTGTCCTAATATCAATTTACTTATCTCGCTATTGCAACGTGAAATCATCATATCAAATACTTGGTAAGCATCCGATTGACCACTATTAACAATTTCAATTAAATCATCTGTATCAAATACACCGTAGCTTGAAGTGCCTAAATTTTTAAGGAAACCCTCCATATTTGCTCGTGTTTCTTCATCACGAACATTTGTTTTACCTATTCTTAAAGGTACTCCAAATACTTCTCCATATTCAGCCCACGCACCTAAAGCATTTTTTTTCCAAATTACTAATGGTGCAGCTTTCATCAATAAACCTAAATCACGTTCACGACCTACACCAATACACCAATTACGGTAAGGATTTTCTAAGTAATCCGCACCCTCTAAGTCTGAGTAACTATTTGTTACAATGTGAAATTCAGGCTTAACATATTCTCTTGGTATTAATTCAATTGATTTAAAAGTATCTTCAATAAGTGAATCAAATTGAACTAATGAATGTCCGTAAAATATACTGTCTAAAGAATAATCTAAGAAATCACGAAACCATTTAGTCTTAATTACTTTGCATAATTCTTCATCCTCTTCATCGTTTACCTCAACTTCAAATTCCTTAGATAGCGTTAAATTTTTTCTTTGGTTAATAGCAGCAGTTAAATGAGCATCTAACATTATATCGTTATAACATTTATAAAGTAAATATCTTTGTGGGCTATAAATAGATTCAGCAGAAGTTAAAGCTGCTCTCCATTGTGATATGTCTTGTCTTGACCTATATAATTGCGTAGGTACTGTAATACGTTTACGAATATCACTATTTGCAGGTCTATTTACTGATATATTTTCAGCTTTATTAAAATTTATGTCGTAGCCAAATATTTTCATTAGTAAGAGTTTGTTTGTTTAGCAACAGCAGAACCATATCTAATTGACATGCCTTGTTGCGGTAATATTTGAGGCAAATCAGCAGTTACATCACCACTTGCAACACGTTTTAAAAATGCAATAGCACCTCCACTTTGAGTTGGTGAATTACCATCGTATCGTTCCTTTCTTAAATCGGGCACATTGCGTGGATTAATACGGGAATGTAAATGATATAAAGTAATATCCAATAAATACATTACTATTTGTTGGTTTCTATTATCGCCTTGCTCCCATTTTGTTGTATTATCTGGATAAGCTCCGTTAAATGAATAAGTTGAAACATATAGCCAAAACTGAGTATTTGTAGGCAATATACCAGAACACGAAACTAAACATTGATAAACTTTATTATCATACCAAATTGTGTCATTAATACTATAAACAGTTGTATTTGAATATTCTAAATTTGGAGTTTTAGCATAAAATAATGTTTTATCTAAACATATTTGTGTCCATTCAGCAGGTAAAAAAGCATGAGCTGTGCTACCGGCTATTGATTTGTAAATATAACCTGCTTGTAATACATATTGACCAGTAGTATAAGCAGTTGTTGCACTAAAAGCATTAGCTGTAAATTCAACTAATTGCTTAGCCTTATAGGTTACGGAAATATCAAATACCTTAGTATCAGTAAAGATTTGACTTGTTATATATCTTTGTGTTAAATAGCCAATCATTTCAGATTGTGCTGATTGTTCCACATCTAATTTAATTTGTTGGTTAGATTCAATTATCTGAGCTAAGTTATCACTTTGAATAACTCTTAAATAATCGGTATCTCTAAGTAATCGTGCCATAATACAAAAATAAAATATTAATTAATTCTATTGTTACTATTGTTACTATTAATAATAATTTGATTTTCTTTTATTTTATGAACTTCAGCATTTAGCATCGCAAGTTCCATTTTCTGCAAATCTAAAACATAATTAATAAAATCAACCTTTAATTGTTTTATTCGTGTTTTTCTTGTAACAATAAATATATCTGAGTGAATTAATGTATTAGTTGAAACATCTTCAATAAAAAAAGTAACCGTATTATGTCCGTCTATTAATTCTTTGTGTGATTTTATTTTCATATTACATTCTATTTTTACCTGTTTGTATTTGATTGCCTATTTTCCTAACATACTGAGTAACATCTCCACGTTGGTATGTTTGATATTCGTTTTTAAACGCTTCACATATTAAATAATCGGTTAAATCGCTAATATGTCCATACATTTGGTAACTTATGCCACTCTTTGAATCTCTTACTTTAGCTTTATCTTTGCTACCATCTGAAGCCTCTTTAGTATTAGTAAAGTCCTGAATGGCATCTTTTAAATCAGTATTTATAATAAATTCAATGCCTCCAAAATTACTAAAAAGAATTGTATTAAAAAAATTACCTCGCATTACTACTGATGGATTTGATTTGCCCACTCTCATAATCGGTTTGTAATCAATTAATTCATTTTGTATTAATTTAAAGAAATTATGTCCTTTTTGTTGTTTAACATCCTCCTTTTGTGAAGTCGCATCACCATAAATGAATAAACCGCTATTATGAGCAGGATAAAGCCTTTTAAACTCATTGCAAACATCTTTAATCGTATTTTTAGGATTAATACCTAAAATAGTATTTATTAACCTTACTTGTTTATTAGATATTTGGAATATTCCACAAGGTAAATAAGGATTCACATTTTCATCCCAACTAATATGTAATGGCAAAGATGGCTCATAATGACATTCTTTAACGTGTTTGTCTAAACTAAAATACTTGTAAAATTCTGCTCCAGTACGTTCCTGTAAATCCCAGTTACCTTCAACAAATACTTCATATTCATAACGTGGCATTGACTTTAAAGATTCTAAATAATCAGCAGGTATAAATGGATTATCGGTTATCTTAGATGGAATATACAACCAATTATTAGGTAGTGTATCTGTTTTCCATTTGTTATAAATTAATTCCTTTACCCAGTTATTTGTTGGATTGCAAGTAGCTAAAATTAATGGTTTTGGTTGCTTGTCAATTATATTAGAACCTGCACGTTCAATACATTTGTAAAATGTTTTTTGCTGTAATTCATTTACCTCTTCTAAAAGAAAGCCATTAACTTCTAATCCTTTGAATCTGTTTAATTCCTTATCATCAACATAATTTTCTCCTAAAAATATAATTTGGCTATCATTTTGAAATGTAACCGTTTGCATTTCTTGGTTATACTTTTTGATAAATGAATTAGGGCAAATCTTAGTAAACGAAGGAATGGTATTAAGTTTAAGAGTTTGTAAAGTAGAACGAACAATAGCCCACTTAGATTTCGGATACATCTTACATAAAAGTAATAAAGCACCTAAACCAGCAAAAGTTTTGCCGCCCCTAATACTTCCTCCATACATAATAAAGTTGTAATTATTACTAAATACAGCTTCAAGAAATTGCTCCTGTTTAGGGAAACTTTCAAATAATACTTGTTTTTGCATTAAAGTTTTATTTCAATCCCACCTATCTTAAATACTTGTTCAAGTGATTCATTTTCAGTTACTAATCCTATTAATTGTTTAGGTTTGCCATATCTATATTCTAACCAGCATTTGATAGCCATTGTATCGCCTATTTCAACCTTAGCAGCTAATGATTGCCATACAGTTATTGGAGCTAATGTAGCATCCATTTTTTCAATCATTGCAATTTCATCTGACTTTGGTTTCCTGCCCTGACCTCTATTCTCACCTTTTGATGCACCGTTATTTTTTCTATTATCCATAATTAAAATAAATTATTTATTTAATTTACAAATATACTAAAGTTTTTTTAATTAAAAAGGGTCTATATCGTTATTTATTACTATATCGTTTAAAAAATTTTCATTATTAATAGGAATATTTGATTTATTTTCGAAAAATAACCAATTATCATTATTAGGATAACCTTTATAATATCTACCATTTTCTTTATTCCATACTAAATTAATTGTTGCGGATTGTCCCCAATATTTAAATTTTACTTTTTGGATATGAATTTGAACATCTCCTACTTCAAAATCTCTATAAATTGAAATACCATTAGCAGTTTTATTATAAAAATGTGCTGAATCTGAAATATCATATAATTCAGGAACAATATATTTTCCATCTTTATCTTTACCCATTTTTTTAGGATGTGCTACTAAGAAACAATGTACTAAGTTACGTTCACAAAATTTAGTAATAATATCAAGAGTTTCACTTATATAATCACTTTTATCTTTATTTCCTCTAATATGGTCTAATTTATTCCAAGCATCAATTACAAAAGATTTAATGCCTTTTCTTTTAATTAATTCTTTTACTCTACTTAAAATTGAATTAATACTAAAATCTTCTTCTGGATTAATAAAATAAAAATTTTCAGAACAATAATCTATAGCATATTTTAATTCTATTTGATTAATTCTATTAATATTTTTTTTATCGAAAGATTTACCAATTAATTTTTCTGCTAATTTACTAAAATGTAATTGTAGAGGATGATTTTCCGGACTAAAATAAGCAGTTTTCCAATTATCTTCAGATAAATTTAAACGTATTAATAAAAAGTCTAAAAATTCTGATTTACCATGACCTGGTATTCCAGTTATCATTGTTAAATAACCTTGATGGAATTTAATATTATTATCTATTTCTGAAATATTTATTCCAGTTCCTTCGGGTAATCCGTTATTATAATAATCTAAAATTTCAGTTTCTATATCGTGTGAATTAAAAACACCTATAATAGGAAATTCTTTAGCTTCTTGTATACAATCAATAACAGCTTGTTTACCGTATTTAATTAAGCAGTCATTTGCATCTTTACAATCTTTAAAAGTTACATATTTACAATTCTCGAAACCTAAACGTCTAGCAATTTCATCTTTTAATTTATTCCCATTTTCGTCATTATCTAAAGCTAATATAAAGTTAGAAATATGTTCTAAATAAATTATTGAATTATTTAAATATGTTAAATTATTTTTTCCTTTAGTAGCTCCATTAGGTACTGAAATAGCATTTTTTATTCCACAATCGTATAGAGCTAAAACATCCATTTCTCCTTCGACAATTATACAAGTATTAATATTTTTAATAGAATCTAAATTATACATAATTAATTCAGCCCCTGAAATTAATTTAAAATTTTTTTCACTATCTCTATATTTTGTATTAATTAATTCATTATCTATAAAATAATTAAATTGTAGAGTATTAATATTTCCGCTAATTCCAGTTTTTTTATTAGGCATCCATTCGATACCCTCACTAATTTTTAAATTAATTAAAGTATTTTGTGTTATTTTTCTTTCTAACTCGAACCATTTTATTAATTTATCAGATAATAAAGTATTATTCTTCCATACAGGACGTATATATTTTGGTTTTAAGGTATTATTTTCGTTTTCTAATGGTATTATATATTTTTCAGATAATAGTTTCAGAGAATCTATATAATTAACTTTTTTATATTCCATTAAAAATGTAATACTATCACCTCCTTTACCTGTACTAAAACATTTAAAGATATTTTTAGATGGACTTACTATGAATGATGGACTTTTTTCGTTACTAAATGGACTTAAGCAAATATAATTTGCTCCATTTTTTTTAAGTTCTAAATAATCTCCAATTACTTCTACAATATTTGCAGTATCTATTATTTTATCTATTGAAATTTTACTATACATTTTCTACTTTTATTAAAGTCCAATGACCGGTTAATGTTTTTGCTTTATATTCTTCTTCACTTAGATTTCCATTCCATTTACCAAATGGACTACTAAGAAAATAATGTTTTTTATTTGAATTTATATTTTCTATTATTTCATCATTCCATCTTTTATTATTTAAGTATGTTTCTGGAAATGGTTGATATTGTTTATCTGTAATAGAATTTAAAAACAAAGGTAAAGTATCTATTATTTTTTTACGTTCCTCATCTTTTAATTTTTTCCATTTAATTTCACTTTTCTTTTTATCTCCAACTTTTTTATTATAAAGATTCCAAAAAGAATCGAACGGTATATTAATATTATTTACATTAACAGTAACAGTATCATTAACATTAACATTAACAGCTAAGTTTGCTAGACTTTGCTTAGTTTTGCTAGCTTTTGCTAGACCTCCTAATTTACCAGCACCTTTTCTTTTATCAATTACTGATTCCCAATGCTTTAGGTCTCTTTTTAATTGTAATTTAATCGGTTCAAATGCTATTTGAATAATTCTGTTATCAGTTTGTGGGTTTAAATCATTTACATACATTAGTAAATGTTTAACTAATTTACCCGCCTCATCATCAGTTAAATTTGCAAATACATGAATAATATCAGTATATAATACAAAAGATTTCTTGTTTTCAGCCATAATATTTTTAAATAAAAAACCCCAAAGAATTAGAGTAGGAGTTCCGCATCAATGAGGCTTTTTATATTTGTGATTAAATAGTTGCTCCTACACAACTGCACAAAAATTAAATAATTAAATAATTATTTCAAAACTTTTATTAAATTTTTTTTCAA
>CAILKE010000025.1 GCA_903834765.1 uncultured Bacteroidota bacterium
AAATTATTATTAAAATTACTATATTATGTTTGAAGACAATTCTGTTAATTTAGAACTATTAAGAAAACGTGCTCATAATTTACGTTGGGCTACTTTTCCAGAAGGCGTTATTCCTTTAACTGCCGCAGACCCTGATTTTCCTAGTGCTCCAGAAATAGCAGAATCAATTTGTGCTTACTCAAAGGATAAATATTTTTGTTATGGTTCACCAGAAGGTTTGCCTGAATTCAAAGAAAGTGTTGCCAATTACTATCAAAAAAAACGGAATGTGCCTGTTTCACCTGCATTTACTTTCCCTGTTGACAGTGCTGCTTTTGGAATATATTTAACCTGCAAAGCCTTTCTTTTGCCGGGAGACGAAGCTATCATCTTTGATCCCGTTGATTTTTTATTTCGATATTCAATTGAATCTGTGGGTGGCGTGGCTGTTCCTTTTAAAATTCCACCAGGTACAGATAAGGTGAATTTTGAGATAATGGAAACTTTGGTCACAAAAAAAACCAAATTGATTTGTCTTTGTAATCCGCTTAATCCAACAGGTAAAGTATTTACTAAAGAAGAATTGTTTCAATTGGGAAAAATAGCCTGCAAATATAATTTGATTATTTTGTCTGATGAGATTTGGAGTGATATTATTTTCTTTCCTAACGTTTTTACTAGTATCGCTTCTATTGATCAAGAGATAAGAGATAGAACAATTACAATTACAGGATTCAGTAAATCATATGGCTTAGCTGGTTTACGAATTGGAGCTGTCATGGCTCATAACCAAAATCATTTTTTAAAATTAATCGATGCTTCATTGCATAATTCAACTATACATGGTGCTAATGTTTTATCTCAGGTGGCTGCAACAACCGCATTAACAAAATGTGAATATTGGTTGAATGATTTTTTAAAACATCTTACTTCAATGCGAGCATTGCTTGTTGATGAACTCAACACGATACCTGGTTTTAATTGTTTGGCGCCCGAAGGCTGTTATGTTGCTTTTACAAATATTACTGCAACAAATAAAACTAGTCAAGAAATACATGAATTTCTTTTAAAAGAAGCAAAAGTGGCTGTTGTTCCTGGGTTAAAAAAATGGTTTGGTGATCATGCTGATGGATATATTAGAATGAGTTTCGCAACATCTGATCAAATTTTACGAGACGCTATTTATCGAATAAAAAGTGTCATGAAATGAAAGTAGTAATAATTGGAGGCGGAATAGCAGGCCTCACAATGGGCATTTTATTACGCAGAAAAAATTATGATGTAGTAATAAATGAAAAAGCGATTGGAATCGAAGGTCGTGGCCATGCCTTTTTAATGAGTGCTGATGGATATGCAATCTTGAAGGACTTATTTCCTTATGCTAAAGTTCCACTTATAAGTAAAAAAGTAGATAGATTTAGCTTAAAAAAAATAAATCAAGAAGAATTAATAAAAGTTAAATTGGATGGCTGGTATTGCATGAAGCGTTCAAGTTTAATTACATTTCTATATTCTCTTTTAGACGGAAATACTTTAAAAAAAGGAAGAATTTTTTCGCATTTTATTATCGAAAACGAAAAAGCAGTTGCTGCCGTCTTTGAAAATGGTGAAGTAGAATATGGTGATGTTTTTATTGGCGCTGATGGAAGCAATTCTAAAGTGCGTGATTCTATTTTTAGTAAAGTAGAATTTAGTAATGTTGATGTAAAGGAAGTTGTAGGAATATCGACAAGAAATTTAAGTGACAATCAACAGGCTACTGTATTTCAAAAAATTCAAAGCAAAGAAAAAGGTTTAGCGTTTGGATTTATTCCTGTTTCTTCTGAAGAAGTTGTGTGGTTTATGCAATATGATGCCACTTTCTCAAATGGACGCGATAACTCAACCCCTGAGGAATTGAGTTCATTTTGTAAAGAAATGATGAAAGACTTTCCTAATGATGTTTTGGAAATTCTTGAGTCAAATGATTTTTCAAAGTCATATGTTTGGGAGACAAGAGACTTTGACATTCTGCCCACTTTTCATAAAAACAATATAGCGCTTATTGGCGATGCTGCTCATTTAGCTTTACCCTTTACAAGTGCCGGAACAACAAATGCCATTTTAGATGCAAGTGCATTATCGTCATTATTTGAGCAATTTGAAGACACAGAAAATATTTTTAAAAATTATTACAATACAAGATCTCCAAAATTGGCAAGCCATGTTGAACAAGGTAGAGAATTAAAAAAACTATTTTTGAATCCAAAATTTTACAGTGAAAGAGGCTATCTTTTACCTTTGGTTGCAGACCAAGATAATAATACTGAAGATGGAACATTTAAGCCTCTGAAGGTTTTATATTTCACTGATCCAGTTTGCTCAACCTGTTGGGTGATTCAACCAATTTTGAGGAAATTAAAATTAGAATATGATGATTATTTAGATATTGAATATCATATGGGAGGCTTACTTCCCTCTTGGATTGGTTTTGATAAAGGGATTATTAAAAACCCCATAGACGCAGCTATACACTGGGAGGATGTTAGTGAAAAATATGGCGTACCATTAGATGGAGATATTTGGATTGAAGACCCATTAGAATCATCTTTCCCTCCATCCATAGCATTTAAGGCTGCCCAATTGCAAAATAACAATAAGGCTATTTTGTTTTTGAGACGAATAAAAGAAATGGTTTTTCTTGAGAAAAAAAATATTACAAAATGGGAGTTAATTGAAAATGCGGCGCTAAGCTGTGGATTGGATTCAGCTATTCTGTTAAAAGACATGGGAGGTAGAGCAATTGAATTGTTTCAAGAGGATTTAAGACTATCAGAAAAAAACAAGATTACCACTTTTCCTACATTTCTTTTTTTGGATGGATCAGAAACAAAATTTACTTTGAATGGTATACAACCTTATTCGAAATTTGAGGAAGTAATTCATCATTTAATTCCACATGCAAAAAAAAATAATGGCAACCTTGATGCTATTAAATTATTTGAAAAATTCAATAATATGACAACAAAAGAATTTGCTTTTTTAAACGAAGTTTCTTTGGAAACAGGAGAATTAATGTTAGAAAAACTTTTTGAAAATGGTGTGATTGAAAAATTTGAAAATAAGAATGGTATTATTTGGATGCATAAACTAGAGGATTAATTTCTGTTTTTCATACTTTTTTTATCAGAAGCTAAAATATAAAAGAGAATGAATTTTGAAATAGAATATAATACTCACATTTTTTGAAAACCAACTGAAAACATTTTATAAGACCATTAATATACCTACTGGTAATATCACAAACAATAAAATTAATTGATTTAAAATTTGATTAGTAAGATTTAACCTGTTTAGGTTTTCATTTATTTAACTTAATTTATTTTTGAACTTTTTGCGTTTCAATTATACTGTTTTTAATCCAAAAATCATTGCTCGTATTTAAACAATGAGTGTATATTTGTAAACCAAAAAAACAGCTATGACTAAACTAAAAATAGGCGTTCTTCGCGAAGAAAAATCTCCACCAGATAAACGAGTTCCTTTAACCCCCTTAATATGTACTGAGCTTTTACGCGCCTATCCAAATTTAGAAATTGTGATACAGCCCAGCAAAATAAGATGCTATAGCGACGATGAATATTTAGCATTTGGATTATCCTTGCAAGAAGACTTAACAGATTGCGATGTATTAATGGGCGTGAAAGAACAACCAAAAGAATTATTGATTCCTAATAAAAAATACTTTTTCTTTTCACATACCATCAAAAAACAGGCACATAATATTAAATTAATGAAAGCCTTGATTGAGAAAAAAATTCAAATGATTGATTACGAAACCTTGACAGATAAAAACCATAATCGTATTATTGGTTTTGGTCGTTATGCAGGTATTGTAGGTGCATACAATGGTATTTTAGGCTATGGAAAAAAATATGATTTATTTCAAATTAAACCAGCAAACCTTTGTCGTGATAGAGCAGAAATGGAAGATGAATTAAAACGTGTGAAACTACCAAACATTAAAATTGCTTTAACTGGCGGTGGTCGTGTAGCTAATGGTGCTATTGAAACACTTTCTGCATTGCGAATTAGAAAAGTTACTCCCGAAGAGTTTTTAATGGCAACTTTCCGTGAACCTGTATATTGTCAGTTAAATCCACGAGATTATGTTGAACGACCTAATGATCATAATTTTGACTTAAATGATTTTTTTAGTCATCCAGAGCATTTTGTTTCTAAATTTTCACCTTATACTAAAGCAACTGATATTTTTATTTCTGCCCATTTTTGGGATCCTAGGTCTCCAAAAATGTTTACTACAGACGACTTAAAGACACCTGATTTTAAAATGAGTGTCATAGCAGATGTAACTTGTGATATAGATGGCAGCGTTCCAACTACTTTAAGGGCAAGTACTATTGCTGCACCTTTTTATGGTTATAATCCAAAAACAGATAAAGAAGATGTACCTTTTAATAAGGAAACTATTTGTATTATGGCGGTTGATAATTTACCTTGCGAATTACCGCGTGATGCAAGTGATGATTTTGGAAAAGATTTAATGGAACGTGTAGTTCCTTATTTATTTAAAGAAGATATAGACAAAATTATTGAGAGAGCTAGTATTTGTATAGATGGAAAATTAACTACTAGCTTTGAATACCTGAGTGATTACGCATACTAGATTTAACGAGAGATATTAAAAAAAAAGAGCTTATCAATTGATAAGCTCTTTTTTTATGAAATAAAATACTGATTATTTTTGTACAACAAATTTCTTAGTAACAGATTTACTGTTAGCCATTTTAACTTGGTAGAAATATAAACCAGCACTTAAATTAGATAAATTAATATCTACTTTATTGCTTCCTGAAGTTCCATCAAAAGATGTTGTGTAAACTGTTTGTCCAACACTATTCATTACAACGATATCCATTTTTGCGTTTTCAACTAAAGATACTTCAATAGTACCGTTAGAAGAAGCTGGATTTGGATAAAAATTAAGATTAGAAACTGTAGATGCTAATTCATTAATGCCTACACCTGAAGAAGCTGAACAGCCTTGTCCGTTAGGAGTTACTGTAAATTCAGAAGTTGCAAATAAATTATCATCAATATAATATTGACTGATTGCCACATCTCCATTATTAGTTCCGTCATCACTTCTTACAACAGTCATTGGAATTAATAAACTAGAAGATGTTGGTTTAGCTATAATAGGAGAAGTAAAGAAGAAATATGCTTGACTAGCAATTGAAGCTTTTCCAGTTGTCATATTTTTCTTACAAGTCATTTTATTAGCAGCTACATCATAACCTCTCATAAATACATCTGGTAAAGTACTGATGTGAGTTGTAACAGAAGAAGAATCACTATCTGCCCAGCTGTAGATTAAATGGTTACCATCAGTTGTTCTAGATATTTGGCAACGAGCATCATAAGCAATATTTGTTGCTCCTGTCCAGTTAGATTCAGCAGCTGCAGGTCCAGCATTGTTTAAAGAATCAACGATCATCGCATCCCAACCTGTAGAAGTAGTTTTAAAATCCATTAAATAATTCCATACTTGATTATAATTAGGAGAATAAGTAAAGCCTAAACTATCTAAATCATCAGAGAAAGCAGATGATAAAGATGTAAATAAGTGTAAATCACCATTTGCATCAACAGTTGCTGAAGCACCTTCACCTGGAGCAATAAATGGTTTAGCTAAAGTTGTATTATTAACACCAAAAAGTCTATCATTAATTACTGGAATTGTTGTAAAATCAAATAATGGAGCAAAACGTGACCATGAAGTTCCTGAATTTGTAGTTTTGTATACATAAGGCTGGAAAGAGTTTTGAGATGTACCTGCAACTGCATTAGCATCTACACCATAAAATATTACATAACCAATTGTTCCAGCTTGGTTCCAAGCCATATTAGCTGTGCCAGTATACGCATTTTTATCTCCAGCATTATCTAATTTAAAGTCAGGCTTCAATGAGTCTGCAGTCCAAGTAAAAGAACCTGCGTTAAATACACCTTTATTAATGATAGAACCTCTCCATTGTTGAGCAGCAGCTGTAGTTCCATTTGCATCACCATACATTTGACCTACAATATGAACAACACCATCTGCTGTTGTTTGAGGGTCTACACGCGAAAAATCTTGCTTAGCTTGACCAGCAGTTAATGCTAAATTATCAATATATAATGCAGGATTTACTGCTGTAGTACCTGGTGCTTGTAATTGTTTAGATCCAAAATAAACACCTTGCCAGTTTGCACCTGGATGCCATGGGCCTGAAGCTACAGCTAAAGCATTTGAAGGAGTTGTATTTCCTAATGGATTGTAAATTGTTCCACAAGGATAACGATGAAATTGAGTTGAACTAGCTAAAACAACTGTAGAATCCCAAGATGATCCGTTATTAGAAGACCATACATAAGATATTGTTCCTGAATTTCCGTCAGGAATTCCCGTCCAAAGATTAATGTTTTGACGATACACTAAACCAACAGTGTTAAGAGCTTCGTTGTATTGCAAACAACGAGATTCTGATACAATAACTCCTAATGCATTAGTAGAGCCAGCAATACGCTTGTAAGGAGCTGCGGAAACTTTGTTGGCAACATTAGTTGAAGGTGTGACGTTGAAAATAGATGGCTCAGCTACAGTAAATTTCATAGTTTCCATTTTCTTAAACTTTGCGTTAGCAATAGTTCTGTGCGAATTTTGAGCTATTACTGCTAGAGAAGCAAAAGCAGTAACCCCGAATAATAATTGTTTTTTCATAGATATTTTGGTTTTAGTTTTTAATTAAACAACATTAAGGCAAATTTAATGATTTAATAATTAAAATTACGCATTTTTAACAAACATATTTTCTACAAATATTCTACCAATTTCTCCAACTTCCCTCCTCTGGATCCTTTAATAAGAATATTGTATTGCTTAAAGTTTTGTTTTTTAAGATAGACAGATGCATCTTCTCCGTTCATAAAAAATTGATATTGAGGAAACTTATTTTTATGCTCGTAAAACAAAACACCC
Organism: uncultured Bacteroidota bacterium; assembly: GCA_903834765.1. Taxonomy (GTDB): domain Bacteria; phylum Bacteroidota; class Bacteroidia; order B-17B0; family Aurantibacillaceae; genus UBA4416. Next base: position 7,001 of record CAILKE010000025.1, read on the forward strand.
ACAAAAATTGCGTTAATTGTATCATGAGTTGAAATTTGGTTTAATATTTTCTCATGTTCTAATTTACTATAATCACCTAATTCAAGCATATCAGATAATAAAACCAATTTAGACTTAAAGTTTTGTTTGATAAAATGATCAATAGCTAAATGCATACTAGTTGGATTGGCATTATATGCATCTAAAATAAGTGTATTGTTGTCTGTTTTTTTTACTTGAGAACGATTCATTTCAGGCATGTATTCAGTTAAAGCCTGATTAATATCTTTTGTTTCAACTTCAAAATAATGACCTATGCATGCAGCACATAACACATTTATAAAGTTATAATGTCCAAATAGATTTGTCTTAATTATTTCAACGTTTTCAAGGGATATAAATTTTGTATTCCACTTAAAATCAACAAATTCGGAACCGGTAATTAAAGTACCATAAACGTCATACTCATCTTTCAATCCGTATGTTATTTTTTCAATATCACCACTAAGATTTAATAGAGTTTCATCATCAGCATTGATAAACAACTTTCCATTTTTTAGTTTGATGTGTTTGTATAATTCGCTTTTCCCCTTCTTCACTCCTTCTTCGCCGCCAAACCCTTCAAGGTGTGCTTTTCCTATATTTGTAATAAGTCCGAAATCTGGATCTGAAATATTACTTAACAATTCAATTTCTCCTTGATGATTAGCGCCCATTTCTACAATAGCCATTTCGTGTTTTGAGGTAATAGCTAATAAAGTAAGCGGAACCCCAATATGATTATTTAAATTACCTTTAGTGGCGTAAGTATTATATTTTTTAGATAATACAGCATGTATTAATTCTTTATTAGTTGTTTTACCATTACTTCCTGTAATCCCAATAACTGGAATCTTGAGTAAACTACGATGATATTTCGCCAGCAATTGAAGGCTTTCTAATACATCTTTTACATACAATAATGTATTACCATTAGCTATAGATTCATCATCAACAATAGCATAAGAACAACCTCCCTCAATAGCATTTTGTGCAAATCCATTGGCATTGAAATTATCGCCTTTTAAAGCGAAAAAAATCGAGCCTAATTCTAATTTACGAGTATCAGTTGTGATTTTTTGCTGACAGGTTAAAAATAATTGATAGATATATTCAATAGTAGTTACTTCCATTTATATAGTTTTAAGATTGAATAAAAATAAACAAATAAAATAATAGGAAACTATTTTCTGAAGTTTCTAATCCACAAGATTACTAACAGAGCACCTATATTAAATGCCTTTTTATGTATTTCTTTTTTGATTTTTATAAGGTATACATGTGTTCACTTCGTTCGGGTGTCGTTGAACTTCATTTTTAATTCCGATAGCTATCGGAAGCTCATTTACCAATGTAAACTGCGCTTTAAAAAATTTGTTCGCCTAAAAAACTCTATTTAATAGAGATGCCAGATGCCGACAGTAAAATAAAATTACTTAGGCGTAACGGCTCTAGTTTTGATAAACTCGCCAAACTCTTGAGAACGCGCTTTAGATACTTGAATACTTGTTCCATCGCTCATAATAATTGTTCCACCTTCTGCGTTTGAATATTCCTTAATAAAATCAATGTTAATTAAGGAAGAACGATGGATACGAAAAAACACATTGCTTGGTAAAATAGCCTCAAACTCTTTTAATGTTTTTGATGCGACTATTTTTTTACCCGTATTTAAAAATAAATTGGTGTAATTATCAGATGCTTCTAACCATACAATATCCTTATAATCAATCAATGTAAAACCCTTGCTATGATTTATTAATACTAGGTTTTTATCTTGGCTCACATTTATAGCTGGTGCGCCTTTTTGTTCATAGTGATGTACAACTTTTTTAATTGCACCTTGCAATTCACCTAATAACAAGGGCTTTAATAAATAATCGATAGCGCCTGCTTTTAAAGCAGTTATACCATGTTCGCTATAAGCTGTTAAAAATATTAAACAAAAATCGCGATGTGCTAATCCATCAATCATCTCCAAACCTGTCATGCCGGGCATATTGATATCACAAAACACCACTTGAGGTTTTAGCTCTTGTATTAATTTTTTACCTTCCATACCACTTATAGCTTCAGCAATTACCTCTATTTCTGGGCAATAGTTGGCTAACATACTTTTTGTGTTACTACGACTATTTTCTTCGTCGTCGATGATAATGGTTTTATAGGTTTGCATACTAGGAGTTATTTTATGCTAATTTAATAAAAAATTACAATAACGAATAATCATTTATTTAACATAGTTACCGTTTGAGTAAAATAGCATTTAGCAATAGGGAGTAATTTGTATATTCAAACTTTTAAATCTTAATATCAAAAACAATGAAAATATCAATTATAAAAATACTGAGTTTACTTACATTATTGTCGATACAAGGCATTGCACAAAATACCTTAACAGTTGATGATATTTGTAGTAAAAAAGAATTAAGAGCTAAGGGCACAAGTGGCTTTAATGCGATGAAAGATAGGATACATTACACAAACATTAAAGACACGAATGGTGTACAAACTATTGTGAAATACGATCTGAAGACAGGTCGCAAAGTAGCAGTATTAGTTTCTGGAGAAAATGTAAAAGTTGAAGGTAAAACGATTGATTTATCTGACTATACCTTTAGTTTAGATGAAACAAAATTATTACTAAAAACAGATGTTCAGTATATCTACCGCCGTTCTATGACTGCGTCTAATTTCGTGTATGATTTTAAAACAGGTAAAACGACCGAGCTATCAAAAGCTGGAAAACAAATGTTCGCAACATTTTCTCCAAAAGGTAATAAGGTGGCTTTTGTTCGTGATAATAATTTATTTATAAAAGATTTAGATAGTAATATCGAAACACAAGTGACCTTTGATGGAAAAAATAATGAAATTAAAAATGGCTGGGCTGATTGGGTTTATGAAGAAGAGTTTGGCAAGGCCGACTATTTTGAATGGAATGCCGATGGGTCTAAATTAGCTTTTGTGCGTTTTGATGAGAGTCGAGTAAAGGAATATAGTTTCGATACATACAATAATCATTTATATCCTGACAAAGTAACTTTTAAATATCCAAAAGCAGGAGAAGATAATTCTATATTAACTGTTCATATTTATGATATTTTAAGCTCTAAAATAGTCACCGTAGATATTGGTAAAGAAACTGATATATACATACCTCGCATTAAATGGACTAGCGATATATATACATTATCACTGCAACGCTTGAACAGATTACAAAATAAGGTTGAATTATTATATGCCAATGCTAGTGACGGTGTTTCTAAAGTAATCTTAACCGACGAATCAAAAACATACGTTGATATTACAGATGATCTAACCTTTTTACCCAACAATAAAGGATTTATATGGAGTAGTGAAAAAGATAACTATAACCATCTATATTATTATGATAATACTGGCAAATTAATTAATCAAATAACAAAAGGAAATTGGGATGTAATTTCATTTTATGGTTATGACGAATCTATTAAAACACTATACTATGTTTCTACTGAACAAGGGCAAATAAACAGGGATGTATATAGTATTAAATTAGATGGCTCATCTAAAAAAAGATTATCTCTTCTTCAAGGTACCTCTGGCGCAACTTTCAGTGCAGGCTTTAAGTTTTATGTAAGTTCATATTCTAATGCTAATACACCGCCGGTTTATGAATTACACAGCGCTGATGGCAAACTAATTAAAGTATTAGAAGATAATACTCTATTAAAAAATAAGCTTAAAGAATATCCAGTATCAACGAAAGAATTTTTTACGTTTAAAAATACGGATGGAGTTGAGTTAAATGGTTGGATGATGAAACCACAACGCTTTGATGCTTCTAAAAAATACCCGGTTTATATGTTTGCATATAATGGTCCGGGTTCTAATAAGTGTAATAACGAATGGGCTGGTTTTGAATTTTGGTGGCATTCTTTATTAAATCAAGAAGGGTATATTGTTGTGTGTGTTGACGGTAGAGGCACTTTTGGCAGAGGAACAGCTTTTAAAAACTCTACGTATTTGCAATTAGGTAAATTAGAAACCTTGGATCAAATTGATGCCGCTAAATATATTGGATCTTTGCCTTTTGTGGATAAATCTCGCATAGGCTTTATGGGATGGAGCTACGGAGGTTATATGGCCTCGTTATTAATTACTAAAGGTGCTGAATATTTTAAAGCTGCGATTGCCGTAGCTCCTGTTTCTAATTGGAAATTTTATGATAATATTTATACTGAACGGTTCTTGCGTAAGCCCCAAGATAATAAAAGCGGATACGAAGATAATTCACCAGTTAATTTCACTAAAAACATCAAAGGAAAATTCTTATTAGTACATGGAAGTGGCGATGATAATGTACATTATCAAAACTCTATGGAATTAGCTAATGAGTTAATTAAAAATAACATTCCATTTGATTTTATGACTTATCCAAACAAAAATCATGGAATTAGCGGTGGCCTAACGCGTATCCATTTATATACTAAAATGCTAAAATTCATAAAAGAGAATTTATAGTAGGTTAAACGATTCGCTTAATCTAATGATATATAGCACTCGTCATATTTAATTTTGATAATTAAGTTATTTAGCTATATTTGATAATCTATAATAATGCTAAATTGGTTTAACATTTCATAAAGTAGTATTTCTTAATATATGAGTCATTCTGATATTAAAAAAGTTGGTATAGCCCTTCAAGGTGGCGGTGCACATGGGGCATTTACTTGGGGGGTACTTGATAAACTTTTAGAAGCTGATCATATTGTTGCTGATGCTATGTGCGGAACTAGTGCTGGCGCAGTTAATGCAGTTACCTGTGCTTATGGATTACATGTTGGTGGACCTAAAAAAGCTAAAGAATTATTAGAAACACTTTGGCGTAAAGTAGCGCAATCTGGCAGCTTTTTTAAGCCGAGCGAGTTTGACAAAATATATAGTAATGGAGATATACATAATTCCCCAGGGTACATGTTGTTTAATAACATGACTCAATATATGTCTCCTTATAATTTTAACCCTTTTAATTATAACCCATTAAGAGATATTCTTACTGATTTAATTGATTTTAAAGAGTTACAAATTTACAATAAGAAAAAATTATTTATTTGCGCTACTAATGTTAAAACAAACAGAGCAAAAATATTTAGTAATAAGGAAATTACAGTAGATGCTGTTTTAGCATCAGCTTGTTTGCCCATGTTATTTCAAGCTGTGCAAATTGATGGAGAATATTATTGGGATGGCGGTTATATGGGAAATCCACCAATTTTTCCTTTGATTACTAATACCAATTTACGTGATATCGTTTTAATCAAAATTAATTCCATCAATATTAGTTCTGTTCCCACAAGTGCTCGTGATATTGCTGATCGTGTAAATGAAATTTCATTTAATAGTAGCTTAATTAACGAAATGAAATTGATTCATTATCGTAATGAATTATTAAGAAACGGAATTTTAAAATCGGACGAAAAGCAAAATAGAGAAATTTTTGTTCATACAATTTCTGGTTATGATGCGCTAAGCCAATTAAGTTATAGCAGTAAAATGAATACCTCCTGGGCTTTTTTATTAGATTTAAAAGAGCGTGGCCGTCAAACCGCTGCAAAATGGTTAGAATCGGATTATAAGCAAGTAGGTATCAAATCAACCTTTGATGTAGAAGAACATTTCTTTGATAAATTTTAAGTTACTTTTTTGCTTTTAATGACTAAACTTCAATATACTTTTAGTTCGATATTACTATTTAGTTTAATGTGTTTATCTGTTGGACTTAAATCTCAGGTTAATTACCCTAGCGATAGTAGCTTTATAAGTATCCTATCAAACGAACATAAAAATAATTACCAAACATTTACGTATTCAAAAATTGATACGTCAATTACAAATTTTCAAAATTATTTTCCTCGTAATACGAATGGTAATTTAGGCTTGCCCTCAAGTCCTTTATTAATGAATTATCAGACCAAAGCACTTGGATTTAATTTATATAATGCGCCTTACAACAATGATGTTATTACGAATAATAACATTGCATATTATCAAACAAAAGGACCGTATGCTTCCTTAACAGGTATAGCTGGATCTAAACAAGAACAAACATTTAAATTATTATTTTCTAATACGTTTAAAAATAAACTCAATTTAACATTGGGTTTTAATCGCTATAGCGGCTTAGGTTTTTTTAAACAACAACAAAGTTTCACCAATAATTTTTACGCATCGAGTAATTACACTCACAAAAATAATAGAGTTGGTTATTATACTTACTTTTTATTTAATAAACTGAAACATCAGGAAAATGGGGGAATTAAGAATGACTCCTTGTTTTTGACCGATGTAACTATTAACAAACAAATATTGCCAATGAATTTAAGTTCTGCTAAACGAGAAGTGAGAAACACCACTTATAATTTAGATGCTTGGTATAGATTAAATAAAGTGGAAGATAGTTCTACTGTTTTATCCCATTTTATTAATTACACATTTAACTATTCAGGGAATTATAGTAAGTATGTAGATTTAAATGACACGATTGATAAATATTATCAGGTACATTACTTAGATACTGTTAAAACTAGGGATTCGACTCATTGGCGCAGCTTTTCAAATACGATTAATTACTCAATAAAAATAAATCCTATCCATACTCGTTTAGAATTAGGATTTAAGAACGAATACAATCAAGTGCATCAATATCGCGATTCATTATTTATGAATAATATAATAAATATGGGTGCTTATTTGCAACGAAAAAACTATAAAGGTTTTATCAAAGCTAATTATATTGTCAATGGCTCTAATATTGGCGATTACAGCATTGATGCAAACAATCAATATCAAATAAAATTATTTGAATCAAATAAAAAAAGAGATATAGAACCATCATTAAAAAATGAATATTTGAAAATAAAATTCAATGTCAATTACGAAAGTCGTCATCCGGATTTTATCTATAATACTTGGTTAAGCAATCATTATGCTTGGTCAAATACATTTGTTCCTACTCAAAAATTACAAGGATTATTTAGTATTTGTGTACCAAAAGCAAATGGCGAAGTTGGCGTGATTTATCAAAATACAAAAAATATGCTTTACATGAATGAGCTTGCCGTTCCTCAGCAGGCGGGAGTTTCTATACAAAATGTGTCATTATATATACGTAAAGAGTTTTTGTTTTTTAAACACTTAGGTTTAAATGCTCAATACAATTATCAAACAAGTTCTTATCAAGCCATTGTGAGTATGCCAAATCATATTGTAAATTCTGCGATTTATTTCCAAGGCAATTTATTTAAACGTGCGTTGCAAGTACAAATAGGCTTTAATGTTCAATATTATAATGCGTTTAATGGTATGGCCTATATGCCTGCTACTAACTTGTATTATGTGCAAACTGATAAAATGGTTGGTAATTATCCTTTTGTAGATTTCTTTTTAAATGCTCGTATTAAGCCTGTTCGTTTCTTTATTAAAATAGATCATCTTAATCAAGGTTTTTCAGGCAATAATTATTATTTAACACCTGGTTATTTACAAAATGATCGGGCAATAAAATTTGGGCTTAACTGGTTGTTTTTTGATTAAACTGCTTATTTCCGTTCCAATAAATCAATCACTAACTCGGGAGGCCTACCAATAATGGCTTTGTAACCATCAATCACAATTGGACGTTCTATTAAAATCGGATTTTCTATGAGGAGTTGAATCCACTCTTCGTTAGTAAAGTTTTTATTTTTAAATTTCTCTACATAAATTGCTTCTTTTTTACGAACGATTTCAACCGCTTTTAAACCTAGTTTTGATAAAATAGTTTTTAATTCTTTTTTAGTTGGTACCTTTTTTAAATATTCTATAATTTCTATTTCACAATTTTCTTTTTGAAGCAGACTCAAAGCCTCTCTAGACTTGCCACAACGTGGATTATGTAAGATAGTTACTTTTTTCATTTTTTAGTTTAAGTTTAAAATATTTTCACCGCAGAGGCGTAGAGAACACAGAGTTTTTTTATCATCAAATCAACTAATTTTTACTTACAAGCAAGCCTGGTGTCGGATAAGAAAAATTCAAGTTCGAGGCTTGCGATACCGCTACAGCTGTATAAATAATAGGAGTTTGCTTTTCGCAAATGACCATTTTTAAGTCGAGCGTAACGAAGAAATTGGAGTTTTATTACTGCCACTAATTATTTCTTTTTTCCTTGACTCATCAAATACGTTTTAATTAACTCGTCGATGTTTCCATTTAATACACCTTCTGCATCCGTTAATTTAAATTCAGTGCGATGATCGTTTACCATTTTGTAGGGATGCAATACATAACTTCGAACTTGAGAGCCCCACTCTATTTTCATTTTCCCTTCTTCGATGGCATCGCGTGCTTCATTTTGTTTTCGCATTTCTATTTCATACAACTGAGAACGTAACATCTGCATCGCAATCGTTCTATTACCAAGCTGAGAACGATCTACCTGACAAACAACCACAATACCTGTTGGTTTATGTGTAATTTGAACCTTAGATTCAACTTTATTTACATTTTGTCCGCCTGCTCCACCACTTCGCGATGTGTGTATTTCAATATCATTAGGATGTATATTAATTTCAATTGTGTCATCCACAACGGGATATACATAAACAGAGGCAAAAGAAGTATGACGTTTCGCGTTTGAATCAAATGGGCTTATGCGAACTAAACGATGAACGCCATTTTCTCCCTTTAATTTTCCGTAAGCATATTCTCCATCTATTTGAATAGAAACGGATTTAATACCTGCCACGTCTCCGTCTGTTCTATCGAGTTCTTTTAATTTAAAATGATGTTTTTCTGCCCACATCATATACATGCGTTCTAGCATACTAGCCCAATCACAACTTTCAGTGCCGCCTGCTCCAGCATTAATTTGAAGCACACAACTCAAAGCATCATCTGGCGAATTAAGCATGTTTTTAAATTCAACTTCTTCAAGTATACTTAAAGCATTATCGTATTGCTCAACAGCATCTTTTTCTTCGGCATCACCACTTTTGTAAAATTCATACATCGTATTTAGATCATCAATAGCAGACGTTAACACATCATAACTCGTTACCCACGATTTACGCTTTTTCACTTCTGCTAATAAGGCTTCTGCTTTTTTGGAATCGTTCCAGAAATTTGGATCTAAGGTTTTTTCTTCGAGTTCCTGTAACTCGTGCTTTTTCTTATCGTAGTCAAAGAAACCCCTTCAGAGCGGTATATCGTTCGTGAAGGTCCTTAAGTTGGTCGGTTGTAAACATAAGGCGAATTTATACTATTTTTATAATTATCACATCAAAAAATAAAAATATCTTTACAGAACATATTAAACCTTGAAAAAACTAGCATCACATAAAAATACGATTATCGAATGGCTTAAGGCTATTGGGATTTCATTATGCTGTGTGCTTGTTATTCGTACGTTTGTTTTTGAAATTTCATCGGTTAATTCACCATCCATGGAAAAATCTCTATTGACGGGTGATTTCATGTTTATTAATAAATTATCATACGGACCACGTTTACCAAAAACCATCCTGAGTATTCCATTCATAAATCAAAAATTATATTCCACATTATTGTCATTGCCTTATATTCGTTTATTTGGAAGACCTGATATAGAAAATAATGACGTAGTTGTTTTTAATTTTCCTCAAGAAGATGAGTTTCCTGTTGATCACCGCACCTACTTTGTAAAACGCTGTGTTGCTATAGGGGGTGATAGTTTTAAAATAGTAGATGGTTTGGTTTATGTAAACAATAAATTAATAGACAGAGAACAAACATTACAGTTTAATTACCATCTTAAATCAAAAATACCTTTAGATTCAGCTTTCATAGCAAATTATCAATTGCATGAGGGCGGTAAAATATCCGACAACGATGATTACTCCTTTACATTAACTCAAGCTTTAGTAGATACACTGAAAAGTAAAAATTTTATTTCGGAAGTAGTTAAAAATAATGAGAAAAAAGAAATGTGGGATGAGTTTGTATTTCCATATAATGCAAACTATAAGTGGAATGTAGACAATTATGGTTCTTTAAAAATTCCGCAAATGGGAGATAGTATACAATTAGATTCTACAAATTTATGCTTATTTGAACGCATCATTTCAATTTACGAAGGCAATTTATTAGAAATTAAAAATGATTCTATTTTCATTAATCATCAGTTTGCCCAATCCTATACGTTCAAACAAAATTATTATTTTATGATGGGAGATAATCGTCATAACTCTCAAGATAGTCGTCATTGGGGCTTTGTACCCGAAGACCATATTATTGGAAAAGCAACACGTATTATTTTCTCAAAAGATAAGTTATATAGTGCGGGTATTCGTTGGGATCGTTTATTGATGGGTATAAAGTAACGAAATGAGTTTAACAACAAAATCAATTTTACTCTCATCAGCGTATTTGCCTGATTTAACATACCTTTCCGAGGTATTGAATGCTGATACTATTCACATAGAACAACAGGAGCATTTCGTTAAACAAACTCACCGTAACCGTTGTGATATATTAACATCAAATGGGAAATTAACACTATCTATTCCTTTATTAAAAAGCGGCGAAAAAGAATTAATAAGTAACAAACGTATTTCTTATGCCGAAAACTGGCAACAACAGCATTGGCGGTCTATTACAAGCGCTTACAAAAGCTCGCCTTATTTTGAATTTTTTGAAGATGAGTTCAAACCATTTTACCATACTAAGTTTGATTTATTAATTGATTTTAATACGCAGCTTTTGCAAACAGTTTTACATATTTTAAGAATCAAAAAAGAGATTTTATTTACGAATGAATTTGTTTTAACTCCTAATGATTGCTTAGATTTAAGAGAATATTTGCACAACTCGTTAAATAATAAAATCAATCAAATGCCCTATTACCAAGTATTTGCTGATAAAATAGGCTTTATACCTCAGGTAAGTTGTATGGATGCTTTATTTAATGTAGGATTAGAAACAATAGATCTTTGTATCATAAAATAATTATGAACAGGTCTATTTTATATCGTTATGACTCAATATCATCCGTTTCTTTAATTAATTTTAAAAACAAAACCCGTTAAACAGTATAGTATAACGGGTTTTAAAATTCAATATTTTACTGAAATTTATTTTGCTGCATCAGCTAGAAACTGAGCCAATCCTTTGTCAGTTAATGGATGATTTAAAAGAGCTGTAATCGCAGATAATGGAGCAGTAATTACATCAGAGCCTAATTTAGCACATTGAATGATATGTAACGGATGACGAACAGATGCCGATAATATTTGAGTTTCGTAATTGTAGTTATCGTAAATCATACGGATATCTGCTATTAACTCCATTCCATCTTGGCTAATGTCATCTAAACGACCAACAAATGGAGATACATAAGTAGCACCTGCTTTAGCTGCCAATAAAGCTTGTCCAGCAGAAAATACTAACGTGCAATTGGTTTTAATTCCTTTATCCGAAAAATATTTAATTGCTTTAATACCATCTTTAATCATTGGAATCTTCACAACAATACGTTCGTGTAAGTCAGCTAATGCTTCACCTTCACGCACCATACCAGCATAATCAGTTGCAATAACTTCAGCACTTACATCACCAGTAGTAATGTTACAAATATCTACATAGTGTTTCAAGATGTTTCCTTGCCCTTTAATTCCTTCTTTAGCCATTAATGAGGGATTAGTCGTTACGCCATCTAAAACACCTAAGTCTTGGGCTTCTTTAATTTGTGCTAGGTTTGCGGTATCAATAAAAAATTTCATAAGTAGTTTTTTTTCTGTAAATTTAAAATAAGCTAAACGAATATTTGCTATTGTTAGTTGTTTGTTTAAAGTTTATTTTTGAGCCGAGCATGAAGAAAAAAAAGATAGTTGTTTTTACAGGAGCTGGTATGAGTGCAGAAAGTGGCATTAAAACCTTTAGAGATACTAACGGTTTGTGGGAAGAATATAAAATAGAAGATGTAGCAACCTTTGATGCTTGGCAAAGAAATATGCCATTAGTATTAGATTTTTACAATCAGCGCCGCAAACAAGTGCTAGAGGCCAAGCCAAACGAGGGTCATCTGTTGGTTGCTCAATTACAAAAAAAATACGACGTTCAGGTTATTACTCAAAATATTGATGATTTACATGAGCGGGCTGGTTCCAAAAAGGTATTGCATTTACACGGGGAAATAATAAAAAGCAGAAGTACTGATCATTCTAATTTAATTTACCCAATTAAGGGTTCAGAAATAAAAGTAGGAGATGTCTGCGAAAATGGGTCTCAGCTTCGACCACACATCGTATGGTTTGGAGAAGCTGTTCCTGAAATGGACACAGCTATTGCCTTGGCTGAAGATGCCGATATTTTTATTACGATTGGTACCTCATTAAATGTATATCCAGCAGCTAATTTAATTCATGTAACCTCTTCTCATACTAAACGTTATTTGATAGATCCCAGCGATTTTAATTTAGATTATATAAAAAATTTGATTCATATTAAAGCAACAGCAGTTGCCGGTATGCGTATATTAGCAAAGAAATTAGAAGAGTTAGAGCATTATTAAGATGAACCAAAAATTAAGCATGAATGATCTAGGTAGAATGAGTTCGGAAGAATTTAAAGCTTCTACAAAAAACAAAATCATATTAGTATTAGATAATATCCGTAGTTTAAATAATGTAGGTTCGGCCTTTAGAACAGCAGATGCTTTTTTGTTAGAAGCCATTTATTTATGCGGAGTTACTGGAACACCTCCCAATAAAGACATTGCCAAAACAGCTTTAGGTGCTACAGAAACAGTTACTTGGAAGTATTTTAAAACGACACAAGAAGCGGTTGATCTTTTAAAAGCAGAAGGTTATTTTATTGCTTCGGTAGAACAAGCAAAAAATTCAGTAATGCTTAACCAATTTCAAAAACCGGATAAGCAAATAGCATTTATTTTTGGTAATGAAGTATATGGAGTAGAACAGCCGATAATTAATCAAAGCGACGTATGCATTGAAATTCCTCAATTTGGGTCGAAGCATTCGTTTAATGTATCTGTTAGTATGGGTATAGTACTTTGGGAAGTTTTAAGGTAAGTTATAAATTGATTTTGATTGGCTATATTCTTGATCTTTATAAATTCAAAAAGCGTTTCGAATAATCAAAACGCTCTTTTTTTTAAACAATTAAAATATGAAAAAATAATAGATTAGGTTCCTGCTAACATATCACCCCAACCAGCAGTTTCATCTAAATTAGCTGGTTTAAGGCTAATTACAGGTACCTTTGAATGATGGATAACTTGTAATGCATAATTCCCTAGAAAGAATCCGCTAATTTCAGCGTCTTGATCGGTCATAATTGTAATTGCATCACCTTCAACTTTTTGACAATATTGAATAGTTGCCACTGCCCTATTTTTTACATTTTCCATTAATTCAGTTTCACACATCACTCCTTTATCTTTTGCAGCTGATAGAACTTGGTTAAGCATTACTTCCATAGCGGGTTTTTTACTACTTTCATCATCTGATAATAATCCAACTGCACAAATACGAGCAGAGAATTCTTTAGCTAATTCTATAGCAAACACAACTTTATGACGACTATGTGCTGAAGTATCAATAGGTAATACTATTTTAGAATATCCTATTTTTTCAGCAAACTGACTCATCGTCATTACTGGACATGGGCTTTTAGTTATTACTTTCAATGCGTTACTTCCAATTGTTAAATCTTCCCAGGCACTGTAGCCGTGTGTTCCCATTACAATTAGTCCTGCATTAATCTCTTTAGCAAAATTTACAATTTCAGTAGTTGGATTACCAGTATTTACAACGGTTGTTACTTGAACACCATAATTTTTTCTGATAACCGCTGCCATTTCTTCTAATTTTTCTTCAACTGCAGAAGAAGCTTTTTCAATATTATCAATAGAAATACTTGGAGTAAACACATTAAATTTTTCCCAATGTTTTGTAATAATATGAACCAAATAAATTTCTCCCTTAGTATATTGTGCTAAGAAACCACCATGTTTAATAGCTAATAAAGATGTTTCCGAAAAATCAGTAGTAATAATGATTTTGTTTGTGTTTAAGTGTATCATAGAAGTTTTAAATTTCTTGTTTATATTAATTAATTATCAAATTTATTAATTTGCAAGGGTTAATAAATGATTTATTTCATATTATTAAGATAATTTTAAAGACTTTTATCATATTCTTAAATTAGCATACCAGCTATGGTAGCAGATAAATAAGATGCTAATGTTCCGCTAATAAGAGCTTTAATTCCCAATTTTGCTAAGTCTGCTCTTCGCTCAGGCACAAGAGATCCAATTCCTCCTATTTGCATACCAACTGAACTGAAATTGGCAAAGCCACATATTGCAAAGCTGGTTATTATTAAGCCTTTTTCACTTAAAGGTGTTGCTAATTTATGTGTTAACGTATCAAAAGCAACAAATTCGTTAATTGTTAACTTTTGTCCCATAATAGTTGCTACTTGCTGCACATCAGCCTCTGGAACACCCATACACCAGGCTAAAGGATAAAATAATTTACCAAAAATAAAATCAAGTGAGAGGTTTGGACAAAAATTACCTATTCCTCCAATAAGTCCTAAACAGTAGTTAACAAAAGCTATTAACGCAATAAACCCAATTAACATAGCAATTACATTAATCGCTATTTTCATTCCATCTCCAGCTCCATGTGAAATAGCATCAATTAAATTAGTATGTTCTTTTTTTATTTCTAGTTTTACTTCTCCTCTTGTTTGCGATTCTTCTGTTTCTGGATAAATAATTTTTGAAATTACAATTGCAGCAGGCGCAGCCATTAAACTCGCGGTTAATAGGTATTCTGCTTTTGCTCCCATGTTAACGTAAACAATTAAAATACCACCTGCTATACACGCCATGCTTCCAGCCATAGATGACAGTAATTCTGATTTTGTCATAGTAGGTAAATATGGTCTAATCATTACCTGAGCTTCTACCTGACCAACAAATGCACTTGCTACATTACTTAAAGCTTCTGCACCACTTGCGCGCATCACAAAGTTCATCACTTTAGCAATCACTGCAACCACACGTTGCATAATACCAACATGATATAAAATGGCAACTAATACGCACACAAGAATAATAGTGGCTGTTATACTAAATGCGAACACAAAGGTATGTGGTGCGCCGTAACCGATTGATGAACCTTCATGATTGTCAATCATTATGCCGCCGTATACAAAGCCTGCACCTTGCTGAGCAAACTGTTCGATTTTACCCATACCACGACCAAGCCATGCAAAAAAACGAGTAACAGGTTCTACTTTTAAAACTAAAACTGCAATTAATAATTGCAATGCTAGGCCACTTATGACTAATCGGTAATTAATTCTTTTTTTATTATTTGACAATAAAAAAGCTATTCCAAAAATAATGACGATGCCTATTAATCCTGTAAAACGTTCCATAGGGTTTTAAATTTAAGAGCAAGATATAAAAAATGATTTATAAATACATGTATCTTATAAATATTTTTAGCATTATATCATTAAAAACCAAGTATCATGAAAACTCGAAACATCACCACTACTGTTTTAATTGGATTTGTTTTTCTACAAGGAATTCAAAGCAAAACAAAAGTTTCTTTGCAACAAGCATTTCAAAAAAAGATGATTACAGCCAAATCCATTTGTAATGGAGGATTAGAAATTAATTATTCTGTGTCAAGTTTAATTAAAGATTCATTGTATATTGTTATTCCTGCTGGCTGGAGATTCAACTCAGATGCCGGTAAAAACGACTATCAAGATATTTTAGTCACTCGAGAAGAAATACTAACGCTTAAACCAAAGGAAACAAAGAAATTCAATATAAGAGGCTATTGCTGTGAAGCTACTAAGGGAGGACCTATTAAAGGAGCACCCTATACTTTAGGTAAATTAGCAGATAGTAGCTTAGTATCATTAGCTCGATATTTAAACTTACATCCATACGATAATAACAGTGAACAATATAGTGTTTGGGCAATAAGCGATAAGAAAGAAACTGCTAATATTACTGCTAATAACGATTCTGCATCCACTCATCTTCGTAATTTTGTTTCTACAATTAAAGGAGAGCCATTACCTTGGTATACACTCTTAAAACGCGCATCCATAACCTCAAACGGGAGTGTTAATGATAACCCTATTCGCTTTAACGCAACATTTAATTATTCTATTCCAAAAACCTGTTATTCATACTGTTACCTAATGGATGAAAAAGGTAATAAAGTTTCAGCGATTGTAGGCTTATGGCTATATCCTGAAAATAGCAAATATAATGCAAACTTTAATGTAGCTTCTTTGAAAAAAGGCGATTATAAATTAATATTAGAGAATGATGAAGATACTTTGTTTGAAAGAGAATTTAAGATATAAGAATCTTTGTTTATTTACTTAAAATCATTAGGATAATTCAATTTATTTTTTACTTTTGCACAAAATTAAAGGTTAAAATTATGTATTGGACATTAGAATTAGCATCGTGGCTAGAAGACGCTCCTTGGCCAGCGACTAAGGATGAATTAATTGATTTTGCTATTCGCTCGGGTGCACCAATGGAGGTTATTGAAAACCTGCAAGAAGTAGAAGATGAAGGCGAATCATATGAAGCCATTGAAGAAATTTGGCCTGATTACCCAACTAAAGATGATTTCTTTTTTAATGAAGATGAATATTAATAAAAAATCCCGTTTAATTAAATTAAACGGGATTTTTTATTAGAAAACTGGTTTCTGTTATTTATCTAGTATATCTTTAATATTTGGCCGAAAATATAAATTACTTTTAAGGATTTTTCCATCTTCTCTAAAAATAGGGTTTCCTTGCTCATCTAATTTACTCATATTACTTCGTTGAATTTCATCAAACACTTCTTCGATTTTGTGATGTAAACCATGTTTTAACATTGTACCAAATAGTATATATAATTGATCTCCTAATGCATCAGCTATTTCAACCAAATCCTTCTTTTCGCAGGCTTCAAGGTATTCATCATTTTCTTCTTTTAGAAGATTGTATCGTAACAAATAATCTTTTTCATTAATTAATGTTGGCTCATCGGCATTACCGATTTTAAAAGTCTCATGGAAATGATGCACTAACATGATTTTGCTTAATAATGCTTTATTATTCTCCATTATTTTTTAGCTTTTTTAGCATTATACTCTGTGTTTAAGCCTTGAAGTACTTGGGGTGTAATATCTAATTTAGGATTGGTTAATAATATGGTTGGCATCAAATCCGAATATGACATCACATAATCAAATCTTCCATTATTAAACACTTTTAAAAAATCTTTTACGTTTCTATTTAATTCTGCATTTTTTTCTTCTAGCTCAACTCCTAAATTTTGCATTTGTAGTTCTTTATTAGCTAAGTCTTGCTGTTGACGTTTTAAGTTTTCCTCGGTTTTCATTAACTCAGCTTGAGGAGCAATACCAGCTTGAGCTGATTGTTGAAATGCTTCGTAATCTTGCTGGAATTTAGCAGTCATGCCTTGTAATTGTGCTTCTAAATTAGATTTTTTAGCACGAATTACTTTAGTAAAATCTGCGATATAGGCATAATGTTCATTAATGCTATCAGTGTTAATATATGCAATTTTAGATTCAGCTAAAGTAGTGTTGCTTGTAATAATTGGTTTTACAGACAAATCGGAAGTAGTTTCTTGAATTCCTGAAGACTTTAAAGAATGAACTTGATAAAATAAAATTGCAACTGCAATTGCCAAAATTCCATTTAAAATAAGAGAAAGGTTTTTCATTTTTTGTTAAAATTAATAAGCAGTAAATATACTACTAATTGAGTATTACCAACACTCTGTTGTGATAAGTTGGGAATTTATTTTACAATTTTTAAGAGCGTATTAAAAATAATTTTAATATCAGTTGCAAAGCTTTGTTGAGCTATATATTTAAGATTTAACATTAGTTTTTCGGGCATAATCTTATTAATATATGTTTCTTCTGGATTAGAAGATTGAGCCAATAGCTCATTTTCATTGATAAATTCAAGGGAGGCCAAATCAGTAATACCAGGTTTAACATTTAAAACTTGTAGTTGTTTTGTATTATATAAATCAACATATTTGTTTACTTCGGGTCGAGGGCCAACTAAACTCATTGTTCCTAACAATACATTAAAAAGTTGAGGTAATTCGTCTAACTTATATTTACGTAGGTAATATCCTATGCTTGTCACACGAGGATCTCTTCCTCCTACTGTCAATAACCCTTTTTCATCGGCGGCGGTATGCATGGTTCTAAATTTAAATAACTTAAAATTGCGACTGCATTTACCTACGCGGGTTTGAATATAAAAAACAGGAAATCCACTGTTTACAATTATTAAAAGAGAAACGATAATAAAAAACGGCAATAATAAAATAATACCAATTAGAGAACAAACGATATCAAAAATACGTTTTAACAAAGCACTTTATTTAAAGATTTAATAACTGCAGAGATTACAATTTGTACTTCTTCCATCGTTAAATCATAATATATTGGTAAAGAAATTTCTCTACTGAAATTATCATAGGTTACTGGATAATTGTCCATATTATAACCTAATTTTTTGTAAAACGTAGTGTTTGGAACGGGAATAAAATGAACATTAACTGATACATCGTATTCAAAAATTTCTTTCATGATGGCATCACGTTGTTGTTCTGTGATTCCTTTAATTCTTAAAGGATATAAATGATAGCAGCCATTTTTATAAGGCGTAACATGCGTTGGAACTTGTAAACGATTATCTGCCGATAAAGCCAAATCATAGGCTTCATAAATTTGTTTGCGTTTTAATTGAGTGTCATTATCATAACGTTCAATTTCAACCAAACCTATGGCAGCAGATAAGTCTGTCATATTGCACTTATAACCAGCCTCAATGATATCATATTTCCAATTACCTTTCTGTGTTTTTGCTAAAGCATCTTTATTTTGCCCATGCAATGTGAGCATACATAAATAATTATATATTTCAAAATTATCAAATGGTTCTGGCAAATTAAGGGCGATAGCGCCACCTTCTGCTGTTGTAAGGTTTTTAACGGCATGAAATGAAAAAACAGAAACGTCAGTTAAGGAACCACATTTTTTACCTTTGTATGTCGCGCCAAAAGAATGGGCCGAATCAGATAAGATGAGTATTCTATTTAAAATTTCTTGGTTTTTAGAATTAGGGTTAAATAATGATTGATGCTTAACCGCTAAGGCATTAATTTCATCATAATCACAGGGAAAACCACCAAAATCAACGGGCATAATTACTTTTGTTTTAGTAGTAATCGCTTTTTCAATGTTTGAAATTGAGATATTAAAGTCATCTGCATTTACATCGACAAAAACAGGCTTTGCACCACAATGAATAATGACATTTGCCGTGGCTGAATAAGTGTAGGCTGGTAAAATTACTTCATCTCCTTGCCCTATTCCAAACCAACGCAACATTATTTCTAAACCAGCTGTAGCGGAATTTAAACATATGGTGTTTTTATTTCCGCAATAAGCAGTAATACGTTTTTCAAAATCTTTTGTTCTAGGGCCCGTAGTAATCCATCCAGATTTGAGTGCAGCTGTTACTTCGGCAATAATTTTATCATCAATATGTGGGGGCGAAAATGGTATCATTTTAATTGAATCTTATTTTGGTTTGTAAATTTACCTAAATCATATTGTAATAAAAAACAAAGAAAAAACACAAAAAAAATAAATCCTGCTTGAGCCTGAAGCATAGATTCGACTAGAAAATTAATGGTAATTAAAAAACTAAATACGACCAACGCATAATTTCTTTTATATAAACCGACAATAATTGCGCCAACTGTCATTAGGAATAACAATATAAATCCAACTATACCAGTACCTATAAAGGTTTGTAAAAATTGATTGTGTGCGTTCAATTTCTTTTTGATAGCACCTGTTAATCCATTTTTTTGATAAGCTTGATAAAGCGCATCATTTGCATCACCAGGTGATTTACCTAAAACAAAATTTTGTTTGATGATATCAACCGCTTGTTTCCATATTAATATTCGAACTGCTGTGCTTTCTGTGGCAGATAAATCAATTGATTCGGTAGATGTCGTAACTGTAATAGCAGTTTGTAACCGCTGAAAGGGAGATGGAACTAATTTATAAACCAAACCCGTTATTGCAATTAAACCTATTAAAATAATAATCATCAATTTTTTATAACCCCTATTTATTAATAATACAAAAAGTGTTACAGGTAATATCGTAAAGGCAGCTATTACTCCCATTTTAGAAGAAGCTAGGAAAATACATACTAAAAAAACAAGAGATATAAAACCAATTTTTAAATTAAGATACTTAAGATGGGATAGCCAAGTTTTATAATATAGCATTACTATTAATTGTGCAAAAATAAAATACATAGCAAAATAACTTGGATGTAAAAAATAGGTGAACTCAGAGTAAAAAAAGGCATTCGTATTAGTTATAAAATATAAATAAGTTGCCCTGAAAAGGCATGCAAATGCAAGTATTAAGCATCCTGACACAAATGATATAGTAATTTTTTTAAGTTGTAATTCATTAAAATTAGAGGTGAATATTAAAAAAGGTAAAAATAGAAACGGCAATTTAATTTCGATGCAAGATAAAGCTTCGGCTTTATTAATTGAAAAGAAATAGCCAACTGCATGTATTACAAAAAATGAAATGAATACATAACTCCAATTATTTGTAAGCATTTTCCGAAATCCTAATTTTAGATCCTCAAAAACAAAAAAACAAATTAGCCAAAGTGATATGATTATTCCGTAATTAATTCCAAATGGCAATAAAAATGAAATCAATAAAGGAAAGATAAAGGAAGAACTAATATATAATTGCTTAAGCTTTGCTAACATTATTCACTAAAGTAGTATAAAATTTTTGAGCTATGGTATCTCTATTAAAGTTTATTTCAACATACTTTCTACCATTCATACCCAACTGACGACGCAGTTCTGTATCATTTGCTAATAGAAGTATATTCTTAGTTAGATCTTCAACACTTTCCGGCTCACAATAAAGGGCACATTTCCCTTGGTTGACAAATAAATCACGAGCTTCACCATCAACAGCTAAAATTACCGGTTTTTCCATCGCTAAATTTTCAAATATTTTAGAAGGAATAGCTCCTAAAAACAATGGTAATTTTCTCAATGGGATAATAGAAACATCACATGCTGACAAAATAGCTGGCATATTCACCTTAGATACAGCATCAAAAAAATAAACATTATGTAAATGTTTTTTAGAAACAAGAACTTGTAATTTTTCTTTTTCAGGTCCACTGCCTACAAATAAAAATTTAAGTCGTGGATTTGATTTTAATTTATCAGCTGCTTCTATTATAAGCTCTAATCCTTGAGCTAATCCTAAAATTCCACCATATAAGTATAACACATCAGATGTAGAAAACCCATTTTCTTTTCGCCAATCAGTTGTCATTAATTGTGGATCATAATACATTGTATCAACACCATTTGGCAACCAATAGGTAGGTATTGTGGGGAAACGTTCATTGATATTTTTGCAAATCCCTTGTGTTTGTCCACTAACCAGTACTGATTGACGATATAATTTAGCCTCCAAACGATACGCTAATTTCAACATCCATTTATTTGTGACAACACCTAATTTTTCAGCACTTTCAGGCCATAAGTCAGAGACATTAAATATCAATTTTGCCTTTTTTTTACGTTTTAAATACAAGGCAGAATAACCTAAAAACAAGGGTGGAGATTCGCACAAAATGACATCAATATTTCCTATTTTTTTATTACCAATAATGGCCGAACTATAAACAAATGAAAAATAATTAAGCAATCTCTGTATAATAGATTTACTTTTTGGTAAGTAAATAGATGAACGGTGAACGGGAACTCCCTCTATTTCCTCATAAACATAATCTTTTCCTTCATACCCATCATAAATTTTCATTTGTGGATAATTAGGCATTGCAGTAAGAACTGACACATCTATACCGATTTTTTTTAATCGAACAGCTAATTCAAATAATCTATTTTGAGGAGCGCCCACTTCTGGTGGAAAATATTGTGTAAGTATTAATAATTTCAATGTATAATATTTGGAATGGAACCTGCTTTAAAATTAACAAATTCCTTTTATTTTTTAAGTAATTTAATTAACCATGGTAACTTATTAATTTTTAAAGTGCTATATGCTAATGCCAAAGCCCCAAACCCTTTATAAAAATTTGCAAGGCTTTCCTTAGAGCCACCGCCAAAATCAAACACATCACATTTATCCTCAAAGAACTTAATTGCAGAACTATTAAGCAAATGCATACTTCCTAAACTAATTTCTTTATCAAAATTAATTCCTTTTAAATAAACTGTGTGTTTTCCATTTGATATAAAATGTGCGATGGCTTGCAAATTATTTTTTTCATCAATGACTTTAAAAGAGTATAAACTCTTATGAGTTATAGCAGCATTTAACAACTCATTAAATAAATGAATAGAATGTTTTGACAGATGTAAATCCTTATAGAGAAAAGGATTTAAATGCTTTTCTGAAAGCGGTAATACTTCATTATAGGGTATTTGTATAAACGCTAATTGATGTTCTAAAGCTTTTGAAATATTACGTTTGGTATTTTGATTGAACTTATAACCTGTTTTATAATCTATTGTAAAGGTTGTTTTCGGATTATGAAATTTAGATTGTAAGCAATTTGATGCATTTAATTCTATCTCTATTAATTTGTAATGCTCATTGACATAATCAAAAAACAATTGCTCTATTTCAAGTGTAACCTTACCATAAACGCCCAATTGTGGGGTAAATGAAGGTTGATACAAATAGGTAATTCCTAATTTTGTATTGTACGTTAAAGGAAAAATAGACTCATAATCGCCTATGATTAAAGCATCCCATTGCGGACAAGTAGCATTTAAATAAAAAGATTGTGCAAATACTAAAGGATAAACGGATGATAAAATAGTGTTATCCCATTTTTCAAAATTAATTTCGTGGTGTTTAATATGTTTGATACGATTCATTAACTGGTTATGGTAGAAAATGTATGTCCTTTTGTTTTAGCCTTATTAATAAAGGCATCTAAAGCATCAAACGAATATGGCGCTAAGGATTTTGGGTGACTCAACACCATCATTCTTTTACGTTGTTGATTTTCACAACGAGTTAAAATGGAAGATAAACGAGATGCAAAAAAACCATCGGCGCAAGCAAAATGATTCGTTCCTGAATAAAAATGCTTATAGATGCGTTTCTTGTCTACCAGCCAATTACCATCACCTAAAGGTTTATAAATAGCTGGATTGGATTTCATTTTAAAATATAAATTCCAATAAAATAATGGCGGAATACGGTCTGCTGTAATAGGGATTTCAGTATATAATCCATTTGAACTTTCTGTACAAGGATCGTTATCAAAGCACCATTCATCTTTATTTGGTGAGGAAGTAAAATTATAACTATGTGCACTAGAACTATGAAAGCCATTATGAAAAATGGTGCTATCAACTAAAATATTATTTTTAATCAATGCCTTTTTAATTGGCTCAAATGGTTGTATGCACCAACCGCCTGCACGATATGATTTACAAGGTATTTGAGTAATATCAATAATAGCTTGATGATATTTTGTAACGATATGATCTATTTCAGTATCTGTAAAATCAGCTAATTTATAACGCGTTGTATTAATTTTCCAACTATTGTTTTTAAAAAAAGAGTCCTCCCAGTGAGGATGAATATGTAGCGCAATTTCATGTCCTGCTGCTTTTAATTCTAATAATTGAAGCGCTATTTTATCATAATCAGATTTACATTGAACGATGTGATTATGATTTTTCAACTGCAATAAATATCCTGCGTCTACAAAAAAAACAAAAGGCACTTGGTGTTTTTTAGATAAATCCATTAAACGTTGAGTCGGCTTTAATATACAATTATCAATACTTCCAGAAGAAGTACCAAAAAATAATTCGTAATCAAAGCTTAAATGAATTTGCATGTTTTAATTTTTTCCTTGAGGTGTATAAAGCGTAATTCCTTTTAATTTATAATTTTCAATCATCCAATTATTTAATTTATCGGCCTCTATGCAATAACAATTTGCCAAACCAATTTTAAACGACATCATAAAACCAGCATCTGTAAACGGTTTGATAAATTCGTTGCATTTTCTTTTTTTTGAAAAAACTGGGTTATGAACTTTTGTTTTCATGATTAACGACTTACTACCTTCATCTATTAATTGAGTATCAAATATTGTTTGATGATAAACTGGATATACAAAATCAGGAACGGCATCCTCTAACGTGTGAAAGTTAGTCAAACTATTTAGATCAACTCCTATTAATATAATTTTTGCTTTTAGCTGGTACAGCCTGTAAAACGGACTGTTTTGATTATAAGGTATTAATTGATTAAAGTGATCTTTAGTCAAATAATCGGCTTGTTTACCCAATGCACAAACAGAATCAGTTGGATGTAAACTTCGTTTCACCATTTTCATGTTACGAAAAACTTCTGTGATAACGCCCATTTTAGAAGGTGTATTCATTAAATCAAATATGGGATTCGTCTTTAAATAATCGTAATTAAAACCAATTGCTGGAAAAGCTGGCATTACCAATGTTCCTTCGTTACCTATAACTTTTAATATAGAATCAATTACTGTTTGCGCTCCGCCTTCTACATAACCCATTTTACTGAGGCTAGAATGTAGCATCACAACTTCTCCACTTTTTAAACCAATCTCGTTTAATTTCTCTATAATCTGATTTTGAGTAACAACCTTATTAGTGCTGGCAAGTGTTTCTCGTTGTTTTTGCTTACGTCTTTTTTTTTGATTTTTATAAAAATCAATGAATTGTTGCGGTAATATGTTGCGAATAAATTGGCGCACTAGTATTTTTTTAAACAATTTAGAACTATCAATTCTTGTTTAGTGATTCGTAAATTTTATTCATTTTAGCCATATTAATTTGCCAGGTTCCTTTATCTGTAATTAATCGGTCACTCTCAAGTACTGCTTTATCAATGATAGAGCTATAATTTTTGTAAATATCAAGCAAGCAGTCGGCTAATCCATTAACGTCATCTATTGCTACAAATCGTCCATTTACGTTATCGGTAATCCATTGTCTGTTTGCTAAAATATCAGTAGCAACTGGATAAGCTCCACAAGCCATTGCTTCAATTAACGACAAACTATTCCCATCAGATAATGAAACAGTAACGAATACATTAGAATGACTTAAAATCGAAACTACTTCGCTTTGTGGCACCTTGCCATAAAAACATACCACATCATCAATTTGTAACTCTCTGGTTAGTTGAATCAAACTTTCTTTTAAAGATCCATCACCAATAATATTTACTTTTAAATGAGGTATTTTCCCTTTGATAAGTGCAATCGAGCGAAGGAAGTGTGGAATATTATAAACTGGTTCAAAATTCCTAGTACTACAAATTACAAAATCAGTAGTAGATAGAGAGCGATTATTTTTATTGAAAATATCGGTATTAATACCAAACATGATATCTTTAATTTTTTCCTTGTTACTACCTAATTCAAGCATGCTCTCTTTCATGTGAGGAGCCATAGAGGTAATGATATCAGCCGATTTAAAAACAAATTTTAAAATGAATCTATAAATAGATGATTTTTTAGGGCTAATTAAAACATCTGATCCCAAGGGCGTAACAATGTATGGATGAAACTCTGACAACGCGCCTAATAAACCATAACTGGTAGCATAGAGAGCGTGAAGAACTTGAGGGTTTATAGTCTTTATAATTTGCTTAACTTTTAAATATTTTAAAACAACTTTCCAATTTCCTCCTGACACATCTATATCAACACCATCAATGTAATGAACGATTATATTTGGAATTATAACATTTTTAAACGTAATCAAATGAACTTCATGTCCGAACTCATGGAACTGCTGACACCATCTAACTGTGTGAATACTTTCTCCGTCTGCCAATAAACAAATCCTCATATAAAGTTTATTTTCGTTTCCAAGATTTATATAAAATCAAATATAAATGAAGTCTTATCTGTAAATCTATTTTTAATGATTTCCTTAATTGAGACTTATAAAAATAGCTAATTCCTTTCACTGAGCCAAGATAATTTACACATACTCTCAGCCATCTTTCATAAACAATGGCATTAAAGTGACTTGCATTCGGATTCTTTTTAGAATAAGCATTTGAAAGTTTTTGCAGCCATGGCTCTACTTGTTTAAATTCTAATTCATTAGCTGGGCTTAATCCATCGGCTATTAAATTATGGATATACATTTCATTCGCTGAATATAGAACGGATAATTCTTCTAATGAAACGCTCCTGATTTTAGTAACGGTGTTCAATCTTTCCTTTGCTTTAGCAGGATTACCGGTAATTTGATTAGGATGCATTCGATAATAAATCAAACTTTCTTTTAAATTTCTTAGTTGAGAAACTTTAGAAAGCTGTAACCAAAAGTGATAGTCTTCAGAATATAAATAACCAGTTTCATATTTTATATGATACCTATCTAAAACTTGTTTTCGTAAAATGGTTGTTGGATGAGCCAAAGGGCAATTAAAAATCAAGAATGCTTTTATTTCCTCAGAAGTCATTGGTAAATCAATTTCGAAATGCTTATCTTCTTTTAACTGAAAATAGTGACTTCCACTAGCTCCAACTTCGGAATGCGCATCCATAAAATTGACCTGTACTTCAATTCTATTCGGCAAACATATATCATCACTATCCATGCGAATAATGTAATCTGAATGAATAAGACTAATACCTTTATTCAACGAATTAATTAATCCCAAATTTTGATCATTATTAATTAATTTAATTCTAGGGTCATTATACGATTGAACAATAGTATGGGAATTATCAGTAGATCCATCATTTATTATTAGTAAATCAAAATCGGTATACGTTTGTTTTAATACAGAATCAATTGCTTCTTTAAGGTAGAGTTCGCCATTAAAAACAGACATCAATACCGTAACTCGTTTATGGTTTATAGTTGAATCCATTCTTTAGGTAATAAGTCTTTACTGTTTTTAGATTTAATTTTAAACCATTTTTTTGGTGCTATTACAATTTTATTAGCATTAGCATTTAACCAAGCGCCCCACCAACTAAACGAACTATTGGCAATGATATTGCATTTACACAAACTCATTAAATACATATCTTCAAAACTCTGATTACCAATATTATGCGTTACATAAACTGTTTTATAGTTTGTTTTAACATTTTGTTTAAACCAAGCCGGTTCATCAGAAAACACATAAAGGACTGGTTTTTCAAGCTTTTCGCAAACATAAGTTATAGCAGATGTATAATACTCAGACGTGCATGTTTCATAAAAATCGTTATTACTTTTTATTGAAATATAATCGCCTCGTCTGACGTGTATGCTAACCGATTGCGTTGCTTTTATGTCAACTTCAAGTTCAGCTGTTTTTTCAGATACTTTATTTTTTGGTTTTAATTCTTTTAATAATTGCTCTCTAATTGAAAAAAAATATTTTTCAGATTGCCAATATCCGTCTATGTAGGAATTTTTAGGTGCATTTAAAGCCTTATCAAAAAAATGAAAGTAAGGTTCTTTGATGTATAAATTATTAAACTGAATAGGTAAATACAATAATAGCAAATCCTTTATTTTTTGGATTTTACTTTTTTTAAATTTTTCTATCTCATTATCCGATGCAATCGTTGCATGAATCGAAAATAAATCCAGTTGAAATGTTCTTATAGTAAACTCTCCTTTAATTGATTTATCTTCTAAAGCAGTCGTATCTAATTTTAACTCTGTATTATTTTTAATAGATAAATATCTTCCAAAAGCATACTGAAATAGCTGATTACCTAGTCCTCCGTATATTTTTGAAATAATCATTTTAGCTTTGTTTGCAAGGTAAATATAATATCTTTAAACGAAGATTTTTTGGCCCAGTATAACACTTTTTTTGAAAATTGGAACTGATCTTTTTTATCAAACACAGTTTCAAAAAAAGAAACTAGTTCTTTATTAATAGTAACGATTGTATCTAATTCTTGAAATGAATTAACTTTGAACTTATTAAACAGAATTTGAAAAAACAAGGAGTACTTATTTAACTTGTGATGTTGAGTGAAATTTTTCGAAAATACAACAACATGTTCGCGAATCTGCAAATCCCTTTCTGTTATTACTTCCTGAGTAGTTTGTCCTTCTGCCCCATGAATAGTACAAATTAAGGGATTTGATGAATAAACGAGGTTATTATTTTGTTTAATAATTCGCATATACCAATCTACATCTACTAACCATTTTAATTGCTCATCAAATAAGATGTTTAAGTTATTTCTAATAATGGTTGCACTTGGTGCTCCTATTACATTAGAGAAAAACAAATCCTCTGGATTATTTTTAATGTGATTATATTGCTTAAAAGAGCAATAATGATACCTAATGATATTCAATTGCAACAAGTCAATTTTTGTAGCCGAAAAACCAAATGATGCCTGAGGATTAGAGTCTAACAAAGTAACAAATTGATCTAAACTATCCGGATTCGTAAAATAATCATCATGGTGCATGATTTTAATATACTCTCCTTTAGCCTGTTTTAAGGCGTAATTCCAATTAGCCGGCGAACCAAGCGAAGGCGTGTGCCGTATATAGTTTAATTGAGTTCCGAAATTGAATTCATTTAAAACAGCTTCAATAGAGTTATAAGGCGTATCATCAGAAATAATAAGTTCATAATCCGTAAAAGTTTGTTCCGCAATCGATCCCAGTACTTTTTTTAATAAAGTAGCTTGTTTATAGGTAGGAATACAGATGGAAACTTTAGGCATTTAGTTGTTTGATTTGGCTATAAAATATGCGTGATAAAGATTAAAAAAATTTATTGTTTTTTTTGAAAAATTTTCTTAAAATTTTTCTAATAAAAAAATAAGGAAAAACACTGTATGTATATACATTCAATCCTAAATTTGATTTCGTATTTAAGATTACACCCAAATCAATTTTATTGAAACGAACGCGTTCTATTGTAAAATCGGTCAGGAAATAAGCATATCTATTTATCAATAAAAATTTCTGGGAAAAATTTGTTCGATGTGAGTGTATGTATTTTGCTAATACGTTTAATGTATCTCGCTTGTTATTCGTTAAATTGGTTCGTGAGGAACTCTGTTGATGAATTCTATAGTAAGCACCAGAATAATCGTGGTATAAATATTTAAAGCCACTTAAACTCACATTAAGATTAAGATCCCAATCTTCGTGTGTTCTAAAATTACGATCAAATGATCCGTATTTCAAAAAACATTCTTTTTTATATAAAAAAGAGTGTAAAGGAATCATTAATCCAGCTTCCCAATGTTTTACAAAATCGCAAAAAGTATTATTAGATAGAGTTTGCCATGTTTTAGCATCCTTCCAAAAAGTAGATAGTTCAGGATCTGTTAATAAATAACTACTATAGACTACGTCTAACTCTGGATTTTGACTAAACAACTCCATTTCAATTTTAAATTTATCAAAACCTATGTAATCATCTGCATCTATAAATTGAATATAATCCCCTGATGAGCTATCAACTCCCAATTTCCTAGCTGTTGCTGGTCCCGCATTTTTCTGAAAGATATATTTAATTCTTGGTTCTTTCTCAGTATAGCCTAACACCAATTCTTTTGTCTGATCTTTCGATTCATCATCAACAACAATGCATTCCCAGTTAGCATAAGTTTGTTTAGAAAGAGTATCAAATAAGTGCGGTAAATAGTTTGCGTAATTATAACTTGGAACAACGACGGATATTAATGGATTAGCTTGCATATCGTTTACTTCCAAAATATTCTTTTTATACCTAACAGCATTTTAAAATTCAAATTCAAAAATTGATAAAGTATATTGTGTCTCTTAATAAATGCTATTAGTTTAAAAGGGTAGGATTTGATAAGCAGAGTGTGCTCTTGCGTAGCTTCTATTATAGGATCAGAAAAATAACTTTGCTGAATCAACATGCGTTCATCTTTATGTACTTGGTGATATTGAGCATTTGAGCTGATTCCTTCTGTGTTATATACCGATAACGTAACTGGAATATGGCAATACGTAACCTGCTTAACCATCGTTACTTTCAAGAAAAAATCATAATCAGACGCTATCTTATAATTAACGTTATACAATCCAAAATCATTAAATAATTTTCTTTTTATAAAAGTTGCCGGATGCCAAAGAGATGTTCGCATCATATAAAAAAATGATAGCTGATCAGGTTGTTGTTGCAAAACCTTTTTATTATTTGGCTTTTCAAAGATCATATCGCAAGCAATGAGCTCTGTATTAGGTTGTTTTGAGAAAACATCTTGAATGCAATGTTCGCAATATAAATAATCTCCACTATTTAAAAACAATAAATAGTCGCCTTTGGCTTTAGAAATTCCTTTATTCATAGCATCATAAATACCCAAATCTTTTTCGGAAACCCAATACTTTATGTTTGAATTAAATTTCTCTATTATATTTACACTATCATCAGTAGATGCTCCATCAATAACAATATACTCCAAATTTATATAAGATTGGCTAACCACAGATTGTATAGTTTGATTCAAGCCATCTGCATTGTTCCGATTGATTGTTATAATAGAAATTAGTTCCATACTTTAGTTAAATATTTTATCTAATAAATTAGCGAACGGAAAAAATTTAAAAAAACGATTACCCCATTTTAATTCTTTTGAATTACTCATTTGATTGCTTTTTTCAAAATGCTTATATACCAATTTAGAAAAATGCTTACTCCAGGCTAATTCTCTTTCTTTATAGTTTAATTCATTAAACCCTTTATCATTACTGATTCCGTCAGTTAAGAAATTACTGATTAAAAAAGGAATATGCTTATAGGTAGCATCTTGTTTCAAAAGTGTTCTTATAAAAAATTCATAATCACCTGCTAATTTAAAGTTATCATCATATAACCCGCTCTTGGAAAATAACTCTTTTTTTACAAAAGTAGCTTGGTGATACAAGCTGATTCTTAAAAAATAATCTATTGTGATTGTATCTTGTGATCGATGTAAATTCCAATTATTTTCCTGAAATATATTCATATCCCCACTAATAACATCTGTGTCATTTAAATGATTCTTTATAGAGGCAATGACTTGATTGTTATTTAACCAATCTCCACTATTTAAAAACAATAAATACTCTCCATTCGATTTAGCAATTCCTTTATTCATGGCATTGTAAATACCAGTATCAGGTTCAGAAATAGCATACGTAAAATTGGATTGGTATTGAGCTATAATATCTTTACTTCCATCATTTGAGTTCCCATCAATAATAATAAACTCAAATTCTTTAGAAGTTTGAGCAATAACAGACTCGATTGTTTTTTGCAATCCTACTTTGTTATTATAATTAATGGTTATGATTGAAAGTTTGATCATCTAATTTTGTAATCCTTTATAAACGTTATATGTTCCTTCTGCACATTTTTGCCACGAAAAACTTTCGGCTCTGTTTTTTCCAGCATCAATCATATCCTTAAAATTATCTTTACTAAATAAAATTTTATTCAGTGCATTTAGTATTTCTTGTTTATCTTCTACATTAATCAATTGGGCGCAATTACCAGCTACTTCAGGCAGCGAACTTCCATTAGAACATATAACAGGACAGTTAAGCCACATCGCTTCTAATACAGGTAGTCCAAACCCTTCATAATTTGATAGGTAAGCCAATACACTTGCACCTTTATATAATGAATTTAATAAATCATCATTTCCTTTTAAATGTTTAACCTGATATTGAAGGTTATATTTATTAATGCTTTCAATTTCATTGTTGTAAAAAGAATCTCCTCCAAAACAAATCAAATCAAAATTTTTATTTATTTCTGAATTTGCTATATAGACTTCTAACAGAGCTTCGAAATTTTTATATCCTTCTCTATTGCCAACAAATAATATATACGGTTTATCGTTATTAAAAGGCATAATCTGCTTATGTTGTATTTTTGTTATGCCATGATGAACAACAGTCACTTTATTTTTCGCTTCAGGATAAAACTGTAATAAATCCTGTTTAGTATTTTCTGAAACCGCAATAATATGATCAGCTTGCTCAATGGCCTCTTTTTTAGTATTGAGAACAAGCTCTTTCTCTGATAAATTCTGTCCTTTCAATTCATAAATCATATCATGAATAGTAATGACTCTTTTTAATTTCGAAGGTAATCTATGCGTATAATATGTTTCATGAAGTATTGATTGTTTGTTTGTTTTTAGATTCAACAATAATTCAGCATACTCATCTCTATAATCCCAAAACCTATTGTAGGTTGCTTTTTTCAGGAGATAACTTTCCTCATGATATATTTTTTCATTATGTAATTCATGCAAATATTCATTAATACTATTTGTAGCAATAATAAAAGGATTACAGCCATTAATGTGTTGTAAATGTTTAGCCAATTCTATAAAGTATCGTGATATGCCACCATACTTTTGAAGCCTAAAAATTTGATAATCAAAAATGACATCCATACTGTTCTTTCAAATTTTTGAATATGAATTTATGTTATGAAAATAACTAAAATTGAGTAATAATATATTAAAAAGCATTCATTATTTCTACTACTTTATATATATCATCTTTAGTGTGACAAAATGATATAGGTAAACTCAACGTTGTTTGATGAATTTCGTTTGCAATTGGAGTTGATTGATTATCTAATATACCAACCATAGCCTGCTGTTTATTAGGAGCTACCGGATAATGAATTTCAGTCTTTATTTGATTTTGAATTAAATACTCTTTTAAAGAATCTCTTTTTGAATGCCTAATATTAAAAATATGATACACGTCGAAATAATCTTCGTGCACTTGAGGTTTAATAAAATCATCTTTTAATTCGCTTAAATAAATGCTCGCCAACGAGCGTTTATGTTCATTAATTTGATCAACTTTTTTTAACTTAATTCTTAAAAAAGCAGCCTGTAATTCATCTAATCGGGAGTTTACCCCTACTTCTTTATTATAATACCTTACTTCTGAACCATAATTTCTTAGTGTTCTTATCAAGGCTTCATGCTCTTTATTATTCGTAGTAACCGCACCCGCATCACCTAATGCTCCTAGGTTTTTGGTAGGATAAAAACTATGTGCTGCAAAATCACCAAAACTGCCGGATATTTGATTTTTATATTTTGCACCATGAGACTGAGCACAATCTTCAATCACTTTTAAATTATGTTTTTTAGCTATTGCTGTTATAGCATCCATCTCACATACTTTACCATATAAATGAACAACCATAATAGCCTTAGTTTTTGAAGTAATATGTCGTTCAATTAAATTAGGATCAATATTATAGGTTTGTATATCTGGCTCAACTAATATAGGCTTTAAATTATTTTGAACAATTGATAAAATAGTTGCGATGTATGTATTTGAAGGGACTAACACTTCATCGCCTTTTTCTAATTTTAAAGCTTTTAACGATAAAAATAAAGCATCTAAGCCATTAGCAACTCCTACACAATAATTTGACTGACAATAATTAGCATACTCGTTTTCAAATTTTTTCACTTCATTACCAAGTATATACCATCCACTATTTAGTACACTTTTAAATGCCGAAGTATATTCCTCAAAAAAAGGTTTATTTAATTCTAATAAATTTTCGTATTCAATCATTTAGTATAAGGTTGGTAAATATAATCTTGCTTATCAAAATATTCTGAAGCAAATACCATTAGGATGGCATCTTCAGAAAAATCATACATTTCATGCCAATCTTCAGGATCTAAAATTAAACATTTACTAGGGCTGTCTAATTCAAATACATCTGTGGTCTTATTATCATCATTAAAAATTTTGCATTTCCCTTTTATACAAACCGCAGCTTGTATCGTTTTGTGGTGCCTATGACCGCCTCTTTTAGAATCATCAACGCCATAAATATAAAACACACGTTTAATATCAAAAGGTAATACTTTTTCTACAACCGTTAAATTACCTCGCTTATCGATGTGGGTGTTTAAACTTATTAAATGGGCCATTATAATGTTGAATATATCATTATTCAAATATAAAAATAAAGTTCAATTCAAACTTGATATAAATTGATATAAAACAAAGGAAAGGTAAATATTATTATTACAATCAGAACTTAGTGTAATTATAATAATAATGACGTTTAATATTTTGAATCACATTAAATCCAAACACATTAAATTTAGTTTTTTTTAATCCCTCTTTATAATATTTAATCAATGTGTTTAAACCTAATGCATTGTATGTGGGCTCAGAGTTAATGCCATGAGCATTTATGTTATACTTCTGCCCTTCAATCAATTTAAGTGCTTTATTAAGAGATGATAGATAAGGGAAATAAAATATCAATTTAACTTGTTTACTCATTCTGTAATAGGAACCTGTTAAGGATACAATATTCTCTTTAAAAAATTTCAAGCCATGAAAATGAAAAAATACAGCCTCAAATTTTTTTCCAGTATTAATTTCGGTACCTATTATTTTATGGTTTTTATTTGAAAATGTATATTGTTGCAAATTCCAAGGGGCTATGCCAGCTCCCAAATGTCTTATGATATGCACTTTTTTGAAGCGAGTGAGCCAATCATCTAAATATTTTTGATCTCCAAATTTTCCATTTTCTGGTCGAGCATAACACCAATCTAAACAAGCATTTCGCCAATATTTTAAAGCATTTAAACCTTCTTCATCTTTTTTAAAACCAACAAACTGTACGCAGTATTTCCCATTAAGTATGGTTTGATCATATTCCGGTGTATAACGATGCTCTGTTAACGCTATTGAATCTGTTCCCCACTCATCAAACAATACTTGAGGATTAGAATAAAACCTCATATCTGCATCAATATAAACACAGTGAGTTAAATGAAATGTATTAATGCAATATAAAACCGTAGAAGGTGTGCAAGTCCAACAATATTCAGCGGCACTTCGAGTAGGTTTTACAGATAATAAATCTTCATCCTCAAAATTTACTAATGAAATTGGTGTTATATGTTTATACTTATTTTCTTTAAAATAATTTAAGGTAACATCATCAAAACAGATAATATATAAATGAAAATCATCGCAATGCTCAATCAAAGACTGGTATAAAACCAAGCCGCGGCTCAAATAAGAAGCATTAAATAATGTCACAAAATTTTTAAGCATATCTTATTCTAATCCTTTTAATTTTTGAAGAAATGTATTATATAAAAAATACCGTTTACTTTTTAAGTGTGTAAGAACTCTTTCTATTTAAACATTCCTTTTATTTTATCAATTGTATAATCGATTTCTTCTTTAGTTGTGTATTTACAAAACGAAAAACGAACAGATGCTCTAGAAGTATCAACCCCAATGCCTCTTAACACATGCGACCCCTGATTACTTCCACTGCTACAGGCACTTCCTCCACTTGCTGCAATCCCTGCAATATCTAAATTAAATAACATCATTTCAGCATCAGCATGAGCCGGAAATCTACAGTTGAGTACAGTATACAAACTATTATCTCCTGTTTCACCATTAAATTCAATGCCTGGAATTGCCTGCTCTAATTGAGCTTTCATATAGTTTTTTAACCTCTTGATATGAGCAATATGTTCATCCATTTCATTATAGCAAATTTCTAATGCCTTTGCTAAACCAATGATTCCCTGCGTATTTTCGGTACCACCACGCATATTACGCTCTTGCGCACCACCATAGATCATTGGCGAAATTTTAATAGCATGGTTCACAAATAAAAAGCCAACACCTTTTGGTCCGTGAAATTTATGAGCCGCACAAGTCACAAAATGCACTTTTATTTTTTGTAGATCCATTTGGTAATGCCCCATCGTTTGAACGGTATCGCTATGAAAAACCGCATCGTATTTAGCACAAATCTCACCAACTATTTCTAAAGGTAATAAAGTGCCTATTTCGTTATTAGCATGCATTAACGACACAAATGAGCGTTCGTTTGTTTTTAAAAGTTCTTCCAGATGGTTCAAATCTACATTGCCTTTTCCATCTACATTAACCCAACTTAATTTTATTTTACCTTCTTTTTCTAAAACTTGCAAAGTCGTTTCTACAGCGTGATGCTCTATTTTACTAGTAATAGCATGTTTAATTCCTAAGCAATGGATACTTTGATTAATCGCCATATTATCAGCTTCGGTTCCGCCTGATGTAAAAAATATTTCAGCCGGACTCACATTTAATAATTTAGAAACTGTTTTACGAGCTACTTCAATTGCCGAGCGAGTTTTACGTCCAAAAGCATGAATAGAAGAAGGATTACCATAATCTTCTCGCATAAAAGGCAACATAGCTTCAAGTACATGGTCATCTAGGCGTGTTGTAGCTGCATTATCTAAGTAAACTTTCATAGTTAAATTTGAATTAAAAATTATAAAGTTGAAAAAAGTCGAAAGTTAGTGGTTTGTTATTTAATTTTAGTTACCAAATTGATTCATTATCAAATTGCCAATTTTTTAATTAGCCTTAATTATTTCAAATTCAACTCGCCTATTTTTTGCCATTCCTTCATCCGTTTCATTAGATGCGATTGGTATTGAACTTCCAAATCCTTTGAAATATAATTTATTTTGAACTCCTTTTTTAATCAGGTATTCAAATACCTCACGCGCTCGTTGTTCTGACAAACGTTGGTTTTTGCTTTTAGATCCAGAATTATCGGAATGTCCATTAATTTGAACCTCCATAGTTGGATTTCTAATCAGATATTGAGCTAATTTATTTAATTCAGAAAAAGATTCAGGAAGGATATAATAGCGACTATTTTCGAAAAATATGTTTTTCAGGGTCACCTTCTCCCCTACTTTAATATTATTTTTGACCACTAAAACTGAATCGTTATCATCAGTAATATTAAATGAGCCTACAATTTCTACTTTCACCTTCTCTACCACTTCTTTTGCTTTTATAAGAGATATGTCATCGATAAAATAATAAGCTTCTTTAAACCCAAACTTAAATTTATTCATACGAACAAAGTCTGATTTTACTTTTGGCGAAAAATTACCGATGGTTAAATATTTTTCTCCGCCATCAGCTATATATTTTCCTGAAACTGTAAACCAATGGTAACCATTAATAAAACCACCTTTTTTACTAACCGAATCTATAACGGAACTTATTACAACGTCGCTTTGGCTTTTATAGCCAGCCTTAGTAAATAAACCACCAATTGATTTTAAGCTAGCATTACTCCAAAAAGCTAATCTAACATGCATTTCAAATTGATAAGTTGTCCCTCGATGCAATGCGTCGGCCAATTTTACCTGAACAAATTCTTTATATTTTTTTTGAAATCTCAATCCAGCATAACAAGTTCCTGTTCTTGCACCTTTTTCTGCAGTCGTATCGTTACTTAATGGTTGTTGATAATAATCAACACTGGCAATTTGTTGCCATGGAATGGCTTGTTTAATACTTCCAGATTTTTTTCTATAATTTTCGAAGCTACCATTTGGAACAAGATTTTTAAGCACTTCTGAAGTTTGCTGAGCAAATTGGGATGGTGATAAAAACACTAAAATAATGGTATAATTCAAAAATAACTTCATAAAAGTTTTACAAAAATACCTTTTTACGCTTTATTTATTAAATATTTGTTATGAACATTTGTAAATCAAATAAAAGGTGTATATTTGCAACCCAAATTAAAAACAGATTAATACTTAAATAGAATGGCAAATCATAAGTCGGCAATAAAAAGAATCAGATCAAATAACGCTAAACGCTTACAAAATCGTTATTATGCTAAAACTACTCGTAACGCAGTAAGAAAATTACGCGATACTGAATCAAAGAAAGAAGCAACAGTTTTATTACCTAAGGTAGTAGCTATGTTAGATAAATTAGCAAAGAAAAACGTTATTCATAAAAATAAAGCGTCTAACTTGAAGTCAAAATTGACTAAAAGAGTTAATGCAATTACAAAATAATTACAGAATTAACTTCAATTATAATCCCATTTACATAATATTGTAGATGGGATTATTTATTTTTTATACATAAAATAATTAGGCTATAACTAATTATTTTATACTTTTGTCAAAAAAAAATAAAACCCACATAATTTATACAAAAAACAATGACTACTAAAACTTTACGAAACTTAAGTCTTGCTGTTGGAACTACAGCGTTATTGGCTGGTTGCAATGGCTTAGGCAAAATGGTAAAAAAACAAAACCAAATTACTTACGATGTAAAACCAAATCCATTGGAAATGCATGGTGATAGCGTTGTATTTAGTGTTTCTGGAAAATATCCAGCTAAGTTATTTGCTAAAAAAGCAACTGTAACAGTTACTCCATTAGTTAAGTATAATGGAAGTGAAAAAGCAATGAAACCAGTTGTTTTAGTTGGAGATAAAGCTACAGGAAGTGGTCAAAAAATTAGTTATGATAAAGGGGGTGCTTTTAGTTATACTTCTGAAAAATTTGCTTACGAGCCAGCAATGAAAGTAGCTACTGTTGAAATTAAGGCTCAAGGTGCTGTAAAGAAAAAAACAAAAGATTTTACTCCTGTAAAATTAGCTGATGGTACAATCATTACTCCTTTATTAGTTCGTAACGACGAAAAAGGAATTTATGCTAAAGATGCATTTGTAAAAACTCAGCCTGCTAATCAAGTTGCTAATATTTACTATTCAATTAATAAATCAGATGTTCGTTCTTCAGAATTAAAAAGTGATGAAATGAAAAATGTTCAATCATTTATTACTACTAATATTAACAGCCAATGGTATGAATTTAAAGACATTAGCGTTTCTTCTTACGCTTCGCCAGATGGAGAATTATCTTTGAATGAAAACTTAGCTAAAGACCGTGCAAAATCAGGTTCTAAAGCTTTAATGGGCGAATTCAACAAGAATAAAAATAAAGACCAAGTATTTGGTAAAAATGAAAGTAATTACAAAGTTATTACTACTGCTGAAGATTGGGATGGTTTCCAAACATTAATGCAATCGTCTGCTATTGCCGATAAAGATTTAATCTTACGTGTTTTAACTATGTATAAAGATGGTGATCAACGTGAAAAAGAAATCAAAAATTTATCTAAAACATATACTGAAGTTGCAGAGAAAATTTTACCAAAATTACGTCGTTCTGTATTAACTGTAAACGTTGATAAAAAATCTCGTACTGACGAAATGATTTCTAAATTAGCTACAACAGCTCCTGATAGTTTATCTATCGAAGAAATGTTATATAGTGCTACTTTAACTAACGATATCAATACAAAAGCTCAAATTTATCAAGCAGCTGAAAAGAAATTCCCTAACGATTGGAGAGCATCTAATAATTATGGTGTAGCTTTATTAGCTCAAAATAAAGTAACTGAAGCTTCTGATGCTTTTGCTCGTGCAGAAAAAAACGCTAATGGAAATCCTATCTTAATGAATCAATTAGGTATTGCTGCTGCGAAATCTGGTAACCGTGTTAAAGCAATGGAATACTATGATAAAGCAAATGGCGCTGGTACAGAAGTTAACTACAATAAAGGTATCTTAAATGTACGTGATGGTAAATATTCTGATGCAGTTTCTAACTTTGGTTCATACAAAGGATTTAACAAAGCTTTATCTGAATTATTAAACGGAAACGGTGGTGCTGTTGAATCTACTTTAAATGACAGTAATGATAAAGATATCGCTATGACTTCTTATTTAAAAGCAGTTTCTGCTGCTCGTAGCGCTATCACAGCAAATGTTATCAGTAATTTAAAAGCAGCTATCGAAAAAGATGGTACTTTAAAAGCAGCGGCTAAAGATGATGCTGAATTCATTAAATTACGCGAAAATGCTGATTTCAAAGCATTAGTAAACTAATTACACATAATAATCAAATTAAAAAATCCCAACCAGAAATGGTTGGGATTTTTTGTTTTAAGAATTTATGTTTTGTTGCTATTGTATCAAATTTTATTTCCTTGATAAAGTCCCTTGCTTTTTAATTACTTCCATTTCAACCTGAAGGTTTTTAAGCATATTCATAATGCTTCCCACATTCAGCTCTTCTTCCTTGTAATCGGTCATATTAATGCAACAGGTATATTCCCAAAGCTCAACAATATCTTTCAAATTAACTTTATAAGGCTGGTACATTTTATTATCCGAATGGCATTCTAAATAGCCTTTTTTCATATTCAAATTAAAAATACGCTTATATGATAGCCCATCATCTTTAGTTACTACGATATAAGTGTAACCATTCTTAACATCTTCCAATCGCTCAACATATTTAGCTACAACAAATGACCCTTCTTTAATTGGAGGCATACTATCGCCTCTAATAGGGAATGCACGGTGTTTACCAGTTGGTAAAAACGGCAATTTCATACGTGGTAAGCGCTCCATATACTCAGGATCCGCATACCCTTTTAAATAACCTGCACTAGCCTTTAATGGCACTAATTCTACCATATCACGACCGTCATCATCAATTAAAACGGGGAATAACATCCTGTTTTTACCAATTTTCATTAAGCCGTCTAAGTTTGTTTTGCTTAAATCGCCACGCACCAAAGCATCCACTGCCACATGAAAAAAATCGGAAATGGCAATTA
This sequence comes from uncultured Bacteroidota bacterium, assembly GCA_903834765.1. GTDB lineage: Bacteria > Bacteroidota > Bacteroidia > B-17B0 > Aurantibacillaceae > UBA4416. Next base: position 47,721 of record CAILKE010000025.1, read on the forward strand.
ATAAATCAATGGAGGGTTCATTACGATTTTCCTCGTATGCGCCCAAACGTGAACGCGTTATTCCTAAATTATCGGCTAATTGCTCTTGCGACAGGCTTTTTTGAAGGCGCAAGTATTTGAGATTACTAAATACTTTACTCATAATTTTAAATTACTACGTTTTATAGCACGAATATACTACATTAAATAGTATTTTTTCAAAGAGTTTTTGTTAAATTTATTTTTTGTTGTTGACAGGGTTTTGTAAATAAGTTTGAGATTATTTACAAAACCCTTTCTTTACAAAAAAAACATTTATTTGGTCTTTTAATTCATAATAAATATGTTTTTTAGCCTAAGCTATTGTTTGTTTCACAAAATACCTTATATTTGTAGCCCTTTAAAGATAATTATAAAAAAACAAGAATAACATGTATTTAACATCAGAAGTAAAAAAAGACATTTTTAAAAAACACGGTGGTAGCGATAAAAACACTGGAAGCGCAGAATCTCAAGTTGCTTTATTTACGCACCGTATAGACCATTTAACTGGTCATTTAAAATCAAACAAAAAAGATTTTGGAACACAACGCGCACTGTTAAACTTAGTAGGTAAGCGTCGTGCGTTATTAGATTACTTAAAAAACACGGACATTATGCGTTACCGTGCTGTAATTAAAGTATTAGACATCCGTAAATAATAATGGATTCTTTGTAAGATTATTAGGCATTCTGAGCAATCGGAATGCCTTTCTTATTATATTTGCCCCCAAGAAAAAAAATCAAAGTAAATAAATATAACCCGTACCAAAAACGTTGGTACACAAAACAAAAAACAAACACATGTCACAAATTGGAATTCAACATTCGTTCGATCTAGGAGATGGACGAATTGTAACCCTAGAAACAGGTAAATTAGCAAAACAAGCAGACGGAGCAGTCGTTGTTAAATTAGGTAGCACAATGATTTTAGCAACTGTAGTAAGCAACAAAGAAGCAAAAGAAGGTGTTGATTTTTTACCTTTAACAGTAGATTATCAAGAAAAATATGCGGCTACGGGTCGTTTCCCTGGCGGATTTTTTCGTAGAGAAGCAAAATTATCTGATTATGAAGTATTGATTTCTCGTATCGTTGATAGAGCAATGCGTCCACAGTTCCCTGATGATTACCATGCTGATACTCAAATCATGTTATCATTAATTTCTTCTGATAAAAAAACAATGCCTGATGCCTTAGTTGGTTTAGCAGCTTGTGCAGCAGTTGCTGTATCTGATATTCCATTTAACGGAATTATATCAGAAGTACGTGTTGCTAAAATTGACGGTAAATTATGCATTAATCCTAATATTGATGAATTACATACTGCAACCTTAGAAATGATTGTTGCTGCTACCGAAACCGATATCTCAATGGTAGAAGGTGAAATGAGTGAAGTGTCTGAAGCAGAAATGTTAGAGGCTATTAAATTTGCTCATGAAGCAATTAAAGTTCAAATTACAGCTATTAAAGAATTTGCTATTAAAGCAGGTTTAAAACCAAAACGTGAGTATTGCCACGAATTAAATGATGCTGATTTAAAAGCTGCAGTTTCTAAAGCCACTTACGATAAAGTTTATGCTGTAGCTGAACAAGGTAATCCTGATAAAAACGGACGTAAAGCAGCTTTCAAAGCTGTTTTAACTGATTACAAAGCAACATTTACTCCTGAAGAATTAAAAGAAAGAGAAGCGTTAATCAACAAATATTATCATGATGTAGAGTATGATGCAGTTCGTCAAGCTACCTTAGATACACAAATTCGTTTAGATGGTCGTAAAACTGACCAAATACGCCCTATTTGGAGTGAAGTAGGTTATTTACCTGCAGCGCATGGTTCTGCTATTTTCCAACGTGGAGAAACTCAATCACTTACAACAGTTACTTTAGGTACTGGTAAAGATGCGCAAATGATTGATGGTGCGTTTTACCGTGGAGAAACTAAATTTATTTTACACTATAACTTTCCTGGTTTTTCAACTGGTGAAGCTAAACCTAACCGTGGTGTTGGTCGTCGTGAAGTTGGACATGGTAACTTAGCAATGCGTGCCTTGTCTAAGGTTGTACCTACCGATACTCCTTACACAGTGCGTGTAGTTTCTGATATTTTAGAATCTAACGGATCGTCATCAATGGCTACAGTTTGTGCTGGTACATTAGCTTTAATGGATGCAGGTGTTAAAATTGCTAAGCCAGTTACTGGTATTGCTATGGGTTTAATTACTAACGATAAAGGACAATACGCTGTATTATCTGATATCTTAGGCGATGAAGATCATTTAGGTGATATGGATTTTAAAATTTGTGGTACTAAGGATGGTATTACAGCTGTACAAATGGATTTGAAAGTTAATGGTTTACCATACGAAGTAATGGAAAAAGCCTTGGCTCAAGCTCGCGAAGGTCGCTTACACATCATGGGTGAGATCATGAAAACAATTGATGCTCCTCGTGCTGATTATAGCGAAAACGTGCCTCGTTTTGAAGTAATTATTATTCCTCAAGAATTTATTGGTGCAATCATTGGACCTGGTGGAAAAGTGATACAAGATATCCAAAAGAAAACAAATGCGACTATTTCTATTACCGAAGTAGACAATAGCGGACGAGTTGAAATATTTGCTGAAAAATTAGAAGACTTAAAAGCGGCAGTTGCTCGAATTAAAGGCATTGTAGCTATACCTGAGGTTGGCGAAACTTACGAAGCTAAAGTAAAATCAATTATGCCTTATGGTGCATTTGTTGAGTTTATGCCAGGTAAAGAAGGTTTGTTACATATTAGCGAATACGATTGGAAACGCATTGATTCACTAGATGGATTGGTGAAAGAAGGCGACATAGTAAATGTAAAATACATTGGAACAGATCCTAAAAACGGAAAAGCAAAATTATCTCGCAAAGCATTAATTGCTAAGCCTGAAGCAAATACAACAACTGCAGCTGAATAAAACAAAGCATAAATGTCATTCGAGCTGTCACACTGAGCGTGTCACTTCGAGAAGCGAAGTGTTGTCGGTATAATGTCAAATTAAAAATATAAATCCATTCTCTTAATTGAGAATGGATTTTTTTGTATAGTAAGATTTTTGGGGTTAAAATAACAATACAGTTTGTTACAATAAATGATTCAACATTTAGAAATAAAAATCAATTATTTTTAATTCTAAAAATTCGAATTTAAATCATAGAGTGATTTAAGCAGCTAATTATTAATTCAATAAATCTATTTTTTTTACTGTATATGTAGTAAAATTCCATAGTTTGGAAAATATATAGAAACATACTATATTATTAATATAAAAAATTAAATTGCGTGAATATTTAAAAAACAAAATATAAAATTATGAAATTAACAAAAACTCCATTTTTAAGTCTTCTCTTATTAGGCTCTATTACTTTAGGTGCACAGGAAGAAGCAACAAAGTCTGTAAAATATCGAAGAAGTTCACTTCATTTAATGATGATTGAGGATGCTGTAATGCCAAATGCTAATGTTATAAAAAATACATTTATTAAATCAAAACTTCCCGATAAATACAATGATCATTCATTACCAACTCGTTCATTTATTGCTGATAAATATAAATTAACTGCTGAAGAAAAAGCTGCAACCGGAGCTAAAGCAGACAGTAAAGGAAAGTCAATGATGAAAGGTATGGCAAAAGGCGTTGCATCAAGTGCAACTGGCGGCTTAATTGATACAACAAATACGAAAGATTTACCATTAGTAATTGAGAAGTATCTAAATACTAATAACGTTGCAAAAGATATGGTTGCAAAATGGTATAATAGAGATTCGAAAGGTGCATTTGACTCAAAGTTAATTATAGAGAGAGGCGAATATGATGCTTCTGCTATAGATAAAAATGTTGCTAATGCAAGTTCTAGAGGTTCTTCAGCATTGTCTGATGCAGCCGATGAATTAATTGGTAATACATTTGTAGTTGTTACAAGGTTTAATTATATTAGTAAAAAAGAAGTATATGAAGCTGCACAAGCTGCTTTAAATGCTGCTAAATCAACAGGGCTAGTTAAAGCGCCTACAATTCCTCTAACTCCAGAGATGCAAGCAATAAAGGATGCAGCAATAAAGAAAGCTACAGAAGGATATATAGTTCAGTCTACTTCATATTTATTTCAATTAAATTGGACTCCAGAAGTAGAGGCTACATTCAATCAATTTATGTATACTGAAAAGGACCAAATAAAAGATAATCAAGAAATAAAATTTGATCCAAAGAAAAAGTTTGCCTTTGACACTACTAAAATATTTACGTTTAAATATATTGGAGATGGTAAAGCTTTAGCCCAAGTTCCAATGTCATTAAAAAAGAAAAGAAGTGAAGAAGAATTAATAGCCATTGCAACAAGAAATGCTTCTGAGGCATCAATTGCAAAATTACAAAGAGATTATGAGGTTTTTAAAACAAAAACTCCTTTATATTCTGGAAACCCGATAACAGCAAAAATTGGAATGAAAGAAGGCATTGAAGCTGGTGATAAATTTGAAGTTTTAGAACAAAATCAAGACCCAAAAACTGGAAAATTAATATACAAAAAAGTTGGAAAAATAAAGGTTATGGAAGGAATGGTTTGGGATAATACAGAAAAATTAGATGATGAAGTTGTTGAAAATACTCCTGCATTAGATAAAGATGGTAAACCCTTACCTCCAAAACCAATATTAGATCGTACAACTTTTAAAGGTGGATCTAAATTCTACAGTGGTTTATTAATTAGACAAGTAAAATAATAATATAAAAATCAATAATTATGAAATTAAAAATTAATTCAATTAAAACTATAGCTATACTATTACTAGCTGTGTTATTTTCTAATTCAATTTATGCTCAAGCTGGAAAAAAAGCTGATAAAGATACTGAATTATGGCGTTATGAAATTCAGTGTGGTGGCGTGGGAGTTCAAGGAACAAAATTAGTAAAAGTGTTTTCCTATTCTAAAAATCCTGATGTAGCAATTGAACAGGCAAAAAAAAATGCTGTACATGGTATGATTTTTCAAGGTTTTATTGGTAGCTCATTACAAGGCTGCGAAACTCAAAAACCTTTAACAGATAATCCTGCTTTGGAACAAGAAAAATCAGATTTTTTCAAAGCATTTTTTGCTGATGGTGGAAAATATATGAAATTTGTTTCAGTATCTGGAGATGGTTCAGTTGCAGCTGAAGATAGAATGAAAGTTGGAAAAGAATATAAAGTAGGGGTTTTAGTTTCAGTATTGTATGAAAATTTGAGAAAGGATTTAGAAGCGGCAGGAATTATCCAAGCTTTACAAGCTCCAGGTGGAGCTGCTCCAACAGTTATGTTTTTTCCGTCTGATGTATGGATGAAAGGAAAAAATTACATTACTGTTACTGATAATCAAGGAAAAAAAACAGAACAAAACGATTATGATGCCGCAGTTAAAGATCCTGAATTTAGTGCAATCTTAAGCACATTAAATACAATGATGAATGAAAGAGGCTTAAGAGCAACAAATTTAGCAGATGTATTAGCGGAAATTAAAAACTCAAACGCATCTGAAAATATGGCTCAAAATGAAGAAGGAGGAGGTGTAGCTGAATCTGCTTCTGATAAATTACTAAAAGTTGCTAGACCAGATATTAGAATTAATGTCACCTGGACATTAACTACAAGTGGGCCTAAAAAATCTGTTCACTTTCAATTAGATGGTGTAGATGCAGGAACTAGTAAATCTGCAGGATCTGCAAGTGGAGATAGTAAAGAGTCATTAAATGGAACAGTATATGTTTTATTAAAAGAAGCTGTTTTAAATCATATTGATAATTTCAACTCTCAATTAATGTCATACTTTCAGAACATCACAAAAGAAGGGAAAGAAATTAATTTAGAAGTTCGAGTTTGGGATACATCTCCTAAAAAATTGAATTCAGAAATTAATGAAGATGGTGATGAATTAAAAGATGATTTAAAAAAATGGGTGTCTAAAAACTCAGTTGGAAATAAATTTAATTTAGGTACATCTAGTCCAAATATGATGAATTTTACTGGAATTAGAATACCTGTTAAAAATGAAGATGGTTCAGCTAATGATGCTGATGCTTTCGCAGCTAAATTAAGAAAATATTTAAAAAAGACTTACCAACTGCCAAGTGCATCTTCTGCTATTGGTTTAGGAAAAGGTGTTGTGATAATTGGTGGTAAATCTCAATAATGTTAAAATAAATACAATTAAAATGAAAATATTAATAATTATAAGTATAGCATTAATGTCTTATATAGATATTAATGCTCAAAATACAGCAGGTAAAGCAGATGACATGGGAAGAATTGCTTTAGCTGCTTATGTTCCTCAGCAAATTGAGAATATGCCAGTTTCAGCTCGAAGCATGCTTTCTAATAAATTAAGTCAAATTGCAACTCAAAGTGGAATGGGTGGAAGTTCATTAAATCAAAGATTTATTATCACTGCAAATATTACAGTTTTAACAAAAGACATTACTGAAACGGCTCCTCCAATGACAGCTCTTACTTTAGATGTAACATTGTATATTGGTGATGGCATCGAAGGTACTAAGTTTGCAAGTTCTTCAACAACAATTAAAGGTGTTGGCGAAAATGAAACAAAAGCTTATATCAGTGCTATTAAAAATATTAATGCATCAAATCCAAATTATAAAACTTTTGTAGAAGAAGGAAAAACAAAAATTATTTCTTATTATAATAGTAAATGTGATTTTATAATTAAAGAAGCGCAAACTTTAACATCACAAGATAAGTATGAAGAAGCAATTTTTAAATTAACTGAAGTACCAGACGTTTGCAAAGAATGTTATGACAAATGCATGACTGCAGTTGAACCAATTTACAAAAAATTTATGGAAAAGCAGTGTAAAATAAAGCTAGCTGAGGCAAAAACATCTTGGGCTGCATCACAAAATGCAGAAGGTGCTTCTGCAGCTGCTGCAATTTTAGGTACCATTGATCCTGATGCTGTATGTTACAAAGATGCTATGGCTTTATCAACTGAGATTGGCAAAAAAATAAAAGAACTTGATAAAAGAGATTGGGATTTTAAGATGAAAGAACATAATGATCAAGTAGATATTACTAAACAACAAATTAATGCCTATAGAGAAGTTGGTGTTGCTTACGGAAAAGGACAACCAAAATCAATTTCATACAATGTAAATGGGTGGTTTAGATAATTTTAAATTTTAACTTAAAATAAACAATATGAAAAATAAAAAAATTGGTACATTAATTTTTGTATTCATAGCGATGATAGGTTTTGCTCAAAGGCAGCAAAAAAAGATTGCTGGATATTATACCTATGAAACTGAATGTATGGGTGTTGAATTGGATGGTTCTCAAACTTTAAAATCATGGGGTTCAGGCAAAAATAGATTTGATGCTGTTGAACAAGCAAAGAAAAATGGAGTTAGAGATGTTCTTTTTAAGGGTATAGTAAAAGGGAAAAATGAGTGTAATCAAAAACCAGTTATTTTTGAAGTAAACGCTCAGGAAAATCATGAAGATTATTTTAACAAATTTTTCTCAGATGAAGGGCCTTATACGCAATTTGTTTCTATGAAAGACGAATCGCTTATGCCGAAATTATTAAAGGATAAAAAAAAGGCAGGAAGTGAAGTAACTGAAGGTGTTATTGTTAGAGTTTTAAGAGCTGAATTAAAAAAGAAAATGATTGAAGATAAAATTATTAATCCATAACTAATTTCTTATAACTTTAAACCAACAAAGCCATTCTCTTAATTGAGAATGGCTTTGTTCTTTAGAACTGGTATTAAAAAGAAATTGATTCATTGGTCATTTAACTTTTTTCAAACAAATCAAAATATAGAGTTTTTTAAATTTGAAATTCTCACTTTTTGTTAGTGTGGTATTTTATTCAAATCCATATATAAGATATTCCAATTATGACCGTCTAAATCACTGAATACAAAGCCATACATCCAGCCTTGAACTGCTTTAGGTTTATGACTGCATATACCACCTGCCTCTACAACCTTTAACGCCATTTCATCTACCTCTTCTTTACTTTGTGCATCAATAGAAAACAAAACTTCATTTGATAGTTTAGTATTAGTGATCTCTTTACCAGTGAAGCTTTTGAAAGTTGGTTCATCAAAAAGCATGACCACAAATTCTTTTTCACCAACAAGCAAACAGGCTGAATTAGTTCCACCACCAAACTTCTCGTTAAATTTGAAACCTAGCTTCGTAAAAAAATCTTTTGATTTTTTTACGTCCTTTACAGGAAGATTAATCCAAAGTTGTTTGACCATAATTTATTGTTTAGGAAATTGGCTCATATCCATGTAACCCAATTCCCATTGGTGTCCATCTAAATCAGCAAAACTATGTTGATACATCCAACCATGGTCTGCTGCCTCCATATAGATATCACCTCCAGCTGCTTTTGCAGTGGCAACTAGTTCAATCACTTTTTCCTTACTTTCAACATCAATCGCAATTAAAACTTGTGTTGTTTTTTTAGCATCAGCAATTTCTTTTTTAGTGAAATGTTGAAAATGTTCATAGGTTAGTAACATCACAAACATGGATTCATTTATAACCATACAAGCCGCAAATTCATTGGTAAACTGAGGATTAACTGTAAACCCAACTTTAGCATAAAAGTCCATCGACTTTTGTAAATCTTTAACTGGCAGATTGATAAAAATTTTTGTGGTCATAATTATATATTTACTTTAAAATTATAAAAAATGTTTCTGATTAAACCAAATAAACTGAGCTTAAAAAAAACGTTCAACTAAAAAAATTATTTAAAATAGATTCTCAACATTCTATTTCTGTTCTACCAACTTCTTTGCTTCGTTTATATCGATTCGAATATTATTTTTAAACGCCACTACAAAGCAATCTTTATAGCCAATTTCTCTTAATTTACCTTGCTGCTTAGTTGCATCTTCAAGTGCTTTATAATTACCTGATGTGTATTTAAATACTATTCCTGATTTATAAAATGAAACTTCTGAAACATTAGCATATTTAGCTTTTACGTCTACTTCCTTGTCATTACTAGCAAATTGGACTCTAAATACAATTGCTGAGGTTATTTTTTCTGACTTGATCGAGTCACTTTTGGGTTTGTTTTCAATAGTTGAAATAATCGATTCAATCTCTTTTATTTTGGTTGATGGGTACTTATCATGATTCAAATTATTTTTTTCTGCATCTTTATAAAAAATGAGTGCATCATTATAATTTTTCTTTCTAAAATTCAAATCAGCTAACATAATTAATCGATTGTAATTTTTAGTTTTTGCTTCATTATCTTTAAGATCCTTGTTTAATTGCATTGTTATAGCATTTGCAATAGAATCTGCTGTGGATTTAGCCTTGTGTTCAGCTAATAATTTTGTATTATCCTTAACATTTATATCTTTATGTTCCTCTGGTTTATCTGTTATAATGGCTTCCTCTATAGTATCTATAGGCTGAACATAAATTTCTTTTTCTAATGCTTTTTGATTTTCAAATTCATCATTGTAAATCTTTTTATTTCCTTCTTGTTCGTCTTTATATTTACGAAAAGCCCTGAATAAACAAGATGCCATATAATCTTGGCCTTTTTCAGATCCTAAAAATTTCTCTTCCTGAGGATTGGTTAAATAGCCTATTTCTGTCAAAATGCTTGGCATAGCGGTTCGCCATAATACCCATATACTTTGGCGATGCACTCCTTTATCTACTCTACCTGCTTTTTTAAAATACTCTTCCTGAATTTTGATAGCGAATGACGCACTATTAATCACATAGCCAGACGTATAATTACTCATGATAATATAACTTTCTTCACTATCTGGGTCAAAACCTTGGTATTTAGCTTGATAATCGTCTTCTAATAAAATAACTGAGTTTTCGCGTTGAGCTACTTTCATTTGCCCCATTTCATTTTTCAATCCCATCACGTATGTTTCCGAGCCATAGGGAACAGGATTAGTCGTTTCTACAACCACGTATTTACCTTTTTTATTCTTATAAGTTTTAGCTCGTAGCTTACCCGTTTTTTTGTCTTTGATCATTACTGGTTTACCTGCAGCATTGCAATGAATTGAAATAAATAAATCAGCTTTATTATCATTGGCAATTTTAGCACGATCTTCCAAATCAACAAATACGTCTGTTTTACGTGTAAAAATTACTTTTACATCTTTAATATTATCTTCTATTAATTTACCTAATTTAAGTGCTACCGCAAGGGCTACTGCTTTTTCATTATGATTTACGCCATTGCAACCTGGATCTTTGCCTCCATGTCCGGCATCGATAACAATGGTTTTTACTTTTCGTTTAGGATCATCTTTAAATTTATAAAACGAACTCCCAATAATAAATGAAAGCATCAGCAATGCGAACAAAAATGGCTTTATTTTATATTTTTTTAGCACTGTTAAATCAATTTTTAATACCTAAATTACAAGTAATTGTTAGCTTTGTGAGTCAAGTAAAGTTAAGGCTACATAATTATTAATACCATTAAGCACATATATTTTTTACTCTACTTATTGTTAATAAGTGGTTTAACTATTTCTGCTCAATCTGATTTAAAATCTGATTCAAAGTTCAGAGTTAAAGCAATTGATCAAAACAATACACTTACCGATTCACTTTCTACTGCAAATTCAAGCCAAACGCTCCCAAAAGACACTATCAAAAAAGTAACCATTGATACGCTTAATCCTGCTGATGTTGGCGAACCTTTGGAATATCCTATAGTATATAACGCACGAGATTCGATAAGATACGAAACCAAAGGACAAAAAATATATTTGTTTGGAGATGCCTATGTGAACTACCAAACGATGAATCTGAAATCGGAATTTATAGAAATTGATAATGCAAAAAACACCATTACTGCCTATGGCAAAAAGGATAGTATGGGTGTAGAATCAGGAACGCCAATATTTAAGGACGGTTCACAAGAAATTGCTTGTCGCAAAATGGTATATAATTTAAAAACTAAAAAAGGTAAAATTTATGATATAGAAACCAAAGAAGGCGATCTATTATTATTGGGTAGTGAAGTAAAAAAAGACAGTAATAATGTGGTTTATATGAAGAACTTACGATGCATCCCTTGTGAATTCAAAGATGCAAGAACCGTATTCAGAGCAAAATTAGCCAAAATAATTCCAAACGATAAAATCATTACCGGCCCCATGTACCTTGAAATTGGAGGTGTCCCTACTCCTTTAGGTTTACCTTTTGGATATTTTCCCAATACAAAAAAACGCCATTCGGGCATATTAATTCCAACTTATGGTAATAGCGAAGCTTTAGGCTTTTACTTAAAAGACGGTGGATTTTATTGGGGCATCAGCGACCAAACAGATATGACTATCCGTGGTGATATATATAGTAATGGAAGTTTTGGATTAAGAACCATTAATAATTACAAAGTAAATTATAAATATTCTGGGGCTTTATCGTTAGGTTACTCTCAATTTAAAACAGGTGAAAAAGAAATTCCTAATTCTATAGCTAAACAGCAGGATATTTCTATTACATGGCGCCATACTCAGGATCAAAAAAGCAATCCCACTATTCGCTTTAGTAGTGATGTTAACATCAAAACGTCAAATTTTAATAAATACAATTCAATCAATACTGGGCAATATTTAACCAATACCTTTCAGTCTAATATCAATTTTACAAAAAGCTTCAAATCAGCCTCTTTAAGCATCAATGCAAGACATGATCAAAATACGGCCACACATATCATGAATATTTCATTTCCAGAATTGACCTTTAACATTAATCGTTTTTATCCATTCAAAAGAGAAGGGCGAATTAAACAAAATGCACTTGATAAAATAGGTATTAGTTATTTATTTGAGGCAAAAAATACTTTGTCGGGCAGAGATACTTCTATTTTTAAAGGAAACATTGGAGATAGCATAAAATACGGTGCTAGGCATAGCTTACCAATCTCAACTAATCTAACGGTATTCAAATATTTTACCTTAACACCGGCTTTAAATTTGAGTGCTGTGATGTATACAAAAACTCAAAACAAAGAACTGGATTTTACAACTAATAAAATTGTTTCTACAACTGATAAAAACTTTAAAACTGGTTATGATGCTAATTTTAGTACCGCATTAACTACAAAGTTTTTTATGGATTATATTTTTAAAAGTAAGCATATCAAACAAATCAGGCATTTATTAATCCCAACATTAAACTACACCTACCGCCCTAATTTTGGAGAAACTCAATATGGTTTTTGGAAAGATGTGATATCAGATACTACCAATAAAAGAAAAACAAAATACAGTGTATTTGAAAACACCTTGTTTGGAGGGCCAGCCATTGGAACTCAAAATAGCTTAGGAGTTAATTTGAATAATAATTTAGAAGCAAAAATTCGTAAAAAAACAGATACAGGTTACGTAGATAAAAAAATAGTATTATTGCAAAACCTCAGCTTTAGTGGTTCTTACAACTTTGCAGCAGATAGTTTTAAAATGACAAACATTAGCATGAGTGGTCGTACAAAAATTTGGAAGTTTTTTGATGTTGTATTTGGTTCAACCTTTGATCCATATAATTTCGATCCAAATACAGCCCATCGAACTAAAGAATATAGTATCAATACAAGTGGAAAGTTAGCCCGTTTTACATTAGGAAACATAGCTTTGACAGCATCTTTTAGCTCAAACACGTTGCAATCCATGCGTGTTAAAAAGCCTGATTTAACAAATGGTTCCGAGCAAGGTGCAGTTGCTACTAATACCGCTCAAAGTCAGCAAAACAATTTGCCTTGGAATTTGAATGTGTATTATAATATCACTTTTGATAAAACAACCAGCGTGTTAAAAAAAGTACAAACACTTAATTTTAGTGGGGATATTGCCGTTACTAAATATTGGAAACTGGGCTTAACAAGCGGCTATGATTTTACAACACACAATTTAAGCTACACCAGCTTTAATGTTGGTAGAGATTTGAAATGCTGGCAAGCCCGTATAGATTGGGTTCCGTTTGGTTTCAGAAAAAGTTACAGCCTAACCATTAGTTTAAAATCGAGCATGTTAAGTGATATTAAAATACCTCGTCAAAGATCATGGTACGATAATTTATAAATGAATTGGTTGTTGGTATAATACTAATTTTTCTTCAACCACTTATCTGCTTGCCAAACAAGCAAAGAGGATCCTATACCTACCACTATACCTCCTAAAACATCACTTGGAAAATGAACACCCAAACGCATGCGAGAATATCCTACAAAACACGCATATAAATAAGCTGGAACTGCTACATACCATTTTTTTGTAGACAAGGTAAGAGCAGTTGCAGTAGCAAAAGAAACAGAAGTATGCCCCGATGGAAAGGAAAAACCACCTACATCATCTCGTTTAATAATATCATTAGGATATTGCTGAAATGGACGTTCGCGCTTAAAACTATATTTTAAACTCGTTGTTAATAAAACCGATAATCCTATAGCAGCAATTGTTTTTACACCATTACGCATCATAATCTTGTCATCATTAATATAACCAGATAAGAGAAGTGTGGTTGGAGCTGCAACCATTACAGGATAAATTGAGGTAGAAGTAATGCGCATCGTTTTATCCCAATTAGGTTGGTCATTTTTATTTATGGCTCTAAGCATAGTGAAATCAAGTGATTGAGAAAAACTACTTGAACCAAAAGCTAATAGCAAAATAAAGGTGAATATTTTTTTCATCATTTTAATAAATTACTTAGTTAACAAAGCAACTGATCGCATAGCTTCAATTGCCTTTGGCACATAATAGATAAGAGGTAAACCTAAAAATGAAAAAAAAATTATTAGCAGCAAAGCCTTACCAATAATTTTTAAATCTTTAGTTACTGGTGTTTTAATTATAGAACTAACGTGTTGCATAATATTCGCTTCAATTAATGTGTACTGATAAATACCTGCTTCAACCATAGCATAGCGTCTATGAAAAGACAATAAGATACAATCTCTTATAATCCAATAATCTTTATCTGGTAAATTCTTATATTCAGTCATATAATTAATGTGTTCCTGTGTTAAATAATCGCGAATCTTTTGATTTTTAATTTCCGAGATTAGCTCAAAAACCATAGAAATAGGTATGATTAAAAAGAAAGCATTTTGAAACATTATAGTGAAAAATAATAAAAATAAAATAGATATTATTGTAAATACAACTCTTATTCTATGATTTTGTTTAATAAAGATAATTTCCAAAAGTCTTCCACCATCTAAGGGCATAAAAGGAAGAAGATTGAAAAAGTTTAACCCCATAAAAATCTCACCCAACATTTCTACTTTTTCATTCATATAATAATAGTTAAATATCAATAAACCTATACCTATTAAAATACCCGGAACGGGTCCCGATAATATAACCACACTCATTTGACGTTGCGTAATTACACTTTTTTGTCCTGAATCAAATGAACCTAACATGGGTAAAACAAATAATTTAGGATTAGAATAATTAAACGCTTTCATCGCAAAAAAATGTCCCAACTCATGAATTAATAAAACAATAAGCAATGCAGCACCATAGATTGGTTCCACTTTTAAAATTACCATAAAGATGAAGGCATAAATGGCAATACTAATAACCGATTTGCGCATCCAATTTTTTTTATCTTGCACAAAAACTGGCTTAGGTAAAATACCCGATTGATTTGAATTTTTATATTCTTCTTCTAAGTTTTCCACGATGCTAAAGTAATAAATGTAATTTACAATGTATAGTATTTCAATTTTCGTTTATTCAATAAAATAATATATATTTGAATGATACTATCAATTTAAAATATTATTTAAAAAGGAAAATTTATGTCAATTTGGAGAATAAAACCTGTATCAGCCTTTGAGGCAGATATGAAAAAAAGTGAGCTTAAAAGAGTTCTTGGTAAATGGAGTTTAACAGCCATTGGGATTGGAGCAATCATTGGTGGTGGAATATTTGTATTAACGGGAACTGGAGCTTATTTTCATGCTGGTCCAGCCTTAGCGTTATCTTTCATAATTGCTGGAATTGCATGTGTATTTGCAGCACTTTGTTATAGTGAATTTGCGAGTATGATACCTGTTGAAGGTTCTGCTTACGCATATGCTTATGGTACCATCGGCGAAATGTTTGCATGGATTATTGGTTGGGGCTTAGTGCTTGAATACGCAATGGGTTCAATGACGGTAGCCGTTAGTTGGAGTGGCTATTTTAATAAATTTTTAGGATTAATTCATTTGCATATTCCTGATTGGTTAACTCAGGATCCTGGTAGTTATGCAGGTTCTGGATTTTCTATGAATTTACCTGCAACAATAATTGTTTTATTAGTTACAGCATTATTAGTTAAAGGCACTAAAGAAGCAGCAAAAGCAAATAATGTGATTGTTATTATAAAAATTGCAGCTGTATTATTTGTAATTATAGTAGGTGCATTTTGTATTAATACAGCTAACTGGGTTCCATTTATCCCTGATGAAACTACAATTTTAGATCATGGAGAAAGCCGCTTCGTTTATGGTTGGAATGGTATCATATCAGGAGCAGCTGCAATCTTTTTTGCATATGTTGGATTCGACGCCGTATCTACTCAAGCTGGAGAAGCTATTAACCCTAAGAAAGATGTTCCATTTGCTATCATTACATCACTAATGGTTTGCACAGCATTATACATTTTAGTGTCATTGGTGCTAACAGGAATGATGAATTATAAGGATTTTGATCCAATGGGAAAATATCCTAATGCGATTAAAGCACCGGTAGCTATGGCTTTTGAAATAGCGGGAATGCCTTGGGCAGTATTTCTTATTACTATTGCCGCAACTGTAGGTTTAATTTCAGTACTTATGGTAATGATGTTGGGGCAATCGCGCATATTTATGGGAATGTCAAAAGATGGTTTAATACCTAAATTCTTTTCTGAATTACATCCAGTAAATAAAACGCCATATAAAAATACAATATTTTTAGGCGTAATAATTGCAATGGTTGCTGGATTTACACCTATAAGTACATTAGCCGACATGACCAGTTTTGGTACATTATTCGCTTTTACAATGGTTTGTATCGCAGTATGGTTATTAAGAGTTAGACAGCCTAATTTGAAGCGAAACTTCAAAGTTCCTGCTCTTCCTGTAATTGCCGTTTGTGGTATTTTTATTAATACTTATTTAATGTATAAATTAGATAAAGATGCTCAATTATTTTCAATAGGTTGGTTAGGACTTGGATTAATCATTTACTTCCTTTACAGCAAAAGAAATAGTAACCTTGAAAAACAAGGAATTGACTAAAATTAAAAAATCATATTAAATAAAATAAAGGGCGATATTTTCGCCTTTTATTTTGTTATAGCTATTTCTTTAAAAAGTCTTTATACAAAAAAATATTATATTTGCGCTTATGTTATTATCTATTGTAATTCCTGCATATAACGAGGGCAGAACCATTCATTTAATTTTAAATAAAATTAAGGCAGTTAAACTTCCCGAGGGAGTTGATAAGGAAATTATCATTGTAAACGATTGCTCAAAAGATAATACAGAAGAAGCTATTTTAAAATACCAATCTGAAAATTCTGATTTCAATATACAATACCGTAAACACGAGTTTAATAAAGGTAAAGGTGCTGCGCTTCATACTGGTATCAAGGAAGCAAGTGGTGATTATATCATCATTCAAGATGCCGACTTAGAATACGATCCCGAAGAATATATTATTTTACTCAAACCAATTTTAAATGGCTTTGCTGATGTAGTGTATGGCAGCCGTTTCATTGGCGGAAAACCTCATCGTATCTTATTCTTCTGGCATTCTATTGGCAATAAAATGCTCACAATGATGTCTAACATGTTTTCCAACCTCAACCTTACAGATATGGAAACCTGCTATAAATTATTTAGAGCTGACATTATCAAGGGTATAGCATTAAAAGAAAATCGTTTTGGATTTGAGCCAGAAGTAACTGCAAAAATTTCACGTATCAAAGACCTTCATATATATGAAGTAGGTATTTCTTATTATGGAAGAACTTATGAAGAAGGAAAAAAAATAGGCTGGAAAGATGGATTTAGAGCCATTTTCTGTATTCTGAAATATGGCTTATTTAAAATGTAATACATCTTAAAATGACAATAAAAGAACGTTACGTAGGAGTTATTAATTATTTTAAAACGAACGTTCCTGTTGCCGAAACAGAACTCCACTATAATAATCCATACGAGCTAATTGTAGCAGTTATTCTTTCTGCACAGTGCACCGATGTTCGCATCAACAAAGTAACTCCAAAATTATTTAAAGATTATCCAAACGCTGAAGCCCTTGCGGCTGCTAGTCCTGATACTATTTTCAATTATATCAGAAGTGTAAGCTATCCAAATAATAAAGCCAAACATTTAGTGGGCATGGCTAATATGTTAATACATGATTTTAATGGAATTGTTCCAAGCGAAATTGATCAGTTAGTGAAACTACCGGGTGTTGGACGTAAAACAGCAAATGTAGTTGCCTCTGTCGTTTATAAAAAACCAGCCATGGCTGTTGATACACATGTTTTTAGAGTATCAAATCGAATTGGTTTAACAAACGCCAAAACGCCCTTGCAAAGCGAAATGCAGTTAATTAAACATATTCCAAATGAACATGTTGCTACAGCGCATCATTGGCTCATTTTACATGGGCGTTATACTTGTTTAGCACGTTCACCTAAATGTGAAATCTGCCCATTAACAGAATGGTGCCAGTATTTTAAAACAAATGTTCTAAACAAAAATAAATCTCAATCGTTACTTGAAAAAAAAGAAAATATGGCTAAGAAACAAATAATCACTAAAAAAGCAAGCAGTAAAAAAGTATCAAGCAAACCTTTAACAGAAAAGCTAACTAAGCCTAGTGTAAAAAAAATTACCTCGGATAAAAAGATAGATACTAAATCAATAACTAAAACTAAAGTAACAGAAAAAACTACCAAGTTTGTCGCACATCAAACCAAATTAAAAATAGGCGATAAAGCACCTGCATTTAAAGCAAAAGACCAGCATGGTAAAGTTATTTCATCAGCCGATTTTAAAGGCAAAAATATAGTACTTTACTTTTATCCAAAGGATAATACGCCTGGTTGCACTATGGAAGCATGTAGTTTACGTGATGAGCATAACTATTTCACTAAACAAAATTATGTAGTAATAGGCGTAAGTGCTGATGATGAAAAAATGCACAAAAAATTCGCTGATAAATTTGAACTCCCTTTTTCCTTATTAGCAGATACAGATATGAAAATCATAAAAGATTATGACGTATGGGGAACCAAACAATTTTTGGGAAAAATTTATGATGGTATCATTCGTACAACCTTTATTATCAATGAAAAAGCAATCATTAAGCATGTGATTACAGAGGTAAAAACAAAAGAACATGCTCAGCAAATTAAAGGATTAAAGTAATAATCATTCAAAAATTAACACAAATAAAAGGGAAGCAAATGCTTCCTTTTTATTATAATTAAACTATCAACTTACAATGTCTTCAATAAACTTTGCAAACTTGTGTGTTGAGTTAAAAATGCGTGCAACGAATCAATACTTAAGCGCTCTTGCTTCATGGTGTCTCTGTTTCGAATAGTAACCATATTATCTTCTAAACTTTGATGATCGATGGTAATGCAGAATGGCGTACCAATAGCATCTTGTCGTCTATAACGTTTTCCAACTGTATCTTTTTCATCATAAGCTACCATGAAATCAAACTTCAGATCCTTCATAATTTTTTCTGCTAATTCAGGTAAGCCGTCTTTTTTTACTAATGGAAAAATAGCTGCTTTATAAGGTGCTAAAGCATAAGGTAAACTTAATACTGTTCTTGTATCACCTCCTTCTAATGCTTCTTCTTTTAATGCAGAAGATAAAATAGATAAAAACAAACGATCCAAACCAACCGAAGTTTCAACCACATAAGGCACATACGATTCATTTAATTCGGGATCGAAGTATTGTAATTTTTTTCCTGAAAATTGTTCGTGTTGTTTTAAATCGAAATCTGTACGAGAGTGTATCCCTTCTAATTCTTTAAATCCAAAAGGGAAATTATGTTCTATATCGCATGCTGCATTTGCATAATGAGCTAATTTTAAATGATCATGGAATCGATATTTGTCAGAGCCTAAGCCCAAAGATAAGTGCCAATTCAAACGTGCCTTTTTCCAATACTCATACCATTGCATTTCAGTTCCTGGACGAACAAAAAACTGCATTTCCATTTGTTCGAACTCACGCATACGGAAAATAAACTGACGAGCAACAATTTCATTCCTAAAGGCTTTACCTGTTTGCGCAATACCAAAAGGAATTTTCATGCGGCCAGTTTTTTGTACATTCAAGTAATTTACAAAAATACCTTGAGCAGTTTCCGGACGTAAATAAATAATATTCGATTCATCAGTTACCGCACCCATAGAGGTACTAAACATTAAATTAAACTGTCGAACATCTGTCCAGTTTTTAGAGCCACTAATTGGGCAAACGATTTCAAGATCAACAATGATCTGCTTAACCTCTTCTAAATTATTATCGTTCAAGGCTGTTTTAAAACGTGCATTAATCTCATCTATTTTTTGTTGATACTCTACAACGCGCGTGTTTGTTGACTTGAACATCGTCGCATCAAAATTTTCAAAACGCTTGGCAGCTTTTTCAACTTCTTTATTGATTTTATCTTCAATCTTAGCAACATGTTCCTCGATTAGTACATCGGCTCTGTAACGCTTCTTACTATCTTTATTATCAATCAATGGATCGTTAAAAGCATCTACGTGTCCACTAGCCTTCCAAGTAGTTGGATGCATAAATATCGAAGCATCTAAACCCACTATGTTCTCATGCATTTGCACCATTGCCTTCCACCAGTAATCTCGAACATTCTTTTTAAGCTCAACACCCATTTGCCCATAATCATAAACAGCGCTTAAGCCATCATAAATTTCGGAACTAGGGAAAATAAAGCCATACTCTTTACTGTGAGATATAACGTTTTTAAAAAAATCTTCGGGTTTAATAGTTGACATAAGTTTTATAGGTTTGAAAAGTTCAAAAATAATATTTTAGTTGAAACTAATCTATCATCCAATTATCAATTAATCGAATGTTACCAACAAATACGGCAATAAGAGAAATAGCTTGTTGAGTCGGCTTTAGAGCAGTTAAAGGTTCTAATGTATCAGCGTTACAAACTTCATAGTAATCTAATTTCATAATTGAAACTTTAGCAACCTCATTATGTATGTATGACTTTGCCGCACTAATACCATTTTTTTTGGCTATTTCCCTAGATTCTTCCATCATCTTTGGAACTAACTTCGCAATTTTTCTTTCTTCTAGTGTTAGAAGCATGTTTCTAGAACTCATCGCTAATCCATCATTTTCACGTAAAATGGGACAAGAAATAATTTCTACAGGAAGGTTTAATTGATCTACTAAAGATTTAACAACCATTACCTGCTGATAATCCTTACTTCCAAAAAAAGCTTTATCAGGTTCTATGCCTTTTAATAAAATACTAACGACCTGCCCTACTCCATTATAATGTCCTGGGCGATGTTCAGCTTCTAAAATTGTATCTAAGTATCCAAAATTAAATTGTCGAGTATCCGTTGTAGGATAAATATCCTTTACATCAGGCATGTACAAAACATCGCAACCTACTTGTTCTAATAGCTGTATGTCAAGTTCAGGCGTTCGAGGATAACGCGATAAATCATTCGCATTATTAAATTGAGTAGGATTAACAAAGATGCTACATACGCTTATATCACACTCTTTTTTTGATTGGACAATCAGAGAAATATGTCCTTGATGCAGCGCTCCCATAGTTGGAACAAAGCCAATGGTCTTATCTTGTTGTTTTTGAGATAGGATATATGTTTTTACTTCACTAATTTGTTGAAATACCTGCATAATTGAACTGTTTTGTAAATAAATCGCTCCAAAGCTAAATAATACTTTGATATATGGCTTTTTTTTTATTACTTTTGTATGTTCTTAATTTAATATTTACCTAATCCTAAATTATATGAGAAAAGCTAGAGTTTTATTTGTGTCGCAAGAAATTACTCCTTATTTAGATGAAACCCACATTGGAAAAATAGCTCGAAGATTACCTCAAGCTATACAAGAAAGAGGTAAAGAAATAAGAACTTTTATGCCTAAATATGGCAATATCAACGAAAGACGTCACCAATTGCATGAAGTTATTCGCTTATCAGGAATGAATATTGTGATTAATAATGCCGATCATCCTTTAATTATTAAAGTTGCTTCTATTCCTACTGCTCGTATGCAGGTATATTTTATTGATAATGATGACTATTTTCATCGTAAAGCTACATTAACTGATAAAGCTACTGGGAAATATTTTGATGATAACGATGAGCGATTAGTGTTTTTCAACCGTGGAGTTATTGAAACAGTTAAGAAACTAGGCTGGTCTCCTGATATTATTCATTGCCAAGGATGGTTTACAGGGCTTACACCTTTATACGTAAAAAAGGCATTTATCGAAGATCCTTTGTTTGCAGAAGCTAAAGTTATCTTTACCATTTACGATGAAGAATATACCAAAGTTTTAAATAAAAAAATAATTGATAAGGCAATTATCGACGGTGTTACTAAAAAAGATTTAAAACACATCGAGGAAGCTTCTTACATTAATTTAATGAAATTAGCAATCGACCATTCTGATGGCATTTCATTTGGTTGCGAAAAAATAAACGAAGAGTTAGTGAAATACGCTAAAAAATCAGGTAAGCCTGTATTAGAATTTAAAGGTGAAGCAGAATATGCTGATTCTTATAACGAATTTTACGACTTAGTTCTTGAAGATAGCACTGTATTAGCAGATTAAAATTATCTCTGATTATCTTATTTAATCACGATTTAATTCTTTTTAATAATTTAACTATTTTAAACGCATAATTTTAAGTAATTATGCGTTTTTAAATTTATATATGAATAAACTTATCTTAGGTATTTTAATTTCAGGATTTATACTTTTTTTTTCTTGTAAAAAACAAGATGACAATAGCATTTTAGGTTTGGATATTCAGCCTTCAAATGATTTATTAGGTGTAACTATTACAGACTCTACTTCACTATTTATGCACACCCAAAAAGTAGACTATGTGCGAAGTTATAGCGATCAATATAAATTTTTAGGAAGCACTCAAGATCCAATCTTTGGGACAACAGAAGCTAGCATTTATACTAATTTTTCAATAATTAATAATTTAACAAACGTCTCATTTGGCGTTAACCCAGTTTTAGACTCTGCTGAATTAATTATCCGTTTTGTTGGTCAATTTGCAGGCGATACCAATACTGCTTTAAATTTCAATGTTCAATTATTGAATGATAAGTTAAGCACCGACTCTTTATATCATACCAATTCTACTCTTTCAAAATCTAACAGTAATATAAACTTTGGAGGGAAAATACTGGTTAGAAGCGGTGTATATTGCCTTGTACTCCCTCTCGATTACAACTTTGCTCAATATATTCTGCAAACAGAAGCCAATCTTACTAATAATACAGCCTTTCAAAATGCCTATAAAGGCTTTTATATTTCTGCTAAAAACCCTGTAGGAAGTGCAGGCAGTGGTTCCATTCGCCGTTTTGATTTAGATGATGATTTATCTGGTGTAAAATTATATTACCATAACGGAACTTCAGCAAGCAGTAAAGGACAAACGGCTCTATTTACCTTTAGAGGAAGCGATGCATTGCGCTTTAATCATATTGAACACAACTATACTTCAGGTGCAACTCAAAACTTATATTCACAATTAAACGGCGATACTATAAAAGGAAATACTAATGTATTTTTAAATAGTTTTGGTGGCACTAGAGTAAGAGTGTATTTACCAACTATTCAAAACTTCGCAGACTCAGTAAATGTTTCCATTAACCGTGCTGAGCTTATTGTTAAAATGGATGATTCAAACATTAACACGTATTATGGAGTGCCTGCTGACTTAGCCTTAATTGCTTGTGCTTCCGATGGAACCGAATTATTAGTCATAGATCAATTAGAAGCCAGTGATTTTGTGAAATACGGAGGTAATTACGATGCCACCAACAAACAGTATGTTTTTAATATTGCACGACAAATGCAACAAATAATAACTAAAAAATTAGTGAATTATGGCTTTTACTTGGTAAATGCAACTCCTAGCCGATCTACTGTTATTAGACGCGATAACCGATCTGAACGGATAATTATTGGCGGTAAAAACAATACAGCTTTCAAACCTTATTTTAAAGTAACGTACGTGAAGTATCCCTTCGATAAATAATTTACTTAATATAAATGCGAATTGCCTTAATAACCGATGGAATTTCACCTTACGTGATCGGAGGCATGCAAAAACATTCTTTTTACTTAGCTAAGTATTTTGCTAAACATCAGATTCAGGTTGATTTAATTCATTACAATCATTCTGATTTCGATATCAAGCACTTAGAATTTTTTACTAATGAAGAGCAATCGTATATCAACTCCATTGTTATTCAATTTCCAACATCGGTTAAATTTCCTGGGCATTACATATACAATTCTTACAGATACTCTTGCTTGGCTTTTAAAATCATTAAATCGCAGCTATCGAGTTATGACTTCATTTATACTAAGGGCTTTAGTGGTTGGAAATTAATTTCCGAAAAACATAAAGGAACTATTAGCTGTTGCCCGGTTGGTGTTAATTTCCATGGCTACGAAATGTTTCAAATAGCGCCTGAAGTAAAAGCTAAATTGCAACAGTTGTTATTAAAATCATTTGTCAAGAAAATATCGCAACAAGCCGACGTTGTTTTTTCGTATGGAGGAAAAATCACTTCCATTATTCAAGCTATAGGAGTCAAACCAAAACAAATCATCGAAATACCATCAGGAGTAGAAGTTGATTTCATTAGTCCTACCATTGCCTCTCATAAAGAGCACTTTACCAAATTTGTTTTTTTGGGAAGAGCCGAAAGACGCAAAGGCATCGTTGAATTAAACAACGCCTTACAACAACTCATTTCTCAAAAACAAACCTTTCAATTTGATTTCATTGGGCCAATTCCGGAAGAACTTAAACTCAAACATCCTTCTATCATTTATCATGGTGAATTAAGAGACACCAAACACATCAAGCAGATCTTACAACAAGCTGATGTGTTAGTATGTCCTAGTTGGAGCGAAGGTTTCCCTAATGTTATTTTAGAAGCGATGGCTAGCGGATTAGCTATTATCGCTACAAACGTTGGAGCTATATCCTCTATGGTGAGTAATAAAAATGGTTGGCTGATAGAGCCTTTAAATCAAGAACAATTAAATATTGCAATAAGCGAAGCATTGACCTGCTCAACCTTGGCTTCAAAAAAACAAAGCTCCCTAGAGTTAGTTAAGACTCAATTTAATTGGGATATTATTTCTTTAAAAACGATTGAAGCTATTAGTAAGATTAAATAGTCTCCAACTCTTATAAAAGTTATACTAAATACATTTATTAAATAGTCCAATGTCAGTTCGAGCGAAGTCGAGAACCAATTAGTACATCTCGACTTCGCTCGATAGCTATCGGGACGATGTGACAGATTACCGTCACCCTGAACTCGATTCAGGGTCTCAGTACTAAAAATGTTTTGGGGGCTGAGATGCTGAAACAAGTTCAGCATGACTTCGACAATTTAACTCTTCGCTTGACAGCAAATAAAAAAATAGTTTATTCCTACTTCACCGTCACTGCGTCATAAAAACAAGCAGCTCCTTGTTTCACTAATTCCGAGTCTGCTTTAGGAATTACAAATTCCGAATTTTCGCAAAACACAATCGACGTTAAGCCATTATCCATCATCGTTTTCAGGTAATTTGAATTTATCTCCAATAAAAAATAGGCCGATGTTTTATCTATCGGCTGTAAGGTAATTGATTTAGTGTAATATTGTTTTTTAGTTGAATAAAGCATGAGCGAACACGTTCTTCCATAACCCAAATCATTTTTAATAATTAATTTCAAATACGTTGTTTTGTTGTGTTTAATAAACTGGACCTGATAATTATTTTTGATGACTATAGAAATTAATTCAACCAACTCTTTTTTATTAGAAAGTTGCAAAGCACAAGAGTCTGATTTTAAGGTCATAGTGCATTTTACTTGGCTGCTCATATTAAATCCTAAAAGCAAACATCCAAAAGTCAGCACAAACTTCATATACTTTTTCATAGAGTTAATAACAGTTAAATATATCAATTTTCTATATAATACTGATAGTCCATCTTTTAATTATGAAACAACATAATCCCTAACCCACTCATAATCAACACTAAATTAATTTGCTTTATAAAAGGTATAAAGTTATATTTGCAACCTTAATTTTTAGATATAATACCAATTTTATGCAAAACAAAGGTGCCATCAAAATTTTCGCTATTCTTTTAGCTTTAGCGTGTATTTTTTATTTATCATTCACTTGGATAACCCATAGTGTAGAAACAGACGCTAAAGACTACGCTGCTGGCGTTACTGGTTCTGCTGGAGTTCAATCTGCCGCTACAAAATATGCTGGTGGAGATGCTACTAAACAAGCATCTTATATCGATTCAATTAGCTTGAAATTAGTTGATAGATATTTAGATTCATTAAAAAAACAACCAGTTTACGATTTATTGATTGCAAGCTATACCTATGAAGAGTGTAAAAAACGCGAAATCAACTTAGGGTTGGATTTACGTGGTGGTATGAATGTTACCTTAGAAATTTCGGTAGCGGACATCGTTAAGAATTTATCAAACAACAATAGCGATGCAGCATTCAATGCATCAATTATTGAAGCTCAAAAAAATATGGGTGTTGGTAATAACGATGACTTCTTAACCTTATTTGAAAAAACTTATCGTAAAAATGCACCTCAAGGTAAATTAGCACAATTATTTCAAACGATAGAGTTAAAAAATGCTGTTAACTTTAACGCTACTAACGAAGAAGTTATTGCTTTTATTAAAACCAAAGTTTCTGAGTCTATTTCTAATTCCGAAAAAACTTTCCGTTCTCGTATTGACCGTTTTGGTGTGGCGCAACCTAATATTCAAAAATTAGGAAACACAGGTCGTATCTTAGTTGAATTACCTGGTGTAAAAGATAAAGCCCGTGTTCGTGAATTATTACAAGGTACTGCTAACTTAGAGTTTTGGGAAACTTACGAAAACCAAGAAGTTGCTCCTTTCTTCGAAAAAGCAAATAACAAAATCAAATCTATTTTATATCCTGATTTTGAAACATCTAAAGATACAGCAGCTATAGCTGGTGATTCTTCTAAAGTAAAAGAAGCTACTGCTAATGGAGATTCTTCAAAAGTAAAAGACTCTATTGCTAAATTAGCAAACCTTTCCGCTAAACCAGCTTCAGCTAAACAAGATACGGCTTATGAAAACTTCATGAAACGTTTCCCTCTTTACTCCTTATATTCTCCATTAAAAGCAGCAGTATACCAAGATCAACAATCTAAAGGATATGCTTATATCCCAGGACCAACTGTTGGTTATGCGCTTAAACAAGATACTGCTAAAATTAACGAGTACTTACGTATGGATAAGGTTAAAGCGATCTTCCCATCTAAATTGAAATTTATGTGGGGTGCTAAACCAGAATTACGTGGCGAAGCTCCAAACCAAGTGGAGACATTTGACTTATATGCGATCAGAATTACTGACCGTAGCGGTAAAGCAGCTATGTCTGGTGATATTATTTCTGATGCTCGTCCTGATTTTGATGCGCAAAGCGGTGGTCACCCATACATTAGTATGACCATGAAAGGTGAAGCTGCTGCTAACTGGGCTAAATTAACTAAAGCTAATTCACCTCAAGGTGATAAAAAAGGTCGTTCAATTGCTGTTGTAATGGATAACATGGTTTATTCAGCTCCAACAGTTAATGGAGAAATTAAAGGCGGTCAATCTCAAATCACTGGTAACTTTACTGTTGAAGAAGCTGGAACATTAGCAGCTGTGCTTAGTGCAGGTAAATTACCAGCTCCAGCTCGTATCGTTGAAGAAAGTGTTGTTGGTCCTACCTTGGGTCAAGAAGCTATTGATTCAGGCTTAACCTCTTTTGGAATTGCGTTATTAGTGATTTTAGTATTCATGTTCATGTACTACAATAAGGCAGGTATGGTTGCCAATATTGCTTTATTATTTAATATGTTCTTTATTATGGGTGTACTTACATCTATGAACGCGGTGTTAACTTTACCTGGTATTGCCGGTATCGTATTAACCATTGGTTTAGCGGTGGATGCCAACATCCTAATCTTTGAGCGTGTGCGTGAAGAACTCGCATTAGGTAAAAATACACAGTTAGCTATTAAAGAAGGTTTTAAACACGCAATGAGTTCTATTATTGACTCTAACGTAACTTTAGCAATCTTAGCTATTATCTTAATGGTGTTTGGTTCAGGACCGGTGCAAGGTTTTGCAACTACATTATTAATCGGTATTGGAGCTTCTTTATTCTCAGCTATATTAATTACACGTGTTATTTTCGAATGGATGTTAGAGCGCAAAATGCCTGTACCATTTGATAACACATATACTCGTAGTGCTTTCAAAAACATCACCTTTGATTTTGTTGGTCGTCGTAAAGTATACTATGCTATATCTGCTGTTATCATTGCATTAGGTGTAGTATTCTATTTCAAAAACGGTGGCTTCAAATTAGGTGTTGACTTCAAAGGAGGTCGTACATACCAAGTTCAGTTTGATAAAGATATGAACACAGAAGACGTGAAAAAAGCCTTAGGTAATGTATTTAAAGACGCCAGTTTAGAAGTTAAGACTGTTGGTAGTGCTAACAAATTAAAAATCACAACTTCTTTCCGTGTAACTGATAACTCTGCAACAGTTGATACTGAAGTAGAAAAATCATTAGAAGACGGATTAAACACCTTGCCTGCTAAACACGAAATTGTAAGTCAGCAAAAAGTAGGACCAACCATTGCAACCGATATTTTATACGGCGCATATGGTGCCATCTTATTCTCTTGTTTAATTATGTTCGTTTACATTGTTGTACGTTTCAAAAAATGGCAATATGGTTTAGGTGCAGTTGTGGCTTTATTCCATGACGTGTTAGTGGTATTATCCTTCTACACAATTTTAGATGGCGTATTTGCTGGATTAAACTTAGAGATTGGGCAAGACTTTATCGCGGCTATCTTAACAGTTATGGGATATACCATGACTGAAACAGTTGTTGTATTTGACCGTATCCGTGAGCGTTTAGCTGACAGTGGTAAAGAAGATGCAGGTGGACAAGAACGTATAACCTTAATTAACTATGCATTAAATAGCACATTAAGTCGTACTATCTTAACATCGTTAACTGTATTCTTCGTATTATTAGTAATCTTCATCTTTGGAGGAGAAAGCATAAGAGGATTTATCTTCGCCTTATTAATAGGACGTATCATTGGTACTTACTCTTCATTATGTATCTCTACTCCTATCGTTGTAGATTTCGATAAGAAACATAAATAAGCCTTGAGCTTTTAATTAAAAAATAGGCTGTCTCAAATTGAGACAGCCTATTTTTTTAGTTGGGTATCTATGTCCTAAAGTCGTTTAAGCAATTCGATGAATAAAAAAGATGATATTGCGCAGGCAAAAATCTGGCTGGAGTTAATTGAAGGAGTCTTTAAATAAAGTCTAGAGGCATTAGCAGGGAGATTTAATATTTAATACCTTTGCACCCTTGTTATGGTAAAAATTGCAGACATAGAATTAGGAGATTTTCCTTTATTATTAGCTCCCATGGAAGATGTGAGTGATCCTCCTTTCAGATACGTCTGTAAACAATATGGCGCCGATTTAATGTATACCGAATTTATTAGTAGCGAAGGACTTATCCGTGACGCCATCAAAAGCCGCAAAAAACTTGACATCTTTGATTACGAAAAACCAATTGGTATCCAAATATTTGGTGGCGATGAAGAAGCTATGGCTATGTCGGCAAAAATAGTTGACGCTACTCAACCCGATATATTAGACATTAACTTTGGTTGCCCTGTAAAAAAAGTTGTTTGTAAAGGTGCCGGAGCTGGTGTTTTAAAAGATGTAGACTTAATGGTGCGCTTAACCAAAGCTGTTGTAAAATCAACTAACCTACCCGTTACCGTTAAAACACGCCTTGGTTGGGACGATAGCATGATTAATATTATGGAGGTGGCTGAGCGCTTGCAGGATGTTGGTATTAAAGCCCTTACTGTTCACGGTCGAACACGTGCTCAAATGTATAAAGGGTCTGCTAATTGGGAACCAATAGCTGCCGTAAAAAACAATCCACGCATGCACATTCCCATTTTTGGCAATGGCGATATTACAACTCCCGAAAAAGCATTAGAGTATAAAGACAAATATGGTTTAGATGGTATGATGATTGGTCGTGCCAGTATTGGCTATCCTTGGATATTTAACGAGATCAAACATTATTTTAAAACAGGCGAACATTTAACAAAACCAACCATAGAAAATCGTGTTGAAGTAGCCTTAGCTCATTTTGATAAATCGATCGAATGGAAAGGACCTAAATTAGGTGTTTTAGAGATGCGACCGCATTATACCAATTACTTTAAAGGGATTGAGCATTTTAAAGACACTCGCATGAAATTAGTAACGACAGATAACATCGAAGAGATCAGAGAGTTGCTACTTTCTATTCCGGAGAGGTATAATCAAACAGTTTAAACCAAGGCTTCATATAAAATCTCCACCGGATGTTTTGCTTGCCTACCTGTGCCATCAGCTATTTGATGACGACAACTCGTGCCGGATGCAGAAATAATGGTTGCCTGTTCTTCTTTCCTGATCGTTGGAAAAAGCACCAACTCCCCTATTTGCATAGAAATATCATAATGTTCTTTCTCGTAACCAAAAGATCCGGCCATACCACAACAACCACTCGGAATATTAAGCACGGTGTAGTTTTTAGGCAACATCAATATTTTCTTTAATGGCGTTAACGATGATAAAGACTTTTGAAAACAATGTCCATGCATTCGCACACGCTCCAACTTATCAGTAAACAGTGAGGCCTTGATTCTTCCTGCTTCTAACTCTTGAGCTAAAAATTCTTCGATCAAAAACGTTTTCTTAGTTAACTGTTGCGCAATCACTTTCAATTCTCCTCTGCATAGATCAGGATACTCATCTCTGAAACTTAAAATAGCCGATGGTTCAATTCCTATTAATTGATGAGATGAAGTAGCAAAGTCTTTTAATAATGCAACGTTTGCTTCAGCCAATATTTGCGCCTGTTCTAACATGCCCTTCGATAAATACGTTCTACCACTTTCTTTTAATTCAGGCACTATGACTTTATATCCCAAACGGTTCAATAATAATACAGCCGTTTTACCAATCGCTACATCATTGTAATTTAAAAACTCATCGTTATATAAATACACAGCTCCATTCTCATAAATACCTTCTTGCTTATGTTTCTTAAACCAACTCGAAAAAGTTTGATTGGCTAACTGTGGTAACTTTCGGTGTTTGGAGAAACCGCTCATTTGCTTGATCAATCCTCCGATAGGGCTTTTCATCACTCCATTATATAACCAAGGGGTATGGCTAAACAATTTATTTATTTTTGTGGTGTTACCAATAATTTTACTTCGTAAGGGAACGCCATTTACTTTATAATATTGATGAAGCGCTTCTGCTTTTAATTTCGCAACATCCACATTAGAGGGGCATTCCGACTTACAACCTTTGCAACTCAAACACAGATCCATAACCTCTAAAATTTGTTTATTGTCAAATGGATTTGCTTTTTGCGTATGCGTAATTGTTTCTCTCAATATATTAGCACGTGCACGTGTTGAATCTTTTTCATTACGTGTGGCCATATAACTCGGACACATCGTGCCTCCGCTAATTTCTGTCTTACGGCAATCACCAGAGCCATTGCACATTTCAGCTGCTCGCACAATTCCTTTATTGGAACTGAAGTCAAATAACGTTGATAATTCAGGAGTTAATTGCCCCGGTGTATATCTTAAAAAGGTATCCATCGGAGGCGTATTCACAATCTTACCCGGATTAAAAATATTCCATGGATCCCAAGTATGTTTTACGTCTTGAAACAATTTATAAATTTCATCGCCTAACATAAAAGGTATGAACTCCCCTCTTAATCGTCCATCGCCATGCTCACCACTCAACGAGCCTTTGTATTTTTTCACTAAGTGAGCAATGTCTGTTGCGATGGTTCTAAATAAAACGGTACCTTCTTTCGTTTTTAAATCAATGATCGGACGAAGGTGTAACTCGCCGGTAGCAGCATGCGCATAATGTACACAGTGTAAACCTCTTTGTTGCAATATTTTATTAAAGTCTTCAATGAAATCCGGAAGGTCATTTACATCAACCGCTGTATCTTCAATCACAGCAACGGCTTTAGCATCTCCCGGGATGTTCGATAATAATCCCAATCCTGCTTTACGAAGGTTCCACACTTTACTTGTGTCTTCACCCAATACCACAGGATAATGAAACCCTAGATTTAATGTACGTAATTCTTCTTCTAATTTCTTAGCAGTTTCTAAAACTTCTTCTGCAGAATCTTTTAAAAACTCCACTACCAAAATAGCAGCAGGATCGCCTTGCACAAAAAATCTATTTTTACTTTGTTCAATATTTTCTTTGGTACATTCTAAAATATAATGATCAATTAACTCTACACTATCTGGTTTATATTTTAAAGCAATTAAATTTGCTTTCAATGATTCATTGATGCTATTGAAATGTATACAAACTAAACCAGCAAACGGTTTTAAGGCAGGCACTAAGTTTAGTTTTATTTCCGTAGAAAAAAACAAGGTACCTTCAGAACCTGCAATGAGTTTGCAAAAATTAAATGTTTCTTTGCTATTTCCGAAAGGTTCAGTGTCAGCTAATAAATCCAAGGCATAACCTGTATTTCTACGAGGAATTGTTTTCTTAGGATAATGATCATCAAATAATTTTCTGTTCGCCGGATTTCCTAACACTATTTTTGCTTGCTGATAAATAGATTGTTCTAAAAAACCACTAACGTTTTTTCCAGCACATTTATCTTCAAATGCTTGTTCGGTTAAACTCCCAAACTCAACTTCATTACCATCAGCTAAAAAACCTTTAATAGAAATTAAGTGTTCTCGTGCCGAACCATACACCACTGATCGTGCGCCACAAGCGTTATTACCAACCATACCGCCAATCATACAACGGTTACTCGTAGATGTTTCTGGTCCGTAAAATAACCCAAACTGTTTTAAATGATGGTTTAAATCATCGCGAATAACACCGGGTTCTACAATCACATAATGTGCTTCTTCATTAACCTCAACAATTTTAGTGAAGTTCTTCGAGATATCAACGATGATGCCGTTACCAACTACTTGCCCTGCTAAAGAAGTACCTGCTGCTCTTGGAATAATACTAATCTTTTGTTCTCTTGCAAAATTTATGATCTTACGAATATCTTCTTTCGTTTTTGGAATTGCTACCGCTAAAGGCATCTCACGATAAGCCGATGCATCCGTTGCATACAACGTTCTTAACGTTTGATCAGAATGCAGCGTTCCTTCTAATGAATTTTCTAATGGCGTAAGCATCATGTTACAAATTGATTATTGAGATTAAAAATATTTACCAAACATTAATACAATATTCGGTAACGAATCGTATTTGGAATATCTTTTAATCTCTTCTCTAAATCAGTGTTATGAAAATTATCAATATCTGTAATCACGTATCCCATGTTCTCGTTGGTTTTCAAATACTGACCAACAATGTTATTATCGTATTCTAATAAGATAGTATTGATCTGTGCTAAAATACCTTTCACATTTTCATGAATGTGCATGATGCGGTGTGCGCTTTGGAATTCAGGTAATTGTATCTCCGGTAAGTTCACACTTCCGAATGTGCTACCCGTATTGATATATTGAATGATTTTACGAGCAACGTAATTACCAATATCTAATTGAGCTTCTTCTGTACTACCTCCAACATGAGGGGTTAGAATCACGTTTGGCAATCCGCATAATTCAGAAATAAATGGTTCGTCATTACTCGCAGGCTCTTCCGGAAATACATCTACTGCCGAACCTCTTACCTTTCCTGATTTAAGATTCTTAATTAAAGCGTTCAAATCAACTACGTGTCCACGAGACAGATTTAAAAACACAACGCCATCTTTCATTTGCTCAAAAGATGTTTCGTTAATTAAATTGGCATTCTCTTTTCTTCCATCCACGTGCAATGTAACAACATCTGACAATGCTAATAACTCTTGCAGTGAAGAACATTTTTTAGCATTACCTAACGCCAATTTATCAATGACGTCATAAAAATATACTTTCATTCCCAATGCCTCAGCAATAACTGAAAACTGAGCACCGATACTTCCGTAACCAACAATGCCTAATTTTTTTCCACGAATCTCTACACTGTTGTTAGCAGATTTATCCCAAATACCTTGATGCATTTTAGTACTCTTCACAAAGGTATTACGAATGAGCATGATCATTTCTCCTAAAGCTAGTTCAACTACAGATCGCGTATTACTATAAGGCGCATTGAATACTGCAATACCTCGCTTAGAACATTCATCTAAATTGACTTGATTCGTGCCAATACAAAACGTACCGATGGCATGTAATTTATTAGCGCAATCTAAAATACGAGGAGTGATTTGTGTTTTAGATCGAATACCCAAAATAGACACATCTTTGATGCGTTTACATAATTCATCTTCGCTTAATGAACCTTTAACGGTTTCAACACTATAACCTTCCTGCTCAAAAATACGAACTGCATCTGGATGGATGTTTTCTAATAGTAAAACTGAGATTCTATTTTTAGGATAAGATACAGAAGCTTTGTATGATAAATCATATAAGATTTCATCTAAGGAAGGCGCTAAGCGATCCGCTTTTTCTACAACTACGGCTCGACTCACATTTTCCGTAAATGCATAAAACTTAGTTGCTGCTCCACCTTGCATGGTTTCATAATCGGTATAACCATCGCCAATCATGATGACTTCACCTTTTAAGTTGAGTGATTTGATTTTTAAGACCTTTCCTTTGTTTTCACAAAGTTCATCTTTTTCATCAAAGCCAATTATTTTTCCGTTATGATCAAACCGAAATGTATTTGCCAACACATGTTCCGGTTTAATGCCATATTCTTGAACTATAGGAATAATGATTTCTTTGAATCCATTTGAAATAATATAAATATCGTCAGCATGTTGCTTAAAAAAGCTTCTGTTACGTATAACTGAATTTGACACCTTATGGCGCAGAGCTTCAATCACAGAACCTAAATGATCACGGTTAGCCTGTAATAATTCTATACGTTGGGTTAAGGATTCTTTAAGCGATAATTTTCCTTCCATACCAAGGTTAGTAAGTCGTTGGATCTCGCTTAACACGTGTTGTCCGTTTGAATTGTTTTCGTAAATAATTTCACATAAAACATCCAAGGCTTCTACTTGTATAAAAGTACTATCAAAATCAAAAATAAATGTTTCTGTGCTTTTCATGAAATATGCTATTTATGGAATAAAAAAATGCAAAAATAACAAAAGAAGCTCTAATTAAGCCCTCAACATAATAATACCTGCCCAATTAATATGAACTATTGAGGTATTGAAAACTATTTTTTACGTTTTATTTTGTAGAGTCAATTTAATTAGTTTTTCCGGGATAAACCTTCAAGGCTTCTTTCAGGCAAGTAATGGCTTCTTTTAAATCTTCCTTATTCAATACATAGGCCAAACGCACTTCGTTTATGCCAGCACCTGGTGTTGAGTAAAATCCAGTAGCAGGAGCCATCATGACTGTTTTATTATTAAAATTAAATTCTTCTAACAACCATTGGCAAAAGGCATCAGCATTATCAATTGGTAAACGAGCAATGCAATAAAAAGCGCCACTAGGTTTAGGACAAAACACACCGTCAATTTTATTGATCTCTTCTATCACAAAATCGCGTCGAGCAATGTATTCTGTTTTAACACCTTCAAAATATTCCTTAGGAGTATCTAAAGCGGCCTCTGCTCCAATTTGTCCGAAGCTTGGTGGCGATAAACGAGCTTGAGCAAATTTCATTGCTGCTGCCATTACTTCTTTATTTTTACTGATCATCGCTCCAATACGGGCTCCGCAAGCACTGTAGCGTTTAGAAATAGAATCTAATAAAACCACATTATTTTCGATACCATCTAAGTGCATCACTGAAACATATTCCTTTCCATCATAGCAAAACTCACGATACACTTCGTCGCTTAATAAATATAAATCATATTTTTTCACTAAGTCGCGCAATGCTTCTAATTCTGCCTTGGTATATAAATAACCCGTTGGATTTCCTGGGTTACAAATCATGATTCCTTTTGTTTTAGGTGTAATTACTTTTTCAAAATCACTAATGGGAGGTAAAGCAAAACCTGTTTCGATGTAACTTCTTACAGGCACAACCTTTACACCTGCCGCAACAGAAAATCCATTATAATTTGCATAAAATGGCTCTGGAATAATCACTTCATCGCCTTCATTAAAGCAAGTCTTCATAGTGATTTCAATAGCCTCTGAACCACCACAAGTAATAATAACCTCCGTAGGATCAATATTGATGTTATATGATTTGTAATAACCGCATAGTTTTTTACGATAGCTTTCATTACCTGCACTGTGGCTGTATTCCAATACTTTTATATCTGCATTTTTTACTGCATTTAAAAATGAAGCAGGTGTTTCAATATCAGGCTGACCAATATTTAAATGATAAATTTTAGTTCCTCGTTTTTTGGCCGCTTCGGCAAATGGCACTAATTTACGGATTGGTGAAGAAGGCATTTCATGAGCCTTTACAGATATTTTTGGCATAAGGTAATTTTAAAATTGAGCGACAAAAATAAACATTTTAATGACATCTTTTTACTTTCTTACATGTTACCAAAAACACTAACTTTACCTTCTATTAAACACACTATGATTCCTAATAAACGCAAAATAATTAACGATCCCATTTATGGTTTCGTAACGCTTCCCGACGATTTAGTATATGATTTGATCAATCACCCATCGTTTCAGCGTTTGCGCAGAATTAAGCAATTAGGATTAACAAATTTAGTTTATCCTGGCGCTTTACATACGCGATTTCATCACGCAATAGGTGCTATGTACTTAATGACAGAAGCCTTACAAGTATTAAAATCGAAAGGTATCAAAATTACTGATGAAGAAACAAGAGGAGCCATCATCGCCATTTTATTGCACGATATAGGTCATGGACCTTTTTCTCATGCCTTGGAACATACAATTGTTAAAGGCGTTCATCATGAAGATATCTCTCTATTATTGATGGATGATCTCAATAAAACCTTTAAAGGTAAATTAAGCTTAGCTATTAAAATTTTCAAAGATCAACACCCTAAAAAATTCTTACATCAATTAGTATCTAGTCAATTAGATATGGATAGATTGGATTATTTAAATCGAGACAGCTTCTTTACGGGTGTTTCGGAGGGTGTTGTAAGTAGTGATCGTATTATTAAGATGCTAACTGTAGTTAATGGAGAAATAGTTGTAGAAGCAAAAGGTATTTATAGCGTTGAGAAATTTTTAATTGCTCGCCGTTTAATGTATTGGCAAGTGTATTTGCATAAAACGGTATTAAGTGCCGAAAAGTTATTGGTCAATATTTTAAAACGCGCTAAGGAATTATCACTCGCTGGAATTGATATATTTGCTACTCCAGCCTTGAGTCTATTTTTGAAAAACAATTTCAGTAAAAAAGATTTCATGAGTAAACCCGAATTACTACAACAATTTACTTTGTTAGATGATTATGACATTATGGCCTCTGTAAAAGTATGGGCAAATCATTCAGATACAGTATTATCATTACTTTGTAAGAATATGCTTGATCGTCATTTGTTTAAAATAGAATTACAAAACAAAAAATTCAGCGCTGATTACAAAGCTCAATGGCAAGAAAAGGTAATGAAGAAATATAAGCTAACGAAAAAAGAGGCAGATTATTTTGTGTTTTCTGAAAGTGTAAATAATAGCGCTTATAATTCAGGTATACATCATAAAATAAATATTTTGTTTAATAACAATGTTTTAGTAGATGTAGCAAAAGCTTCAGACCAACTAAATATTAAAATGCTTAGTAAGAAAGTAACAAAATATTTTATGTGTTACCCTAAAGGGATTTAATTTTATACTATTTTTTAAATAAATAGAAAATAAAAGAAAATTTTATTAACTTTATCTTTAATATTAAGCTTTTTATCAAAATAATTAATGATTTTGTCTAAATCTATAGTTTTTGAGAATTTTCAATTAACCGTTAACGGAAATGGGTTTTACGAAGTTGAAGTATTTGATAATACCGATTTTTTAATACCTGATTTAAAATTATTAGTTAAGGCTCAACAAGAAAATTTTGGTATAAAATTACCTGTACTTGTTTTATGCAGAGAACATGCTAATACAAATATTGAGTTATTAAATGTTATAGCAAAAAACGAAAACAATCCCTATGCAAAAGCGGATGCATTCGTCATTAAATCGATGTCGCAAAGAATTCTTGCTAATTTCTATGTCAAAATTCACAAGCCAGAAAGACCTACAAAATTCTTTAGCTCTAAAGAAGATGCAGTTGTTTGGTTAAACCAATATGTATAGAAATACCTATCTTTAGGGTGATTTTGAGAATTTACATCATCATATTTTGCTTATTACCTTTTTCTTTTTTTTGTCAAGAAAAAAAAGGTGCTTTTAATTTATTATTAACCTCTGGCGTTGTACCAGCTCAAGTTCATGGAGATGCCTTCAATGGATTTCATAAACTTGGCGCTATGGGTGGTATTGGTGTTGAACATGTTTTTAGCGAGAAAGTAAGAATGAACTTATCATTTATTTTCATACAAAAAGGAGCAAAAAAAAATCAAAATATCGAAAAGAATGATTTAACGGCCTATTATTTAAATTTGAATTATATAGAAATCCCACTTTTAGTAAATTATACATACAAAAAAGTGATGTTAGATATAGGTGTATCGGCAGCTTACTTAATTAATTACTACGAAGGAACAGAATTTGGAAATCAAACAGGTTTGTATCCTTTTCAAAAGTTCGATTATTCGGTTAAAATAGGATTAGGATATAACATAAACCAAAATTGGTTTGTTAATTTAAGAAGTAGTAATTCTTTTATTACAACACGACCTAATTATATAAAACAATCGATATATTACAACAATATCTTAGCTCAAACGTTTAACAAAGGCTATTATAATAATATTTTAGAATTTACTTTAGGATACAGAATTAAACCTCATAAAAAAAGTGCAGCAAAAACATAAAATAATCGTTTCCATAACTGGAGCCAGTGGAAGTATTTATGCCAAAGTATTGCTAGATAAGCTAGCAGGTTTATCAGCTCAAATAGAGCAAGTAGGCATTGTGATGAGTCCCAATGCTAAAGATGTGTGGAAACATGAATTAGGTAATGAAGATTATAAGAATTATCCTTTTACCTTTTACGAACCAAGTAATTTTTATGCGCCCTTTGCATCGGGTTCTGCTAAATATAATGTAATGATTGTTTGCCCTTGCAGTATGGGAACTTTAGCGCGCATTGCCTCTGGTATTAGTAATGATTTAACAACTCGCGCAGCTGATGTTATTTTAAAAGAACGACGCAAACTATTATTATTAGTGAGAGATACGCCATATAGTTTAATACATATTAATAATATGCAAACGGTTACTCAGGCTGGAGCTATTGTTTGCCCAGCATCTCCATCGTTTTATAGCAATCCAAAAACATTTGAAGAGTTGGTCGCCACAGTTATTGACCGTGCATTAGATTTAGCAGGCTTAGATATTAAAAGCTATCGTTGGTCGGAGTAAAATAAAGCTGTTCAGTAGATTCTATAACTAAATTTCAAAATGATAAAAACTACAATTATCTTTATCAAAAAATAAATAAACATTATGGGAATAGAAGAAAAAATTAATGCAGATGTGAAAGCATCAATGTTAGCGAAAGATGCTAAACGTTTAGAA
The DNA here is from genome assembly GCA_903834765.1 of uncultured Bacteroidota bacterium. Lineage (GTDB taxonomy): Bacteria > Bacteroidota > Bacteroidia > B-17B0 > Aurantibacillaceae > UBA4416. The sequence goes on from CAILKE010000025.1 coordinate 86,905, forward strand.
GCTGTTAGAGCAATTAAATCGGTGATTTTATATTTAAAAACATCTCCAGAGGGCTTAACAGAAGAAAGTGCAACGAAGGCTATTCAGAAAGAATTTAAAAAACGTAAAGAAACTGCTGAAATTTATATGCAACAAAATCGTCCTGATTTAGCGGAAGTAGAAACTGCACAAGCATTAATCATGGAAGAATATTTGCCAAAGCAATTATCTGAAGACGAAATTAAAACGATTATCAAATCTGCTATTAACGAAGTAGGTGCTAATAGTGCTGCCGATATGGGTAAAGTAATGGGGGCAGCTAATAAAGTAATTGCTGGAAGAGCTGATGGTAAATTAGTAGCTCAATTTGTAAAAGAGTTATTAGGATAGTAATCTTACGATTAACAATAAAAGAGGCTGTCTAAAAAGGATAGTCTCTTTTATTTTTGTCACATCGAGCGAAGTCGAGATGCTTGATGATAAAGGATTTTAAGTTCTAGACTCCGCTCGAACTGACATAAAATTACATTAAGATAATCTCATTTTAATGTGTTCAATATTGTCTTCTAAATACATTTCTCCTTCTTGTATAAAACCTAAAGAAGAATAAAATTTATGAAGGTATAATTGTGCACCAATTAATATTTCTTGAGTATTCATTTTTTGACGAACCTCCGAAATGCTATATTCCATTAGCAATTTACCAAATCCAAGTTTTCTAACAGACGAATGCGTGACAACTCTTCCAATGGAAGCAATATCATAAATCGCATCTTTGGGAACTAAGCGTGTATAGGCTACCAATTGATTATTATAAAAACCCAATACATGATATGATGCTTCATCTTTATCATCCATATCCAAAAACACACAGTTTTGTTCTACTACAAAAACATCTGAACGTAATTGTAATAGTTGATACAACTCTTTATTAGTAAGCTCTTGAAAGGTCTTAGTGAGGAAGGTTATCATAATGTATTAATACTCTTTAATAGATAATAATACCAAAGTGCAAGCCTCCAATGCTTCAATGTTTTTACTTTTAGCTAAGGCTTCAAACTCAGGGTTTTCGGTGCCAGGATTAAAAATAATACGCTTTGGCTTTAATGAAAAAATATAATCCATCCAGGGTCCTTGATTATCTGGGCCAACATAAAGCGTTACTGTATCTATATTTTCTAAGGAGGGTTTATCAACGATAATATCTAACTCATTGATTTTACCGTTTCTAATGCCAATCGGATAAACCGTATGTTGATGTTTTTGTAAACTATCAGTTGCTTTGTAACTATATCTATCTGCATTTGGAGAAGCTCCAATGACAACGGTCGGTTTATTCTTCAACATAATTTAAATCTTTTCCAAAAGTTTCCTCTAATTTATACCAAGCCCAAATGCTTAATGAAAATACAATAATACCAACTATAATAGCAGCGCTGATATTATGCAATTCTAAGGTATTTGCTAAATATATAAATAAGGTGTTTATTAAAATGGTTCCACCGCGAACAAAATTTGGAACACTCGTAGTAACAGTGGCTCTTAGGTTTGTGCCAAATAATTCGGAAGCTGTAGATATAAATACTGCCCAATAACCTGTAGCAAAACCAATTAAAACAACTACTGTATAAAACATAAACACTGAAGATTTTGCAAACGTAAAATAAAATATAGAAAACAAAATAGCTAATACTAAAAATAATATCAAGGATTTTTTTCGACTTTTAAAATGTTGGGATAATAGTCCGCTAACAACATCGCCAACTGTAATTCCAGCATAAGCTAATGTCATTGCTAATTTTGCATTTTTTGGAGAATCAATCATGCCAAGGCTTTTCATTATTTCAGGACAAAGTGTTATTAATATAGCCATGACATACCATACGGGCAATGCTACTAGAATAATTGTAATGAATTTCATAAAGCGATGTTTGGTTTGAAATAAACTCAGAAAATTACCTTTTTTAATTTTACTTTCTTTTACTTGATTAAACATTCCCGATTCTAAAACACCAATGCGAAGTAATAGTAAAAGCATTCCCATAACACCTCCGATGATATATGATGCGCGCCAATTATTTAATGTTAAACCTACTGTTCCGGCTACAACTGCTCCAAATAAACCAATAGATGCAATAATGGTAGCGCCGTTTCCACGTTTTTCTTTACTCATACTTTCACTAACTAAAGTAATTCCAGCGCCTAATTCTCCCGCTAATCCGAAGCCTGAAATGAATCGAAGTAAAGCGTAAGTTGAAGTATCATGAACTAATCCATTTAAAATATTAGCTACTGAATACACAAAAATAGAACCGAATAAAACGGATAAGCGTCCTTTCTTATCACCCAAAATGCCCCAAAAAATGCCACCAAGCAACATTCCAAACATTTGCCAATTCATTAAATTAATACCAATTGATTTTACCAAATCACCGATATTAGCTTGTTGATCAACGGGCAAGGTTTCTTTTAAAATTTCTGTAAGACTCGTTACTCGTTCCATGCCGAATAGCACCAAATCATATATATCAACAAAATAGCCTAATGCAGCTACGATGATTAATTTATTTAAGTTTTTAGATGCTGAAGTGTTTGGCATAGTATTGAGTTATTAAACAAACTTATCTCCCTTTTGAACCTTTACGTCATTCACAAAATTTCGAATTTGCTGTTCATCTTGCTTTTTACAGATCATTAAAACGCCATCAGATTCTACAACAATATAATCTTCCAAACCTTGTATTACTACTAATTTATCCTTTGGCACATGAACAATACAGTCCTTACAATCATATTGGATAATATTTTTTCCAACCAAAGCATTATTTCCTTTATCATGTTTGATATGATTGAACAATGAACCATAGGTTCCTAAATCACTCCAACCAATTAGAGATGAACGTACATATACATTTTTAGCTTTTTCTAATAAAGAATAATCTATCGAAATATTTTTGCAAACATTATATGCCTTTTTTATAAAATCTTTTTCTTGAGGCGTATTATAAAACTCTTCTCCATCTTTAAAAACAGTGGCTAATTCTGGGTCATTTTGTTCTAAAGATTTAATCACGCTCTTAGTACTCCAAATAAAAATACCTGAATTCCATAAGAAATCACCACTCTCCATAAAAAACTTAGCCATTTCGTGGTCAGGTTTTTCGGTAAAAGTTTTTACTTTATAAATACGTTTGTCTTTTTCAATACTAGGCTCATTCACAAATTGAATATATCCATACCCTGTATCAGGTCTTGTAGGCTTAATGCCAAGTGTGACCAAACAATCTTCTGATTTTGCTTTTGCGAAACAAGACTTAATCGCTTTAATAAAAATATCTTTCTTAATTATTAAATGATCGGAAGGAGCTACAACAGTGATAGCATGAGGGTTTAATTTATGAATTTTGTAAGAGGCATAAGCTACACAAGGAGCTGTATTTCTTCGGGTTGGTTCACTTAAAATATTAGCTTTAGGAATCAACGGTAATTGCTCTCCTACTAATGTTTCATAGATTTCACTGGTTACAACGTATATATTTTCGGGTGGACAAAGATCTATAAACCGATCGAAAGTCTGTTGAATAAGGGTTCTGCCGGTACCTAAAATATCTAAAAATTGTTTTGGATGCGATGTTGTGCTCATAGGCCAAAAACGAGTGCCTACACCACCAGCCATTATAATGCAATATTGATTCTTCATATATGGATATAAAGCACTAATTTACTAAAAATATTGGTTTGTAAAATACCCTAAAACTTTAATCGAGCCTGTAATTTCAACTCCGTTTTATGATTGGTATCTATCTGATTTAGACTGCCTTGTTGAAGTACTGTTTGATTATCGTATACACTTTGAGCTATTCTTACCCAAATTTCAAACTTACGTGTAATGTCCCAATTTATAATCAAATAGGCTCTTTGCCCCTTAAAATAAAGTGCAGGAACAGAATAAGAATACAACACATCGTTTTCATATACATACAATCTGCTGTCATAACCTTTGGTATCAAAAATGGCATATCGTAGTGTTATCGAAAAGGGGAACTTCATTTTTTTATAAATAATATCCTGAACAAAGGCTACTCCGGTTTCATCAGCATTTGTGGCTTTATCAACGTATGTATATTCTATTCGTGATTTGAGTTTAATATCATTAGTAATTTGAGCAGATAAATTGTAACGGTAATTCGTTTGGATATAAGGAACGATATAATCATATACATTATCTATACTACTATTTTCAAATTTTGTGCGATGTCTAAAACGCACATACATATCTATTTTTTTTGTTGGAGTATAATTTAGTTGGGCAAAAATGTCTCGTCCAGTAGAAGGTGCATTTTTACTGGATTGTAGCCACGGAAATTTAAACTGATCAATATAAGCAGATAAGGTAAGTGTTTTTAATAATTTTGCTTCCATACCAAGGTATAAACTTTGTTCATTTTGTGGCAACGTGTTTTCGCTAATTGCGTTACCATATAAATTTTGGAAATTGCGATTAAAATTTCGATAGTGTGCTGATAAGGTTAATTTAGGATCTAAAGCCACAATAACTCCCTGACAAAAAGCCTTGCCTCCATTGGCACTCATCGAATACTCTCCAAAAAAATTAGCATTTTTTAATACAAGGCTATAATCAAATCCTCCCACAAAGTTATGTTTACCTTGGTAATCAAATTGATTATATAACGATGGCGTTTTACGTAATTCAGCACTCAAATTCATGTTTTGAGCAGTTGCGCCAATATGCAAACTACGATTATTATAGGAGGCATTTCCTCCAAATATAGTTTGCGTAATAGTACCTTTATCCTGAACTAACGCATTTGTATTATGTAAACCACCTAATTCTAAACTACTTACGCCAACTACATCTATCTCGCCATTGCTTAATGTGTCAGCGTTTATAGCGTTAGCATCAATTTTTTTATAAGAAGCCAAACCTGTTAACTCCAAATTTTTAAGTTTAAATGTTCCTGCAACTCCTCTAAAAAAACGATTTTCATCAAAAGAATAATAAGGCTTAATGCCCGCTCCAAATCGTTTAATGTTCATAGGGGATGATGATTTCCCAAAAGCAAATCCTTGCCATAAAGTTAAGCCTTGCCCAAACGTTGCTTGATAATCGCCAATGACAAGGGTTTTAATAGATTTAATATTCCTAATGGCTATATGTCCGCTGTAAAAATCAAAGCCATTTTTTTGAGATCCTTTAAACCATTCTTCACCCGAATCTTTTTCGCCACTAATGGCAACAGATACATTGTTATTATATTGAAAACGATAACGCGCAAATATTCTATTTGGGTCGCCTAAATAATAAGAGTTGGGTTTCTTTATTTTAGTAATACTATCTGGTATAAAATAACCAGCCTGATGTTCTAATACCCTCTGAAAACGAAAGACTAGCTCGTGTTGACCATCTTTAAGCATTTCTTTAGCAGAAAAATGAGCGGACGAAAAATAATCACTCACAAATACGAAGGGCAGAATTTTTTTAATTGTTGCTAAATCAAAACCATCTATACTTTGCAATTCGTAAATGGTGATCAAGTTTCCGTTTTTTGCGCGATGCTTTAATAAATTTGAGATTTGAATTTCACTTAATAATTGCAAATCCAACAATTCATCTTTCGAAGCTTTATTTAAGTTTATTGGATGCTTTTTATAATATTGCCAAGAGTCGGTAAGGCTTGATAAATCTCCTTCTTCGGATTGTAATTGTTCCGAAATTAATTCTATGTTTTGATTAATTTGCTCATCAACTTGCTCACTGCTTTTATTAACGGTATCATTTTGTGCAGAGAGATTGCTTGTTATTAGCAAAAAAAACACAACAGAAATTCTATTTTTTTTACTTAAAATACAATTACTTACTGCATACATTGGTAATTGTGCGTTAGGCGTGAACGAACGGTTTGAACTACGCTGTTTATAGCAAATAAAGCGCTGGCTTTTTGCACGGATAAACAGTGGAGTTGGGGTTCGTTCTTGATTTTTTGTATCTTTTTCATCAAGGAAAAAGATTATAAATAATATGAAAAAATAAAATAGAATCATCATCATTTATAAAATCTATTTTGCTTCTGTTTCAGGAGTACTATTTATTTTAGTTTTTTCTTTACCAAGTGCGTAACTTAATCCTATTTGTGGCGAAAAACCTAAGATACTATGGTACATCGAACTCACATCAATTTTTAATCCTTGATAATTAACACCTATGCCAAATGCCGCTTGTGTGGGATAAGTCGCCGCCCCTACTCTAATATAAATTAGGGATGATGGCAAATATTCGATACCGCCTTTAATGTTTATTTTTTGAAAAGAAGTTTTTTCGGCTTCCAATAATAAACATACTTTTTTAGAAAAAATATATTGAGCTCCTAACTTAAAAATAGTTGGCACCGTTTCATTATTGTAATTTGTTATTTTAGCTTTAAAGGGATTGTAAATGTGAGTCGAAAAAATGAGTTGCTTTGTTAACTTGGCCGTTATACCCACCGAACCGGTTACAGCATGTGCTTGACCATAAATATCAGCTATTTTGGTATTCAAATAATCAACGGCAACACCTAATCCTATGATCTCATTCAACTTAATACTATATGCTAAACTCGCTTGAGATTCACGATACAATTTATAACCCAATGTTGAATACGTAATACCGAATGTTCCTTTTTTTATAGGCAATGCCATTGCAAATCCACTTTGAGATAATTCTTTTACAAAGAATCGATTTTCGTAAAACGCACCTATTTCTGGTTTACGAACAAACGCTAAACTACCCTGGTTATTGCGAGCACTCCACACATCAAATAATGTAGAAGATGCATGTGCCAATGCAGAAGACCTTGCACCAATGGCTCCATCACCATTAGAAGCTAAAACGAGATTTGAAATCGTAATAAAGATTAGTAGCAATATCTTCATGTTACTAAGATAATACATTAATTCAAATGGAAAAATTTGTAGATAAAAAATTATACGTAGTGATTAAACAATTACGCTTTATTTTAAAAAATTTCAGAATCTATTTGTTAACCCGGCATACGAGTAATTTGTTTCTCGAAGCTCTTAATTTGATTAACGACTTCTTCTGATTTAGGTTTTAAATCTTTAGCTTTTTTAAAGTATTGCTTCGCCATTTTGTATTGGATTCGCCCTGCTTCAATAGAACTTAATTGCAAATAGACGGCCGCTAAGCTTTCTTTATCAGGAATACCAGCCTTTACAGCTTCTAATAAATGCAAACGCGCTTGTTTAGAATTTCCTTTTTTTAATTCAATAAACCCTAATTGCATTAAGTTAGTACCTTCCATATCACCAACAATTTTCGATTTTATTTTCAAGCTTTTTCTAATATTAGCTTCGGCTTTATCTAAATCGTTAGTAGCCATTGATAAGTTACTTTGCAACATATAATATCCTGATCGGATTGGTTTGAATAATAAACGTGGGAATTTTATTTTTTCCATATATAAGATAGCTCTGTCTACATCGCCCTCTTGAACTGCTTCCTGCACAATACGCATCGTGCCCATCATAAAATAAAGTATGGTTGAAATTATTGCAAAGGTAAAACATAACCAAGCAGTTACTAAATCTAAAAAGAAGTAAGATAAAACACCTAATGCTAAAAGAGCTATAATGATTTGTAAACGGTATAAAATATAAAAACGTAAAATTTTCATGATATTATTTTTTGTGAGGCGCAAAGATAACCGTTTTTATAATATAAAATTAAACAGATACTTATTAAATACCTTTTGGTTTAATGCTCTTTACTTTCAATAGATTTGTATATTCGTCATATCTAACATTAAAGATTCATTAATATGAAAAACATCCTATTACTTACCATACTAAGCCTATACATAGGAGCCCAAGCGCAAACCTACCCAAGTTTAAATATTAATTTATTAGCTCATTTGGACCCTGAAAAAGACATTACAGGTAGTGATGGACGAAAGTATTCGGGCTGCTGGGGCTGGGTTCAACCAGTTACTCAAAACGAATATGCCTTAGTAGGCACAAGTAATCATACTTATTTTATTGATGTCAGTAATCCTTCCGTTCCTGTTATTAGAGATTCTGTAAAAGGAAAACACCCAGGTTGCACTTGGCGTGAAATAAAAACCTACCAAAATTACTGTTATATAGTAAGTGATGATGCGACCCCAAATACCTTCCAAATTGTAGATATGCAATATTTACCGGATTCGGTACATGTGGTATATGAAGGCACTAACTATTTTGAGCGCTGTCATACCTTATTTGTTGATAATGATAAATTATATTGCGGTGGCCCAACTCCTGTTGGCGGCGGAACTGAAAACATGCATGTTTATAGTTTAGCTACACCTTCTGTCCCTGTATTGATTCGTAAATTATTTCAAGATGTTCCAAGTATAACTTATGTGCATGATATGTATGTTCGTAATGATACTGTTTATGCTTCTTGTGGGCCACAAGGCATACAAATTATTCATTTAACTGCTAGCAACACGTTTTCATTGTTGTCATCTTTCACAGGCTATCAATATAACGGATACAATCACAGCTCTTGGCTAACAGAAAATCGGAAAACGATGGTATTTGCTGATGAAGTCCCTGCGGGCTTACCAGCCAAAAGTATTGATGTATCAAATTTGAATAATATCGTATCACTCGATGTGTTTAAATCTCACACAGGAGCCACAGCTCATAACCCTTATATTGTTGGTAATAACTGGTGTTGGATGAGTACCTACCAAGATGGCTTATATTTGTATGATATTTCTAATCCAAGCATCGTATCGGTTTATGGTTTTTTTGATACCAGCCCTTTATATGGCGTCAATGATAACTTCTCTACTTCAGCATACAGAGGCAATTGGGGCGCATATCCTTTTTTACCAAGTAAAATAGTGATAGCCCTAGATATGCAAAATGGCATTTTTATTTTAGATCCTGATAATAATTATAAAAACACTGTCAGTATAAATGAAACGAAATCCTCTGCATCTCTGTTTACAACCTTTCCAAGTCCCGCAAAGGATGAACTGAAAATCACTATTATCAATCAATCCAATTCAAATATCCATTACACCATAGCAGATGTATTGGGTAAAGTCATTGAGTCTAATACTATTGCAGTAAATGAAGCAGTTTTTAAAACATCTATTCATACCAATCAATTAATTGACGGTTGTTATTTCATCACACTTCAAGGAACAAACTTTACAGAAACTCAAAAAATAATTATTCAACACTAAGTTCCCATCTATGTTTACAAAAGATTCTATTATTGGTATTGTTGGCTCAGGCGCTATGGGCAGTGGAATAGCTCAAGTAGCAGCGACAGCCGAGCACCAAACCCTTATTTTCGATACAAATGCGGCTGCTTTAGAAAAAGCAAAAAACAACTTAAATACTTCTTTAGTTAAGTTAGTTGAAAAACAAAAAATAACACAAGACAAAGCAGATTCTATTTTGCGTTTAACCACATTTACCAGTCAAATTAATGATTTAAGTAAGTGCCATTTAATTATTGAAGCTATTATTGAAAACAGCGATGTCAAACAAAAAGTGTTTCAAGAATTAGAAAGTTTGGTTTCTAATACCTGTGTACTGGCATCCAATACATCATCTTTATCCATTACTTCTATTGCTTCTGCTTGTAAAAATCCGGAACGAGTAATTGGCATCCATTTCTTTAATCCCGCCACTTTAATGCCTTTAGTGGAAATCATACCTGGCGTTGCTACTAACCCAGATATTACTATTGCTTGTAAAACAGTAATTGATAGTTGGAAAAAAGTAACAGTTATTGCAAAGGATACTCCGGGTTTTATTGTGAATCGTGTTGCTCGCCCCTTTTACAGTGAGGCTTTGCGTATTTATGATGAACAATTGGCGGATATCCCTACTATTGATTGGGCTATGCGCGAAATTGGAGGCTTTAAAATGGGTCCTTTTGAATTAATGGATTTAATTGGACATGATGTAAATTACGTGGTAACAGAAACCGTTTGGACACAATTTTATTACGACACTCGTTTTAAGCCATCCCTAAGTCAAAAGCGATTATTAGAAGCTAAGTTTTTAGGAAAAAAATCAGGAAGAGGTTTTTATGATTACCGAGAAGGAGCAGTTAGCCCAGAACCAAATAAAGATGAGGCATTAGGGAAATATATTGTTAATCGCGTATTGTGTATGCTCATTAATGAAGCGGCAGACACTCATTATTTAGGAATAGCTTCGGTCAATGATATTGATTTAGCAATGACTAAAGGTGTTAATTATCCAAAGGGTTTATTAAAATGGGCTGATGAAATAGGTTTAGCATTAGTTTTAGAAACATTAAATAAACTTTACAACGATTATCAAGAAGACAGATACCGAGCATGTATTTTACTAAAAAATAAAGTAAAACAAAATAACAGCTTTTATTAACGAGTTAATGTGTTAAACAAATGAGTGTTACTGTTAGGTATTTTAAATTATAATTTATACATTTGGTTTACTAAAATCTAGACATGAAAAAAATTATTTTATCAGCTTTATCCATTATTGCCATTGGTAGCATTGTATTTATCTCTTGCGCCAAAAAAACAGATGATAATGCTATTGCGCCGCAGTATGCTGCAGATGGTTCTGGTACAGGAGCAAATCCTAATACTACCAACGTAACCACAACAGGCACTATAGCTACTACCTCAGTAGCCAATCAAAATTCATCTATGACTGGTATTGGTACCAGTGGCGTTTGGAACACTGTTAACTGTACTTCCGTTACAAATTGTTTATCTAGCTCAAATAGTAGTTTAGGCACAAGTGTCTCCATTTGTGTTAATGGAACAGTAACTGCAGGAACTTATCAATTAGTTTCTAGTCCAACAGCTATTCCAGCAGGTAAAGCATGCTTAACTATTTCTAATCCTCCTCAACAACCAACTGGTACTACGTGGTATTCTTCAGGAGGAACAGTAACAATAACCGCAGTTGGCCCAATTTTTACTGCTGCTTTTAGCGGTGTAACTTGTTTTCAATCTGGATCAATTTTCCCAGCTGTTACTGTATCTGGCCAAGTAGGCTGTAATTAAATATATTATTTAAAATACGACAGAAACACTCTTCATAATGAAGGGTGTTTTTTTTATGATATTACTCAGCATCGTGAGCGTATTGGATTTTATTTTATTACTTTGGCTATTAAATAGTTGAAGATACTTTAGTGTGAACTTTAGCTATTATTTAAAAGCAGTTTACGAAAGCAATACATCACATAATTAATCAATTCAGGGTATCTTATACCTTAGATGTAAGAGCATTATCTTTAATGCGCATAGGCATTTCATTTATATTATTAACTGATTTATTTATTCGCTCACTTTCTATAAAAGCATTTTTCACGGATGAAGGAATCTTACCACTATCTGTTTTGAAAAATTTTAATTGGAATCCTTATTATTTTTCATTTCATGCAATGCAAGGAGAGCTGTGGTGGGAAGTTTTATTATTTTGTTTAAATGCGCTCTGCATTATGTTATTATTGATAGGCTATAGAGCAAGGCTTTTTACCTTTATCTGCTGGGTATTTTTAGTCTCCATGCAAAACCGAAATCCATTTATCCTTCAAGGTGGCGACGAATTACTACGTATCATATTATTTTGGGGTGTATTTTTACCATGGGGCGAACGGTATTCAGTGCAAAAAACATCAACTTATCCTAACGCATATTTTTCTTTAGCAAACATTGGATACATATTCTTAATAGGCTCTGTGTATTTTTTTTCCGCCTTGCTAAAAACATCTTCCGAATGGCAAAGTGACGGAACAGCATTATATTTCGCTCTAAGTCTGGACCAAATGCGATTACCATTTGGTACCTTCCTTTATCAATTTCCCAATTTACTAACTTTTTTAACTCACGCTGTATATTATATAGAACTGTTAGCTCCACTTTTATTGGCTTTACCTTTCATACCAAGTAAAGTAAGAGTTATTGGTATTATTAGCATAGCTATATTACACATAGGCTTTTTTCTTTCGTTATATGTTGGATTATTTTATATCATAGGCATTGTATCTCTTATAGGCTTATTACCAAGCAATTACATAGATTGGTTTGAACATAAATTCTATAAAAATAAAGTACAGCTAATCAAAATAGATTCAAATCAACAAAGATCATCTGTTATTTTAGATATTTTATTTACACTTAAAACATGGTTTGTTGTATTTGTTATTAGTTATTGCTTGATGCTTAATTTAGGGAACGTCAAAACTTTTCCGTATGTGATGGAAAGTTATTTGGCTAAATACGGCACAATATTGAGATTAGAACAAAATTGGGGAATGTTTGCACCTACTATACTTAAAGAAGATGGTTGGTTTGTTTATAGTGGCTATACAGCTGATGGGAAATTTATCGATATCAAACATCAAATTGATACAGTATCATATCTAAAACCCAAACACGCTGTAACCGAATATGAGAGCGACCGCTGGCGAAAATACGGCGAAAATTATGTGTTTAACAATAACAACCATATACGACCATTTTATTGCAAATACTTAATCAATAAATGGAATAAAGAACATCCTAACAAACATATTATTGACTTATCTATATTTTTTATGAAGGAAGTTAGTTTACCAAACTATGAAACTAAACCAATAGAAAAGCTAGCGCTTTGTAATTGCCAAGATAAGTAATAAGCTACTTGTAAAGTTAATGTTAATTATAAGTTTGTATTGCTAATTTTAATAAGCATTTAACTAAATTCTTTCGTAAATTCGTGTATACTAAATTTTAATTTTATGAAAAAGGAAAGCAAAGAAATGTTAAGAACTATTATTAGCAATCAGGAATTAATTATGAAGGCTTTAAAAATCGAAATTCCTAAAAAAGCTGAGGCTAAGAATATTCCAGCAAAAACGGTTATTAAAAAGGCTGCTGTAAAAAAAATCGCTGCAAAATCACCAATAAAAAAAGCTACTTCTAAGTAATTTTCCATATAGATTTTATATTAAATTTTATAAGCTATAGTTCGAATTAAAAAAATAGATCTACATATTTTTAAAATTAAAATATGTAGATTTCACAATTAATTTATTTTTAATAAATTAGTTAAATGTAAAATAGTTTTAATTCTATTTTTAAATTTAGATACGTTTCTGTTTTTCTATTACAAACATATAATAGCCTTTTATTTAATTAGAGTTTAATTACAATTGAGTATATATGATAGGGTTGCCTCTCAATTCCTTTCCAATCGTTAAATTCATTTTCAATAATCTGTTTTTACACTTCCATATTATAATGTTTTTTATATGGCATTAAAATTAAAGTGAAAATAGAATTTTAGTTTGGTAAATAGCTGATTGTTATTTCGCATTTTTTAAATCTTCCAATACTTTACCATTTGCTACCATTCATATACTTAGTTAACAGCTAGTACTCTTTTTATTAGTGCTAGGGAAATATAACTATGCGAGCTCTCAATAATCGTAAGCTTTCGGATAAGGATTTTACATTTAAGACAAATCTTTCTGAGTGGTACATTACCGTCAATTTCTTTTAGCTGCTTTTTTTTTACTACAATAATATTAACAAACATTACTATTGAACTAATTAGAAGATTTTCACAGCTAATCGTCTGCAATGCCTGCAGTGTGTAAAAAATGACAAGCTTGTCAACATGCCATTACCTTCCTAGTTCGTTGCACCTTTGTATTGTTAAACTTAAAAACAAAACGATATGAAAACAACAAACCAACAACTAAAAAAGCACAATGAAGCCACATGATTTTTTCTGTAATTCCATTTAAAGATTTCGAATATGAGTTACAGTTCATTAATCATGAAGGCATGGGCAATGTATACGAAATTCCATCAGCAAAAGATTTCAAAAACTCTCCTCCCAAAATTTACGATGCATTTAATATTTACTAAGTCGAGAATTAAGATAATGGCGATTATACTTCACGAAAAATAAAAAAATAAACATGAATAAAATAAAAACATTTTACACACCCAAACAAGTGTGCACCAACATGACTAACTCTTTTTCCAAAAGTCCGCTTAAACCGATGTTGTTAATGCAAAAGATTAAAGAAAAAGAATACAACACGTTTTTTGATATTATTGATGATTTTGAACCTATTAAAAAATCAGATTTTTATTTAGCACATACAAAAAAGTATGTCGATAATGTATATAATAAAGAAGGTAATTATAATAGTAACTCTTTACCATGGAGTAAAGAATTGGTAAAGAGTTTACCTTATACTACAGGCTCTTTATTAGCTGCAAAAAGACATGCAATTCAAAATCCTGGAGAATTGTGTTTTGCTCCTATATCGGGTATGCACCATGCTTCACCAGGCTCAGGCTCAGGGTTCTGTACTTTTTCAGGACAAGTTATTTCAGCTATAAAAATTTATAAAGAATTTGGTTTATCAGGTGCATACTTTGATCTTGATGGGCATTACGGAAACAGTATTGATGATTCATATACTTTTAATACACTCCTTGAAAAAGCTATACCTCGGAAATGTAATGTTAATCCAAAAGGGTTAAATGAGAATTACATAAATGACTTTATACAGCAGTTAGATTATATTGAAGAGATGATTCTTGGTAATAAAGTACATTATGTAGTATTTGCTCACGGAGCCGATAGTCATAAAGACGACGATTTAGGTGGCCAGGTTAATACAGAATGTTGGATAAAAGCATCTGAAGTATTTGCTGAATGGGTAAATAAGGTATCAAAAAAATTAGGTAAACCTATACCAGTTGTCCTTTGCTTATTTGGTGGATACCGGGCCGACGATTACAACATCGTATTAGAGCTCCATTTAAAATCTTTATTGACATGTAATAGAATTATAAATTCAAAAGAACAAACTATTTCAAATGCAAACTAATAATAAAATGAAAAAATAATCTAAAAAAAATGAAAAATCAGTATCACTACATACTAGACTAAAGCGGATCAATGTCAGATTGCCTAAGAGCAACAATAGAAGGAATCAACGTGCAAATTAATTCTCAGTGTTTACAGATTAAAAACTGATGATATTCCAAAGTATATAGTTTCTTGAAGATTTAAATAAAATCGCATTGATTTTAAAATTAATAAAAATCTCAAATCCGCAATAAAAAGCGAATTTGAGATTTGTGGACTTTACCAATATTTTTTCGAACTCTTTTCTTGAAGATCTCAATAAAATGAGTGAGTTAAAGCAATATTTAAGCCTATAGTATTTTCTTTAAAAGGCGTATTTTCTCATGTATAAAAACTATACATGATAAACTTGTCAGGTATAAAATATTTAATTATCTTTACATGATAAGACCATCAGGTAAAAACGCTTTACATGACAAAAAGTAAAAAAAATATAGTTCCAGATAGTAAAATTGCATTTAATAATCTGCCTTTTTTACCTCCTAATAAAGATAAAATTGAAACTGTAAAAGTCTTAAGGCAACTAGTAAAATCTTCAGTTGCATTGGCAGAATTAAAAGGAATAGTTCACATTTTACCAAATCCGGAAATTTTGCTTAATGCAGTTATTTTGAAAGAAGCTAGAGCTAGTTCGGAAATAGAAAATGTAATAACAACACAAGACAAATTATACCAAGCCCTTTCTGCTAAAGGTATTCAAATAGATACAGCCACAAAGGAGGTTTTGCGATACCGCGAGGCAATGCTTTACGGAGTGAACTTTATAAAGAAGAAGTCATTTCTAACAACAAATGCAATTATTGAAATTCAAAAAATACTTGAAGAAAATAATGCAGGAATAAGAAAATTGCCAGGTACTGCTCTTAGAAATGCATCTACAGGAAAAGTGATTTATACACCTCCTGACAATTTGGATGCTATAAATAGACTATTGAGAAACTACGAGCAATACATAAATGAGGAAGATGATGTCCAACACCTAATAAAAATGGCTGTTCAACATTATCAATTTGAAAGCATCCATCCTTTTTATGATGGCAACGGGCGTACAGGTAGGATAATAAATATTTTGTGCTTAATTATGGGTGGACTGCTTGAAAACCCTGTTTTATTTTTAAGCGGTTATATAATAGATAACAAATCTGATTATTATAAATTGTTACAAGAAGTTAGAACAAAAAAAAATTGGGAAACTTGGATTTTATTTATTTTGAAAGGAATAGAATCTACCGCAAATGAAACAATTTTTCAGGTTAACCGAATAAACAAATTGTTTGATCAAACAAAAGGAGCGGTGCAAAAAATGATTCCTAAAATTTATAGTAAAGAATTGATTGAAATTTTGTTTGAGCAACCTTATTGTAAAAGCGAATATTTAGAAAATCGATTAGGTATTTCGCGAATTACAGCATCAAAATATCTTAAAGAGCTGGAAAAAATTGAAGTTTTAAAATCCAGAAAGGTTTGGAAAGAAACACTTTATATAAATACGGAATTATTTAACCTCCTGAAAAAATAAACTCAAAAGTTCGAATCCCTTTAAGATACTAGGCTAAAAAGGTCATTTTTTTAAATAGTTCGAACTCTACTTTTAAAAAACATAGTCTCTCGAACAACTAGTATTTACAGTTATTTCAGAGGAAATAAAAAAAGGGACAAAACAAAAATATTGCTTTGTCCCTTTGGGTGGATCCGGAGAGATTCGAACTCTCGTCCAAACAAGGAATTAATAAGCTTTCTACAAAGTTTAGAACATAATTGATTTTCGATTTAAGTCAGGCTTATATTCATACCAAAATTAAACTTAGATGCTAATATTGCTTTAGATAACATCATCTCTAAAACAAGTTGCTAATTTATGATGCAATAATCTCGTCGCTAAGCAACAATGCTACGAGGATTGCAAAGGTTGGTTAGTCTTGGACTAAGCAGCCATAGCGTAAGAATTCTCTTCGCCGAATAAAAGTTTGAGAGTTGATTTTAAGGTGCCATATCCACAACGCACCACCTGCTTACTTATCAACCGCGCTCGCTGTCAAAACCGGTCGGACCCATAATGTTAAAGAACTATTCAGTTGTTTATACTACAAATATAGGGCATTTAATAACCGAAACTACATTAATTAGTATAATTATTTTCAATATTAAACAATTTTAGTGTTATGTAAAACAAAATCCCCTATATTTAAATTCGTATTCTATTATGGCAACAGTTATTCCGTTTAAGGCAATTCGTCCACAAAATGACAAAGTTCATTTGGTCGCGTCTCGATCTGTAGATGGCTATAACCCTTCCGAATTAAGAGATAAACTTTCAGGAAACCCCTTCTCTTTTTTGCATGTCATCAATCCTGATTTTGAAGACGGAATAAGAACTAAACCAGGATCAAAAGAAAGATTAATAAAAGTAAAAAAACATTTCAAAAAATTTCTTCAAGAAAAAGTTTTTTTAAGAGACAAAAACCCTTGCTATTATTTATACCGCCAAATAAAAGATGGTAATGAATTTATAGGCATTATTGCTTGCACTAGCATTGATGATTACATGAATGGAGTTATTAAAATTCACGAGCAAACACTAACGCATCGTGAAGAAAAATTAAAAGATTATTTAGACGTTTGTGAATTTAATGCAGAACCTGTTTTGTTTTGCTACCCTAATGATTCTGTTATTGATAATCTTTCCGATGAAATATCTACCACACGTCCTGATTATGATTTTACAACTGCTGACAAAGTACGACATACCTTGTGGGTAATCCATCATCAAAAGAATGTTAACTTGCTAAGGGAACGTTTTGCAGCTATACCATATATATATATTGCAGACGGACATCATCGCTCTGCGTCAGCCACTCTTCTTGGTAAATTACGAAGGAGCAATAGAAAATCATATACTGGGGAAGAGGCTTTTAATTATTACCTAGGAATATTTTTTCCTGAAACACATTTAAAAATTTATGATTATAACCGCGTTATACGAGATTTAAATGGGCTTTCGGTAAATGAAATTAAAAAACAATTACAAACTCATTTTATAATTACTGAAATATCTGCAAACGATTTTAAGCCTTTTAAAAAACATCAACTATCCATGTATGTTGATAATACATGGTATTCTTTGGACGCAAAAGAATCTATTTACAATCCGAAAGATCCTATTGATAGCCTAGATTCTGCTATATTAACAAAATATATTTTATCACCTATTTTAAATATTAGTGATTTAAGAACTGATAAACGCATTGGATTTGTACCTGGTGTTTACGGTAGTTTAGAATTAAAAAAACAGGTTGACGAAGGAAAGGCTGCAATTGCTTTTGGCTTATTTCCTGTAACTATGGAGCACATTAAATGGATAGCTGATACAAATAATATTATGCCACCAAAAACAACTTGGGTAGAGCCTAAAATGAGAAGTGGATTAGTAATATATAGTTTAGAAGAATAAACTATTCTTGTTTAAATTCCGTTTGATGTGCGTCATTTGTTTTATATACATCATCAACATCATCTTCTTGTTCATTTAATTCATATTGTTTTTCATTATTAATATTGATATTAATAATAACTGGAGGCGGAGCGGTATTTGTTATCCAAACGTTTCCATTACGATACACATAACAATTTCTCCAATTATCCCAATAAAAATTATACCGAGGAAAATAAACCCACCGACGGTTATAATTTCTTTTCATACCCCAGTATGGATGATAAACAACTATTTTATGAGGACGATATACGCTTCTAACTATAACACGATTTGAATGACGATTATTTTGAATAACTACTCCTCCCCTGTTTCGATGATTACCTGCTTGTCCTCTACCCCGGCCACCATTACCACCTCGATGTTGCGCAAAGCTATTTAATGAACTACATATTAATACTAATAAAATTAATGTAAAACTCTTTTTTAAATTTTTCATAACGATAATTTTTTAAGTTAGTATTTCGACTTATACTTCATATAAAAGTTTAATTTACTAAAGGTAATTTTTAAATAATTGCTTACCAAGCTTCACTTGTTCTATAAACCGTTCCCTTAAATAAAGCTACTAAAGATGTATCAGAGGCTTTGTAAAGTTTAATGGTATAAATTCCAATTTTATTAGAACAACTTTCTTCCTTAGCTTCGCCTATAATGATGTCATTTTCTACCAAAGGTTTTATATGAGAAATGGAAGTTTCAACTGATACAGATTTTTGTCCGCGAGAATTGGATGCAAAACCCAGAGCGCTATCTGCAAATGAATAAGTAATCCCTCCATGCGCTGTTCCATGCCCATTAAGCATTTCCTTACTAACAGTCATTTTTAATTTACAAGAACCTTTTTTTATTTCTAAAATTTCTACCCCTAACCATTGACTAAAATAATCTTTAGCCATCATTATATCAACTATTTCTTTAGGAGATTGCATTACATGCGAGGCTTCCAAGGCGTTTCAATAGCATTATGATCTATCACTAATTTTCTTGACAATACAAATAAATAATCTGATAAGCGATTTAGGTACTTGTATGTTAATTCATTTACAGGATGCTCTTCATTTAAACGTAACACACATCTTTCCGCTCTACGACAAACACAACGCGCTATATGGCAAAAAGAAACAGTTGTATGTCCGCCTGGTAATACAAAAGATTTCATTTCAGGTAAATGCTCATTCATTTCATCAATTTCTTTTTCTAACAACTCTATATCTTTTTCGGAAATTTGAGGAAGAACCATTTTGTTTTTTTCAGGATCGGCCGCTAATAAGGAACCAATCGTAAATAAACGGTCTTGAATTTCAATTAACACTTCGCGGGATTTTTCATCAATATCTTGATCTCTCATTAAACCAATATGAGAATTTAATTCATCCACAGTTCCATAAGCTTCAATACGAATGTCAAATTTAGGTATACGTGTACCGCCTATTAACCCCGTTAATCCTTTATCTCCTGTTTTAGTATAAATTTTAAAAGCCATTGTTAGTTTATTAAAACTTAATACTCAAATTAATATTTGGCAAAATAGGTAATTGATTTACGCGTTTATTTTTGATACGATCGTAGTAAAAAATATTTTCTCGATTATATACGTTTGTTGCCCCAATGTTTACTTCAAAACGAGTATGTGTGTTTATATCATAAAACCACTTAATGCTAATATCCATGCGGTGATAATCGGGTAAACGTTGAGAGTTGTAATCGCCTGGCACGTATCCTAAAGTAGCATTAGTGCTAGTGTAATTTGATGTAAATTGATTATTAAAATCGATTTGTGGATAGTATCCTTGAGTTGGTGTGAAAGGAAAACCTGAACCAAAATTCCAACGGATACTTAAATCTAAATTACGTTTTTTACCAAATGTATAAGTTCCTACTAAGTTCACATTATGCCTTCTGTCATAAATTGGAGCATATTCAAATACATCTCCACTTACTGTATTACCTGTGTATCTTTTATTAAATGTTAAAGAGTAGACAGCCCAAAAATAGAATCGCTTTTTTTCATATTTAGCAGTCAAATCTAAGCCTGTAGCCTTACCAGTTTCCATCACAAATGTTTTTTTCTGAGCGTCTGGTTTATCAGCATTTGCTTGTGTATCATCATAAATTTTATTCTGATTAACAGCGGCCATTTGTGTAAAGTTTTTTTGATATCCTTCAATCTGAATTTCTAAATGTTTAAATAAATCAATTTCCATTCCTCCTACTACATGCCATGCTTTTTGAATAAGACTGTTATTAGTATTTACAGTATTGTTATTTTGGTCTTTATAAGTTTGCGGCAATCCATCGGGTCCGTTAATAAATCCATAAAATAAATTCACAACATCCTTATTAGAGCTAGCGCTCATTAAACTTTGACTATACATACCAGCAGCTCCTTTAAAACGAACAGCTTTCAAAACATGGTAAACGGCGTTTGTAAATCCGCCTCTGTCTTTGTCTTTAAATAACTGACCAGGACTAAACTTAACGCTAACACGAGGCTCTGGCGATAATTGTCCAAATGTAGCATAGTATTGTAAACGGAAACTAGGCTCAATTACAAAAAACTTCTTTTTCTCTAAAAAGCGATATTTTAGAAATCCCGCTATCTCCATAGAGTTCTTGGCATAGCTAATTTGAGACAACAATGGTGTTTGGATATCATAAGTGGTATTGGTTCCTACTAACTCAAAACCATATTTCAATTCATTACGACCAAAATATTTTAAGAAATTAAAACCACCATTAAATCCACCTACAGAACTTGATTTTTTATCAGTTTCAGTTGCACCCTGAAAATTTATTTTATATTGAGAGTATGCAAAATTCCCTTCTACTAATAATGAGGAGTTTTGAGGAATTAAGATAAAATTACTACCAGCGCCATAAGAAGTCCATTTAAATGAAGCTAAACCATCGTAAACCACTTTATCGTTAAAATTGTAACCGAATAAATTTACCTTACTACCATTATTTCCATTAAAAGATACTTTTCCGTATAAATCTGTATAATAAAACGGTAAACCATCTTTATTAGCATAAGGATATAATACTTTAGATGTTTGAGGTAAATAAGATGTTTTTCCTGATAATAAGAAAGAAGAACTTCCTTTTCCATTTTCTTTTAATTTTTTTAAAGGGCCTTCTAGTGTTAATTTGGCGCCAAACGTTGATGCTGAGACTTTTCCCGAAACACGTTTTTTATTACCATCACGAGTTGTAATGTCCATAATGGAAGATGTTCGTCCTCCATATTCAGCACCAAATCCAGCACTATAAACATCCGCGCTACGCATGATATCATTATCAAATACAGAGAATAACCCTATAGAGTGAAAAGGATTGTAAATTACCATTCCATCTAATATTACTTTATTTTGAATTGGTAAACCACCTCTGATATATAGCTGTCCACCCTGATCTCCAGTAAAAACAACACCTGGTAATACCTGTAAATACTGTGCTAAATCTGGCTCTCCTACACTTGGTAACTTATTAATTGCAACGGGATCAATTTTTTGTAAACCTACGTTTGGATTCTCCACTTTTTCAGTAGTTTGAGCTGAAACCTCTACTTCTCCAGTTGTTATACCTCCCTTGAAGGCATAGAATTTTTTACTTACAATTTCACCAGCTTTTATTGTAATACTTTCTGAAATAGTATCAAATTCGAGATTGGTTACCATCAATGTATAAGAACCCGGTTTCACTTTATTAACAGAGAAATAACCATTGATGTCAGAAGAAGCACCAGTAGTAGTTCCTTTGAGGTATACATTAGAAAAAGCAACTGGTTCGCCATTATCTTTATTATATATAAAACCCCTGATGGTAGCAAATTGCGAAAAACCAAGCGTCGTCATTAAAAAAAGGCAACAAGTATATAATATTTTATTCATAGGTAGTTTTTAGTGGGTCAAATTTAATAATTAAAGTGGTTAAAAAAAGGGATTATTTTTGTATGATAATAACTATATAAATGGAATCCTGTTGGATTTCATTTATATAAATAAAAAAGTTATTGGTTATTAAAGCACCAACTCTTTCTTCTTAGAAGCAAAGTAAAAACTAGCGATAACACTTGCTAATAATAATATAGAACCAAATAAAGCAATGGTATTTCCAACTTTATAAGAACTAGGCTCAAATTTAAATTCTATTTTATGTTTTCCTGCTGGGATTTCCATGCCTCGTAAAATATAATTAACACAAGTATGAGGCGTTAAAGCGCCATCTATATAGGCATTCCATCCTTTAGGATAATATATTTCTGCAAATACTGCAAAACCTTTGTCTTTAGCATCAGATTCATAAACCAAATCATTCGCTTTATAAGATACCATTTTTATGCTTCCGGTCTTATCATAAGAATTTGCAATTGGAGCCAAGGATTTGTTTTTTTCTTGAATAATAACACCAGTTTTAGTGTTTACTTTTCTTAACCCAAGGATTTCTTCATCAGAATTCGCTACTGTTTTAACATCTCTAATAAACCAAGCATTACCATTTGCCTGAGGATTTTTAAATGGAATTGGTTCAGATTTGGTAGGTAAAATGATGTATTTTGTATTTAACATATTTAATACACCTAATTGAGAGGTTAATACATTAGTTAACGAATCGTTACCAGCAGCGGTTTGTATGCCATTGTAAAAAGTTTGAATTTCATTATCTAATTGAAAATCGACAATTTCTTGATATTTTCTCAATTTAGCACCATGATAGCCTCCTATAGATTTATGATAATAAGATGTGGTAGCATCTTGGAATGGGCTTGACGTTAAATTTAATACACGGTAATCTAGGGTTTTATCTAATAAAATTTGTTCATCCGCCGTCGTTTTTACTGGAGCATCATAAGGATTGGATTTAGAGAAATTTTTCTCATTTAAATATCTGCTAGCTACAGGCCATAAATCTGCTAATATAAAAACACCTAATACAACTAAAAATAATTCTAGTTTTAATTTTTTAGTCATGTATAAGAATAAAAAGATTGACGCTAAGCCTATAAATATCAATGAACGACGAGCATCGCTTGCAGCTATATGTTCACGGGCTATTGCCATGTTTTTAAATAAATCAGGGACAACCTCGGATATTTGAGCATCAGTGGCGCCTTGCTGTTTGTATGCTTTTATGAGTTGAGCTTCTTCGCCGTCAGGTATGAAAGAATTTGTGATTGAAGGAATAAATGCACTGATAAAACAAAAACCACCAACGACGGCTATAGAAATGATTAATACTTTTTTTAATTCTAATTGCTTATTTATAAATGGTAAGTTTATTAAATGATTAGTTAAAGCTGTTGTTTTAATAAACTTGTCTAAAGCCAAAACAGCCAACAATGGAATGGTTAATTCGGCTATTACCAATATCATCGATACTGCTCTGAACTTATTATACATAGGCACATAATCCATAAACAGATTTGTTAAAGGCATGAAATTTTTGCCCCAAGCTAACATTACAGATAATAAAGTAGCAATAAATAATGGCCATTTTAAAGGATGATCAATAATTAAAAAGCCTAAAAAAGCTAATAACATCACTATAGAGCCAATATAAACTGGTCCACTTGTAAAAGGTTGGTCTCCAAAATAAGCTGAGCTTTGAGCAACCTGCTCTCTCATTTGTCCATCCACTTTTTTCAAAGCATCTTTATCTACATTTCCAATAGCACCAGAGGCACCTCCTTTAAAATTAGGAATCAACATTGTAAAGGTTTCGCCAACGCCATAACTCCACTGGGTAGCATAATCTTTATCTAAACCAGATGTTTTATTTTCTGCATTACTTTTTTGATCGGCGGCAATCGTTAAATCTGATTTAGCTCGAATCGTATAATTACCATACTCATAAGTGCACCATAAACTTCCAGCATTTGGTAATAAACCTACAATGGTGGCGCCGATAAATAAGGCTATTCCAATAAAGAATGGTTTGACATTTTTTTGTTTCAAAGCAGAAATAAAATAACTCAACATCACCATACCAAACAACATAAAGCCATAATAAGAAATTTGAGGATGGTTCGCATTCAACTCCATCGCCATAAATAAAGCTGTGACGGCAAATCCCAACCAATATTTACCTCGCATCAATAATATGATACCACCCAAAAGTGGCGCTAAATAACCTATAGCATTGGCTTTTGAGTTATGACCTGCTTCGAGTATAATAAAAAAATAGGAAGAAAACCCATAAGCTAAAGCTCCAACTAAGGCTAACCATGGGCTAATTTCTAAACATAATAAAAGGATAAAAAAACCAACAAAGCATAAGAAAATATATCCACTAGGGTGAGGTAAAAAACCGTGGAATACTTTATCTATTGATCCTAACCAATTACCAGGATATGCTGTAGATATTTGATAAGCAGGCATTCCTCCAAACATCGAGTTTGTCCATAAGGGCTCTTCTCCTGGGTAAACTTTTCTGAAATCCTTAATTTCTTGACTCATGGCTGCTGCTCTAGAAATATCACCTTGTTCAAGCGATTTACCAGAATATAAAGGGCTAAACTGAATGATTGTGATGATAGCAAAAATGATAATCGCTACTAAATGAGGAAGGTATTTCTTGAAATTCATATTTATTATTTTAAGCAAATATAACAAATGGTTTAATTTTAAGAAGCTTAAAAAGCATTATTTATTCGTATTTTAGCACGCTTAATAATTTTATGAAGAAACTATTTTCGGTACTTAAATACACCAAAAATTATAAATCACAAACTCGGCTGAATATTTTATTTAATATTCTATTCGCAGTATTTTCTATTTTTTCTATTTCCTTATCTATTCCCTTTTTAAAGTTAATTTTCGATAATGAGTCTAGTGCTTTTTATAAGGATATAATTGCTAAAGGCTTACCTGCATTTTCATATACTGGAAGTTATGTTAATAGTTGGGCAAACTTTAAAATGTCGGAAATCATTATTACTCAAGGAAAGCCGCAAGCGCTAATTATTATTTGCCTTGTAGTTTTTATTGCCACCTTATTCAAAAACTTCTTTCGATATATGGCTATGTATTTTTTAGCACCCATCCGAAATGGGGTTGTTATGGATCTTAGAAATAAAATGATTAAAAAATCTTTAGAATTACCCTTGTCTTATTTTAGCGAAGAACGTAAAGGAGATATGATGAGTCGTATGACCACAGACGTTATTGAAATAGAATGGTCTATCATGCAAACTTTAGAAAGTATTTTCAGGGAACCAGTTCTTATTATCATTTCATTAGTAATGCTTATTGCGTTAAGTCCATATTTAACCTTATATGTATTTTTACTTTTACCTGTTGCTGCAGGAGTTGTAGCCATTGTAAGCAAAAGTTTAAAAAATCGTTCCACTAAAAGCAAAGAAGTATTTGCCCACTTATTTAATATTATGGAAGAAACCTTGGGTGCTCTTAAAATTATTAAAGCATTTACAGGTGAGAAAAGCGTGCAACAAAAATTCGAAAAAACAAACGAAGAGTATAATAGATTATCGGTGAGTTTATACCGAAGAGCTGATTTAACATCTCCCATCAGTGAAACGGTAGTGCTTGGCGTTTTACTATTAATATTATTTATTGGTGGCTGCATGGTTTTTAATGGAACTGGTGGGCTATCTGGAGCTTCATTTTTAGGTTATTTTGCTATTGCTTCTCAAATTGTTCCACCGATTAAACAATTAACCATTTCCTACAATAATATCCAAAAGGGGTTAGCTTCTGAAGAACGTATCGAGAAAATATTACATGCTGAAAACACCATCACAAATGCTTCAGACGCGATAACAATGCCTCCATTTAAGACTTCCATACAATTTAATCATGTATCATTTTCTTACAAAAAAGGAGATGAAGGATACGTCTTAAGAAACATTAATCTTGCTATTAGTAAAGGTAAAACCATAGCTTTGGTTGGACAAAGTGGTAGTGGGAAAACAACGTTGGCTGATATGATTCCTCGTTTTTATGATACAGATTTGGGAGAAATAACGATTGACGGTAAACCAATTAAACACATTCATGTCGAAAGTTTACGCAAACAAATTGGAGTTGTAACGCAAGAAAGCGTGCTGTTTAATGATACGATTGAAAACAATATTGCATTTGGATTAGACCATATAGATCAATCAAAAATAGTTGAGGCAGCTAAAATTGCTAATGCACATGAATTTATTTTACAACAACCTAATGGCTATCAAACTAATATTGGCGACAGAGGCGGAAAGTTGAGCGGAGGGCAACGCCAACGAATTAGTATTGCTCGCGCTATTTTAAAGAATCCACCTATCTTAATTTTAGATGAAGCAACCAGTGCGTTGGATACCGAAAGCGAACGCTTAGTACAAGATGCCTTAACTAATTTAATGAAAAACAGAACTAGTATTGTGATTGCTCATCGCTTAAGCACAATTATCAATGCCGATGAAATCGTTGTGATTGACAAAGGGATTATTGCCGAAAAAGGCTCTCACCAAGAACTTTTAGATAAAAATGGTATCTATAAAAAATTATTTGAAATGCAGAATTTTAAGTAAAAAGACTTACCATCTACATTTGAAATTTAAAAAATATTAAACGCTACGATTATTAATTTTTAATAATTACTGTTTTTAAAATCGAACTCGAATTTACAGTTGAAACTGTTGTGAAATAAATTCCTGATGATAATTCCGGAAGTATAATTTCTAATTGATTTTGATTATTCAATGATACATTGTTTTTAGAGAAAACAATTACTCCTGCCGTATTACGCACTTCTACTGTTATTGGATCAGTAGTGATACCAATTTTTTCAATTATAAAATGTCCGTTATTAGGGTTAGGGTACATCTCTAAATTTGAATTTACACTAAGCGATCTATCATTGATTCCGGTTTGAATTAAAGCTTCCTTTACTGCTTGATAGGCATTTATTTTTCCTGCACCCCAAATAGTTGCATTAGGCGTTACGGTTGTGTAGATATCTTTAATTGCTGTTTGTGCTAAAATATTTTTTATTTGTTGTGGTGTAAAAGATGGATTTACCTGTAATAATAAAGCAACGATACCTGTTGCCATAGGCGAAGACATGGACGTGCCACTCATTTCACCATAATAATAATTCTTACCATTTAATGGATTTGTAAATGTTCTAACAACATTTGTTTTAGATGAACCAGTTGCCGAATATGCTGTATCAAAAGAACTAACAGAAGAAGCAATCGTTAAACCAGGCGCAGTAATTTCTGGTTTTGTTCTATTATCTGTTGTAGGACCATGGCTAGAAAATGGAACGATTTTATTGACGTTTACATAGGTATTATAACTCCAAGAGCTTCCTGCAAGGTCAACATAACTTACTTTAGAAGCATAAGCACCAATGGTTATAGCGGATTTTGTACATGCCATTTCACCAATAGTGTATTCTACATCTCCTGCTATTGCTCCTGGAATACCAGCAGCTGAAAAGGATCCATAATAACCACTTGATTGTTTAACATAACCTTCCCATGCATGAACTCTTCCATTTTTTGCTTTAATAGTTAAGCATAAATTATTAGCGGTTTTACTATAAACATCTAATAATACATGTGGCTTCAGATTGTAATCAGAAGCAATTGCTGTTAGTTTAAAATAACAGGTATCATTTGCCGCTCCAACGATAAAGGTATCTAGGGTTGAATTATTTAATGTAAATAATCTTGTTTCATTGATCAATGTCGATGTATTATACAGTGCAAGTTTTACTTCAAAAGTTTTAGAAACATCCCCCCAAATATCTAACCATGTTTTCTTTTCAGGAAGGTAAGTACTAAAATTAACAACTGTTTTAAGGAGAGAATCTGTTAACGTAAAATCTTTTTTTATATGTACGTTATTTGTGCCATTGTTACCTGCTGATAAAACAAATAATTTTCCTGGACCTGTTAAGTTATCACAGGCTTGACTAAACAAAGAAGTTCCATCATGAGGGCCAACAGTGCAACCCCAACTTAAATTTACAACTGCAGGTTTACCAACAGATGCAGCGTATGTATAAACATAATTAATTCCATCTATTATATCAGACATACCTGCACTAGTCCATTGAGATGATTGAGGTGTAATACCAACCATCACAATATCACTTTCAAAGGCTACGCCTCTGTATTTACCTGAAGTTGCGCTGCCATATCCAGAACCAGCCACAATGCCTGCAACATGCGTTCCGTGTGTTTGTAAAGCATTATCAGTGCTATCAGTAACTATACTTAGAGAATCAGTTAATTCTTTTCCATAAGAAAAGCCTGATGGAGGCGTACCTGTACTTTTTTGTTCCCAAACTCTTTTTATTCTGTATTTGTTCCCAAGTGTATCATAAAAAGCAGGATGCGTATAATCAAGCCCAACATCTAGTATACCAACAACCACATTTTTTCCGGTATAAGGAATAGGTAAAGAAATTCCTTTGTGAACAGAATCAACTCGAGTAGTTTTACGGGCCATATCTAAATTTGGATGAATCGCTTCGTCTAATTGTATATACTCTATTCCGTTGATTGCTATAAAATCATTGAACTTATTTTCAGGAATTTGTACAGTCCAAATATTTCCGGCTTTTGTGCCAACCTTCACATTCAATGCTACAAATTGAGAATCATTGATAGTAGAAGTAACTTTAATTAATGCACTTAAAAAAACAGTGTTTTCAATTTTTTTATAAACAGCTGAATTGCTCTTTGTTTTATAGGCAGAAGCGATATTAGCATTATGTATAAATTGCTGAGTAAATGCCGATAATTTTGCATTAGATGTATGTTGTGCATTCATAGTAATACTATGCATTGTAATAATAATTGCACTTAAATTAATTAAAGAATAAATATTTTTCATGTGTTGTAGGGTCTTTATTTTTATAGATTATATATAACCAAATTAATTGAATACTACTTCTCGTTTCAACTATTCTAGCTTAACAAATATAAAATATTTTGGCGATTACAGCATTTATGAGCGCACAATTTTTCTATAATAATTGCCTCTAAAAATGTATCGCTACGATTATTAATTATACTTTACTTCTTTTAAAAGAACTTTTGTTTGAAAATAAAAATTCACTTGCAATACTTACATAGCTTAAAATAATAGGAGTTTACATTTCGCTAATGATTATTTTTAAGGCGATTATAAAAATGAAAAAGACAATTTGTATACAATTTCGTACATTCATACCGAATTTACATTCATTAAATAAGCATGCTCGAAAGAATAATAAAAATAGTTCTTAAAACACTCATCGTTTTATTAATACTCATTATAGGATTATTCGTCTATGGTTACTTTGCAATCAGAATAGAAGTTCCTGTAATTAAAGCGGGTAACACTCAAAATTGGCAACGGGAAACAATCAGTGAAAATTTTTATGCTGTAAAAAACAACTGGTTAAAAAAACATCCTAGTGGTTTATGGGAATTATACGTAGAGGGAAATCCTTATGAACGCGGTATTGCCAATGGTATGCTGACTAAAGAATTACATGCATTTCAGGAAGATGCGTTCATTCGTCAAATAAAAATATTAGTACCGAATGATGCCTATTTAAATTTTTTAAAATATTTTGTTGGTTATTTTAATAGGCATTTACCCAATCATATTATTCCAGAATACAAAGAAGAAATTTTAGGTATCTCAAAATTTGCAAGCGATAAGTATGACTTCATTGCTCCTAAATACCATCGGATTCTTAATTACCACGGCGCCCACGATATCGGTCATGCCATTCAAGATAAAAATATGGTAGTTGGTTGCACCTCGTTTTCGGTGTGGGACAAAAAAAGTGAAGATGGTAAATTATTAGTAGGGCGTAATTTTGATTTTTACAGCGGAGATGATTTTGCTAAAAATAAAATCGTTCAATTTACCAATCCAACAACTGGATATCAATTTGCAACCGTTACATGGAGTGGATTTATAGGTGCTTGTAGCGGCATGAATGTAAAAGGCTTAACGGTTACTATTAATGCGGCTAAGAGTTCTATACCAACAGATGTGGCAACACCCATTGCGTTATTAGCGAGAGAAATTTTACAATACGCTAAAAATATTGATGAAGCTATTGCTATTGCGAAAAAACGAACTGTATTTGTATCAGAAAGTATTTTAATAGGAAGTGCCGAAGACAATAGAACAGTAAGCATTGAAAAAGCTCCTGAAAAAATGGACGTTTACGAAGTTCCTAACTCCAATCAAATTATTTGCCCAAACCATTACCAAGGTGCTGATTTCAAAAACGATTTACCAAACTTAACTAATATCATTGAAAGTTCATCGCTATACAGAAACGTTCGCTTAAAGCAACTATTGGGCAATACAGAGACTATCAATTACACGCAGGCTGCTGCTATTTTGCGTAATCAAAAAGGATTGAATGATAAAAATATAGGTTTAACCAATGAAAAAAGTTTGAATCAATTAATTGCACATCATGCCGTTATTTTTAAGCCTCAAGATAAATTGATGTGGGTAAGTAGTAATCCGTTTCAGTGTGGGCAATTTATATGTTATAATTTAGATTCAGTCTTTGCAAAAGCGAAACATTTAAAAACAGACATCGCTGTTAATGAGCCTCAATTAACCATTTCAGAAGATCCATTTTTAAAAACATATGGCTATCAAAACTTTATTCACTTTAAACATCTGAAAAATTACATACAATTTATTACAAAAAAATCACCGCTTAATACATTAACTCCACAATTAGAAAATGCCTTTATTCGATCTAATCAAGAAAGCTATTATATGTATCAATTGTTAGGCGATTATTATGTATCGCGTTCCAATAAAGAAAAAGCCATTGAATACTATAACTTAGCGTTAACGAAAGTAATAGCTACTTTAAAAGAAGAAAAACAAATTAAAGAAAATTTAAAAAAACTAATTAGTATTAACAAGAAAATATAGAGTCGGATAAGAAAGCTACAAGTTCGAGGCTTGCGATACCGCTACAGCGATATAAATAATGGGAGTTTGCTTTTCGCAAATGACCATTTTTAAGACAAGCGTAACGAAGAAATTGGAGTTTTCTTGCCGACAGTAACCAACTAATTCAAATCATACAAGATGGCAAGAATCATGGCAATAGATTATGGGAGTAAGCGCGTAGGCATTGCAGTTACCGATTCGTTACAAATTATTGCCTCTGGTTTAACAACAGTGCATAGTAAAGATTTGATACAATACATTGAAGACTATTTAAAAAAAGAAGCGGTAGAATGTATCGTGGTTGGTGAGCCAAAAACCTTACAAAACGAAGCATCAGATAGCGCTCGCTTCATTGATCCATTTGTTACTCATCTCACTCGTAAATTTCCACAAATTAAAATTGCTCGTTATGATGAGCGATTTACCTCAGCATTAGCGCATCAAACCATGCTGATGGGAGGATTAAAAAAGAAAGCTCGAGCTAATAAAGATACAGTAGACATGGTAAGCGCAACTATTATCTTACAAGACTATATGTCTTCTATAGGGAAGTAATTTTAAACTTCCTTCTCAATAAACACAACTCCCACTTTTTCTAACTCTTCTAACATAGGTACGTATATTTCCTTAACAATAGGAATTTGCACACCATATAATTTAAACTGACCTGTTAAAAAATTCTTAACAGAAATTGCTAAAGGTAAACCTACAGTCTTTGCCATAGCCGTATGTAATTCATCATCACCTATCACAACTAAAGATGAATTTAATTTATGTGACTTTCCATTCAATTCATATTCGAATTGATGTTGCATCACAATCATATCTTTATCGCCTGGTTTCAATAACCATTTTTCTTCTAAGAGATGCTGCAATAACTCAGCGGGTGAACCTTCTTTAAGTGTAATCGGTTTATTAGAAAACAGTTCTAAATAATCTAATTTAGTCATAACCTCAGCATCCATTTCTGAACCCATGAATGCTGTTAATTTTTCTTTCACCGTTTGTTTTCCTGCCGGTAAAAATGAATGAATCAGATCAGTGTATGTTAATCTATTCGCTTGTTTAATTTTATAAGAATCATCGGTTAATCCCAATTTCACAAATACATTCCAAGCTTTACAATATCCGGGCATACGCAAAGTACCACGCAACATATCATGTGCATCGTTCAAGCCATAAGGCTCTTTGTAACCAATACTGTCGCGATTTGCGTACGCATCAAACTGTCCGTATCCATCAACATCAATTTTGCATATTTGAGTATACAAGCGATTGTATGGAATAAATTTCAAATGTCCGTCTTCTATAAATTGCGCAGTGCCTTGTCCTGCCAATATCACATTACGAGGATTCCAACTGAATTTATAGCCCCACGGATTATCATTGCTTTCAGGAGCAACTAATCCTCCACAAAACGATTTAAAGCTGGTGATTATCCCTCCTTTTGATTTGATCTCATCAATGACCTTCATCGCAGAAGCATGATCAATCCCCGGATCTAAGCCACACTCATTTAATAACAATATCTGTTTTTGTTTCGCTTCAGCATCTAATTCTTTCATCACATCACTTACATAACTAGCCGTAGCAAGGTGTTTGCCAAGTCTAACACAATCGCGCGCTACATCACCATGCATAAAGGCAGGTAACATCGATATAACGAAATCTGATTCAGAGATCAAAGACGCTCTTAATGCTTCATTAGTTACATCAAAAGAAACTGCTTTCGCACTATTTTTATAATTTTCTATTTTAGATTCTACCGCTGCTTTATTAGCATCTGCAATGATTACATGCCATTGGTTTGCTTCGGCATTAGATAATAAATAACTGATTAAACTTGATGATGAGCGCCCGGCTCCTATAATTAATATTCTAGTCATAATATAAGTTGTACGCAAAAATAACCTTAAATTCGTAAGAGTATGTTTAAATTTATATTGTAATAATTGTTATCATGTATTTTTGAGCGAAAAGAGGCAAATTTTGCAGAGATAGTAGGTTACTATCTCGAAAAATTTAACAAATTTGCAGCCAAAAATACCTATAACAAAATTATTAGATAAATTTTAAATAAGCTCAAAAATAATATTAATTATGTTTCGAAAAATAGGATTAGTTAGTATACTCACGTTTTTTATGATAAGCTTAAGTGCCCAACATAATTCGTTAGTGATATTTAGTGCCAATGGAAATCCTTTTTATTTATCTGTCAATCATGAATCTATTAATAAAACGGCTCAATCCAATTTAAAAGTATTTGATATAACTGCAGGATGGAATTTGATAGAGATTAAAATACCAAGTATTATCAAGGAACTCAACTTTAAAGATTCTATTTTATTAAAAAACAATACTAAATTTTCGAATAAAGAATTTACTTACAGTTTGATCGAAAAAGGCGGAAAGCTGCAACTTAAATTTCAATCTGTATCAGAACTCTCTGGTCCTGAAAAGCCTACTATTCCTGAAGCTCCAAAAGAAGTTGCTCCTGTAGTAGATAATAATTTATATGGTCATTTATATAGGTCAAAAATAAATGTACCATTATTTTTTAATCACTACAACAACGCAACTTTAACTTGCGACACAATTTTATCTGATGCGGATTTGAAACATACTATTAATTTACTAAGCAAATGTGATGATGAAGAATCTCAAAGCCGATATCTAAATCAAATTATAGAAAACAATTGTTTAACAATTTCCCAGTTAAATCAGCTATTAACGATCTTACCTATAGACATGGATCGATTAGCATCTTCAAAATTAGCGTATCTCCATATCATTGATAAAGAGAATAGTAAATCTGTATTAGCGGTATTGAAATATCCAACCATGAAAGAATCCTATACTGATTTTATTAATGAACAAGAAAACAAAGCCAAACAAAAAAGCTTAAAATGCTCAGAGCCATTACCAGAAGCTAAATTCAACGAACTAGTTTCCAAACTAAAAAATACAACTTACGAAAACGATAAATATAAATTGGCCAAAAGATTAATAATTGATGTATGTTTATCTACTAATCAGATCAAACAATTAACGCCTATCTTTTCTCATGATAGGGAAAAATTAGATTTTTTATTAAGTGCTTATAATATCTTAACCGATAAAGAACATGCAAAATTATTAGTAAGCGAATTTCAATCAAGTCAAGCTCAAGAAGAATATCTCCAATTAATATCAAAACAATGAACGATAAAAAATTAATAACAATAGGCTTTTTAGGAGCCATAGCCGTGGCATTTGGAGCGTTAGGTGCTCATTTTTTAAAATCAAAAGTTGAATTAGGAATAATGACAACTGATCAACTAAATGGATTTGACACGGGCGTTAAATATCAAATGTATCATACCATTATGCTCTTTGTATTATTTATATTAGCCAAACATTACAACCACAAATTTATTAATTGGGCTTATTACTGCTTTATTATTGGCATTGGTATGTTTTCGGGCTCACTATATTTATTATGTACAAGAACATTATTTCATACCGAATGGTTAACCTTTTTAGGCCCTGTTACTCCTTTAGGAGGATTATTTTTTATAGCTGGATGGATATTACTAGCGATATTAGGCCTTCAAAAAAAAATATCTAAATAATGAATTTAAGCGGAGAATTAATTGCCGTATTAACCACTCTATGTTGGAGTTTAGGTATTTTCCCATTTACTGAAGCCGCCAAACGCATTGGTACTGCTCCTCTTAATCAATACCGTTTATTACTAGCATGGATTATTATCTCCATTATTTTATTTTTCTCTGATGATTTAAATATTATTCAATTATTTACAACACCTCAACCCTACCATTATATTTTTCTAGGACTGTCAGGTATCATTGGTTTTTCAATCGGAGATTATTGTAGCTTTACATCGTTTAAATTATTAGGACCAAAATTAGGGAGCTTATATACAACGTTTGCCCCTGGTGCAGCTCTCATCATAGGCTACATCGCTTTAAATGAAACTATCAATTTCATTGGAATCATTGGCATTTTAATTACTATCGGGGGCGTTATCTGGCTAACGTTTTCAAAAAAAGATGCCTACGAAGCTTCTAAAATTGGTTACAAAAGAGATCAAAAAGGAATTATTTATGGGGTTATTGGCGCTTTGTGCCAAGGAACAGGTTTAGTACTATCTAAATATGGTATGGATTTTTATTCCGAAAAATTACCAACTATGCATGCTGTTTGGATCCGTTTGCTATTTGCTTTTGCTGGAGCTTTTATAGTTTCAATTCTATTAGGAAAGTTGAAGTCAAATAGTAAACCCATTTTTACAAACGAAAAAAATAATTTACCATTTTTGTTTTTAGGAACACTTTTAGGACCAGTGATGGGTGTTACTCTTTCTTTATTAGCAATTCAACAATTAGAAGTGGCAGTAGCACAAACTATTTTTGCCTTATTACCATTATTTGTTTTACCAATAAGCTTGATTGTTTATAAAGAAAAAATAACCTTACAGTCAGTATTTGCTTGTTTTATTGCTTTAACAGGAGTTTTAATGTTAATTTGGAGAAACAGATTTTAGATAGTTTGACATGAACAAAAAAAATATCATACTTTATTTTTTGATCACGTATAGTGTATGTTGTTACCTAGCTTTAAATCGACATTCAAGAACTTCTACCGGCACATATCACAGCGAGATATGGGCAGATAAAGCGGGATATAATGTGTATTTACCTGCTTTATTTATTTATGATTTTGATGCTACTAAATTTCCAGAAGGCACCGAAAAACACATTGGTTATGGCTTTTCATTAGATTCTGTTTCAAATAAAGTCATTACAAAATACCCATACGGCGTAGCATTTATGCAAAGTCCGTTTTGGTTAATAGCGCATATTACATCGCCTCAAAAAGATGGTTTTTCAATGTATTATCAAAAAGCAATTGATTTTGCTGGCAGTTTTTATTTAACACTTGGCTTGTTTTTTTTATTACTTACAATCAATCGCTATCGTAATGTCTCAATATCAATTATGCTTTCAATACTCATTGCGCTGAGTACGGGAATTTTTTATTACGGCATTTACGAAACAGGCATGTCGCACATTTATTCTTTTTGTTGTATGAGTATCATTTTGTTTTTAGGATTAAATCCTAAAAAAACAACTACGCATTTTTTGGTAATGGTTCTCATTTCAGCGTTATATATAGTTATTAGACCATTGAATGCTGTGTTTTTAATCCCTTTTATTTTAATGATATATTTGGATGGAAAGCTTATTGTATTGAAAGAAGTTTTTAAATTCTATTCCCCTAAAACGCTCATCATGAGTGTTTTAATAATCAGTTTATTATTACTGCCTCAACTACTTTATTACCATTATGCTTATGGCAGTTTTGTTGCTAATTCGTATCAAAAAGAACCGTTCTTTTTCCCTTCTATATCAAGGGTTATAGAACTATTATTTTCTCCTAACAATGGGTTATTCATTTACTATCCCATTTTATTGATTGTATTAATTCACAGTATTTTTATTAAAAGTAATTACAATAAACTCTCATTGTTTTTAATAACATCCTATATTCTCATTTATGCATCTTGGTGGAGTTTGTCGCTAGGATGTAGTTTTGGTCATCGAGCAATTAATGATATTCTTATTCTGTTTTTTATACCACTCATTGTTTCTAAAAAACGACTATCAAAATTCGTACTAATAGCCTTGATTATTTGTTCTTTAATTAATTTAAAATTCATTTTCAGCTACGATACCTGCCTACATACCTCAATGAATTGGGATTTCGCCGAATATAAAGCTATACTTTTTGGAGAATTTAAGTAAATTTTAGTTTAAAGGCTGATTTTATTATATTTGGCTAGAATATACAATTACAACAACATGCTCAGATTTAGTCTCCTTACATTATTTATAACGATTTTGTCGTGTTCAAATTCGTTTTCTCAAAAAGGAAAAGATGCTGCTAAAACAGTTAGTGTAGCAAATACAAAAATTAATGAATTCACGGCGCTAACAGCAAATGCTTCTGCTGGAAATACAACTTTAACTGTTGCTGCAAGTTCATTAAATACCAATACCCGATTTGCTACAACACTTGCAGCTGGTGATTTAATCATGATTATACAAATGCAAGGAGCATTAATTAAATTATCTCCCGTTCCAGTTTGGGCACCAGATAGCACTTATGGTCAAGTTTATAGCTATGGAAGTTGTGGTAATTACGAATTTGCAGAAGTTAAATCAATTGTTTCAGCTACACAAATAGAAATCAATTGTGGCCTAACGCTTAATTATTCAAGTGCTGGCAAAACACAAATAGTAAGAGTTCCAAGGTATAGTTCTTTAAATATTGCAGCTACAGGAACATTAACCACCGATGCTTGGAATGGCACAATTGGCGGTGTTTTAGTAGCAGAAGTAGATGGTAACACAACTATTAATTCAGGAGGCTTAATAACAACTAGTGGTTTAGGCTTTAGAGGTGGCACAGCTGTTGGAGATCCTGGTTCTGGTAATGGAAACTACGCCACTCTCAGTCCCAATAATGGTGCCGCTAAAGGAGAAGGTATAGGGAGTGATCGAATTACTAATTTAGTAAATGATACTTTAGGGAAAAACTGCTTTGGCGCTCCAGCTAATGGAGGCGGTGGTGGTAACGCCAATAACTGCGGTGGAGGCGGTGGTGGAAATGCTGGCAATATTTTAGGGTGGAATGGTTATGGTTTGGCGAATACAACGTATAGCGCAACTTTTAATTTAGAATATCCTGGAAGAGGCGCTGTTGTTTCTAGTGGCGGTGGTAAAGGTGGGTACGGCACATCAACAACATTTACAACTAATGTTACAACTTTAGGCCCAAATACAACTGCGTGGGGAAGTTTTAGTAGACCAAACAAAGGTGGATTTGGTGGCAGGCCTTTAGATTACTCAACAGGAAAACTATTTTTAGGCGGCGGCGGCGGCGCAGGCCATATGAGTACAGGACAATCCAATGGTGCGAATGCCTGTTCAGGAGGTGCTGGTGGAGGGCTGGTGTATTTATTAAATTATGGAACTGTTTCTGGCACCGGAACTATTGCGGCAAACGGAGCTAATGGCAATAATGCTTTCGGTGCAGCCTCTTTTGCATATCCAAGTCAGGGTATTGATGGCGCAGGTGGAGCAGGAGCAGGTGGTACGATTGTATTAAATTGTAATGGAACTATATCATCTATTATAACAAATGCTAACGGTGGCTCTGGTGGAAATCAAAACAAATCAGGTACAGCAAGTAATGAAACGCAGGGCCCTGGCGGAGGTGGCGGTGGCGGATACATTGCAGGAAACGGTAGTGTATTTACTCAGAATGTGAATGGAGGAATTTATGGTACAACCAATTCAGCAGGTACCTTCTCTTTGTTCCCTATGAATGGCGCCACATCTGGTAACTCAGGAATTAGTGGCCAAGTTATAACACCGTCTTTTTCATTAACCGCATCTGCTAACCAAACTTTATGCACTGGTCAAGCGGCAACTTTTACTGTAACTTCCAATAATCCTGCAGCTACTGTTTTATGGTATAATAGTGCCGCTGGCGGAAACTCAATTGCCTCAGGTACCGTTTACACATCACCTACTTATACTGCTGCTGGAACATATACAATCTATGCTGGTTCTTGTCCTGGTATTTATAGGATTCCGATTACCATTACCATAAATGCAGGCTTAAGTATTTCTATTAATAGTCCAACTATCTGCGCAACTCAAGCTGTTATTTTAACAGCTACTTCATCAGCAACTAGCTATACTTGGAATACAGGTGCCAACACAAACTCAATCAGCGTGACACCTTCGGTTACAACGGTATATACAATTAATGCGACTTCGGCATCTTGTTCCGGATCTAAAACAACGACTGTAACTGTAACTTCCGCTCCATCGTTAACGGTTGCTAATTCAATTATTTGCGCAGGTTCATCAACTACGTTAACAGCAACTGGGGCTACTAATTACACATGGACACCTGGCGGACAAACTACATCAAGCATTGTTGTTACTCCTTCTGTTAATACTTCTTATACCATTACTGGCGCTAATGGAACCTGCACGAATACAGCAACTACATCCGTTAATGTTACCTCAGCTCCTTCTTTAGTTACGAGTCCTATAACTATTTGTGCTAGTCAAGTAGCAACTTTTACGGTTAGTGGCGCCACAACTTATACTTGGAATCCCGGAAATGTAACAGGAAGTTCTTATACTATAAGTCCGGCAACATCAACTGTCGTTTCAGTTCTGGGCGCTAATGGTTCATGTACTGCTCAAGTAACAACTTCTCTTACGGTCAACCCTTCACCAACAATTACCGTTAACAGCGCAACGATATGTTCTAATCAAACAGTTATCTTAACTGCCAATGGAGCCTCTACTTTTACTTGGAATACAGGTGCTAACACAAACTCTATTTCAGTATCTCCAACAGTTACTTCTATTTATACAATTAATGCAACCAATGCTTCATGTTCGAGTTCAAAAACAACAACCGTTACTGTATCTCCTCAACCAACAGTATCAGTAGCAAACGCCAGTATTTGCTCAGGAACAACATCAACTTTAATTGCAAGTGGCGCTACAAATTATACATGGATGCCTGGTGGACAAACAACATCTAGTATTACTATTTCGCCAACGGTAACCACTACTTATAGCATCACAGGAGCAAACGGAACTTGTACAAATATAACTACCTCAACCGTAAGCGTTACTCCTACTCCAACTTTAACAGCAAACTCTGTAACTATCTGCCCTGGCAATACAGCAACCTTAACGGTTAGTGGCGCATCAACTTATACTTGGATTCCTGGCAATACAACTGGAAGTAGTTATACTGATACTCCTGCATCATCAACCACTGTTTCTATAGTTGGTGCTAATGGCTCCTGTACTTCACAGGCAACTGCTTCCATATCAGTTGGATCAAGCTTATCAATTGCCGTTAATGCTGCTACTATATGCGCGGGACAAACCACAACCTTAACAGCTAACGGAGTTACCACCTATACTTGGAACACAGGCGCTAATAGTAATAGTATTTCTGTTTCGCCAAGTGCAACCACTGTATTTACAGTTGCAGGATCTTCTAGTGGCTGTAATGGCATTAATACAACTACCGTTACGGTCAATACAAATCCAACAATAACGGTAAACTCTCCATCTATTTGTTCAGGACAATCAGCCACGTTAACTGCAATTGGTGCTAATACCTATACATGGAGTAATGGCGTTAATACCAATACGCAAACCGTTAGCCCTGCCTCAACAACAAACTATTCTGTTACAGGTACAAACTTAGCAGGGTGTGTGAGTACAACAAGTATTACCTCAACCGTAAGCGTAACTCCTACTCCAACTTTAACAGTAAACTCTGTAACTATCTGCCCTGGCAATACAGCAACCTTAACGGTTAGCGGCGCATCAACTTATACTTGGATTCCTGTCAATACAACTGGAAGTAGTTATACTGATACTCCTGCCTCATCAACCACTGTTTCTGTAATTGGTGCTAATGGTTCTTGTACTTCACAGGCAACTGCTTCCATATCAGTTGGCTCAAGCTTATCAATTGCCGTTAATACTGCTACTATCTGTGCAGGACAAACCACAACCTTAATAGCTAATGGAGTTACCACCTATACTTGGAACACAGGCGCTAATAGTAATAGTATTTCTGTTTCGCCAAGTGCAACCACTGTGTATACAGTTGCAGGATCTTCTAGTGGCTGTAATGGCATTAATACAACTACCGTTACGGTCAATACAAATCCAACAATAACGGTAAACTCTGCCTCTATTTGTTCAGGACAATCAGCTACGTTAACTGCAATTGGTGCTAATACCTATACTTGGAGTAATGGTGTTAATACCAATACGCAAACAGTAAACCCAAATACAACAACTTCATACACCGTTAATGGCACAGCTCTTAATGGTTGCGATAATATTGTACCTACTATATTAACCGTTAGTGTTATTGCCACTCCAATTTTAGTTGTAAATTCACCTTCTGTTTGTATAGGAAACACCGCTACGGTTACTGTCAGTGGTGCTACCTCATATACTTGGAATACAGGTGCCATAACAAACTCCATTGTTACTGCGCCAAGTATCACAACATCATATACTATTGTTGGAGCTAATGGTAGTTGTTCAACTCAAACCATTACATTAGTAACCATTGACAATACTCCTTCTACAACTTATACAAACGCTATTAATTCTTGCTCATTACAACCTGTTAATTTATTTGCCGGATTATCTAATTCAGCTTCAAGTTATACTTGGTCAAATGGAGTAAATACCTATTCTCAAACTGTTGCACCAAATAACTCAACCATATACACAGCTCAAGGATCAAATGCTAACGGTTGCCCGGTATTATCTTGTACAATTTCAATAAACGTAAACTCTATTAATTCAGATTTTACTGGCGTCAATATTAACAATGATATCTTAACTGTTGGGACGACTCTTAATTTGACGAATACTAGCAATGGTGCAACTAATTATTTATGGAGCTCTTGCAATGGTATATCTACTAATACAAATATTACAATAACTTTGGCGAATACGGGCACTTGCTGTATTACCTTAATTGCGAGTAATGCATCATGTTCAGATACAATAATAAAATGCGTTGATGTTGTAAACTTAGCTTCAATTAATATCCCTAATGTATTTACACCAAATGGAGATAATATCAATGACTTATTTACAATACATGCTGTTGGTATAAAAACATTACACTGTTCTATTTTTGATCGTTGGGGATTGAAATTATATGAATGGACTGGTGTTAGTGGTTCTTGGGATGGCAATACTCATAATGGAGTTAAAACAACTTCTGGTAGTTATTTCTATGTTGTAGAATATACCGATATGAAAGATGTAAGGACCAACGAGAAAGGTTTCTTTAGTTTATTTAGGGAATAATGTCTTAAGAAATTGCTTATCATTTTATTAAAAAAAATCTCCTTTACAACAATTGTTTAGGGGATTTTTTAGTTTAACTTAGAGCCTGTTATAAAGATCAATCATGACTAAAGAAACTCAAATAAAATGCCCTAATTGCGGTACTTCCATTGATGTACAAGATATTTTATCTCATCAATTAGAAGACGAATTAAAAAAGAAATTCAATGCCCAATTAACCGAAGAAAAAAAGAAGTTTGAAAAAGAACATGAGGTTTTAGCGAAAGCGAAAGAAGAGTTTGAACAAAAAAAACTAAAAGAAAACGAGCTCTTTCAAGAAAAATTAGATGCTAAATTAAAGGAAGGTAAACGACTCATAGAAGAACAGCTGAATAAAAAAATTAAGGATGAGCAAGCCGATCAGTTTATCATGCTTCAAAAAGAGTTGAATGAGAAATCGGAACAAATAAAAGAGCTCCATAAAACCAAAGCAGAAATAGAAAAACTAAAACGCGAAAAAGATGAGCTAAAAGGAACCATTGAAGCCGAATCTCAACTTAAACTCAGTCAGGTATTATTAGAAGAAAAAGAAAAAATCCGAAAAACAGAAGAAGATAAAAACGAACTACGCTTTAAGGAACTTCAAAAACAATTAGAAGATCAAAAACGATTAACCGAAGAAATGAAACGTAAGCAAGAGCAAGGTTCTATGCAATTGCAAGGTGAAGTAATGGAACTGGCCATTGAAGAATGGCTAGCCTCACAGTTTCCATTAGATACAATTGAAGAAATAAAAAAAGGTGCTCGTGGTGGTGATTGCATACAAATCATCAATACACGTGCGCATCAAAACTGTGGTTCTATTTATTACGAAAGCAAACGTACAAAAGATTTTCAACTAGGGTGGATAGAAAAATTTAAAGCCGACATTCGCGAAAAAGGCGCCAATATTGGTGTATTGGTAACCGACGCTATGCCAAGCGGCATGGAACGCATGGGTTTAAAAGATGGCATTTGGATATGTTCCTTAGAAGAGTTTAAAGGTTTAAGTGCTGTATTGCGTGAATCCATCATACAAATAAGTAATGCCATTGCCTCTCAAGAAAACAAAGGTGATAAAATGCACATGTTGTATGATTACCTTACTGGCAACACCTTCAAGCTACAAGTAGAAGCCATCGTAGAAGGCTTTACACAAATGAAAATAGATTTAGATAGCGAAAAACGCGCG
Organism: uncultured Bacteroidota bacterium; assembly: GCA_903834765.1. Classification (GTDB taxonomy): domain Bacteria; phylum Bacteroidota; class Bacteroidia; order B-17B0; family Aurantibacillaceae; genus UBA4416. Next base: position 130,432 of record CAILKE010000025.1, read on the forward strand.
ATGCAACGTATTTGGAAACAACGCGAAAAACAAATAGATAAAGTAACCGTTAATACTATTGATATGCATGCCTCTATTAAAGGCATTGCAGGTAACGCCATACAAGCCGTGAAAGCGCTTGAACTTCCTGAGCTGGGAAATGATTTGGATGAATTAGATTAGCGTTTAAAGAAGCTTTCACGTTTCTTTCCCGCTCCGCTGCATTTGAAATGATAAGACCCGCCCCCTGCTCCACTTCATTTGAAATGCTGCGGCACAATGCCGAGGTAGAAGGACATAGGTAAGTTTTCTTTATATCTTTTTCCATAGATCATATTTATATGTTCTTTGTCTTGAAGTAAAGAACAAAATCCGATAGCTATCAGATTTAAGTAATTTTTTCTTTTAAACTTTTGGCGGCCAAATGCTTTTTCATTCGAAGACACCA
>CAILKE010000026.1 GCA_903834765.1 uncultured Bacteroidota bacterium
AAAATCTTTTTTATCTTTATATTTTTTATATTCTAAAATAGCTTTATGAAATGATTTAGTTGTTTTCATTATATAAATTTTTAAATTCATAAAAACCTTTTTTTCTTAAATCACAAGCTGGACAATTATCACAACCAAAACCCCATTCATGTAAATGTTCTCTATCTCCATTATAACAAGTATGAGATTCATTTATAATTTCATCTAAATATCCTAAACTATCAGCTAATTCGAATGTTTCTGCTTTATTAAGATACATTAAAGGAGTTAAGATTTGAATATTGCTTTGTGAACCTAAATTACTTGCTATTTCGATAGAATCAATAAATATTCTTCTACAATCTGGATAACCACTAAAATCTGTTTCACAAGTTCCAGTTATTAAAGATTCTGCTCCTATTTTTTGAGCATAAGAATGTGCTAAAGTAATAAATAATTGATTTCTATTAGGTACAAATGAATCGGGTAATCCTTTAGAATTTAATTTATTAACATTACCATTTGAAATTAAAGCAGATTCAACTATTGTATTTAAAAAAGATATATCAATAATAGTTTGTTTAATATTATTTTTTTTACATATCTGTTTAGAACATTCAAGTTCAATTGAATGTTTTTGTCCATAATTAAATGTTATTGCTTCAATTTCATCGAAATGATTTCTTGCCCAATATAAGCAAGTTGTGGAATCTTGTCCACCACTAAATATTATAACTGCTTTTTTCATATTAAAATAAAGTTGGTTGGTTTTTTAAATAACTAAAATCTTTTGTTTTGTTTGTTTCGGTTAAAATTTGGAAATACTTTTGAAATACTTTTGAAATGCTTTAATAGTTTCAATAGCTCCAAGTTGAACAATTTCCCTTTGGTCTTTCATTGGAATATGAGTAGAAAATACTTTATTAATTATTTTAGCATATTCACCTAATTCTAAATTAACCATTTCTCCATCTTCTCTACACATAATAACCATACCTCTCATTTGAGTTGTTTTATAAGATATACTATCAACAGAATAAAAAGGATATTTTCTTAAACCATCTTTAGAAGTATAACCTAAACAGTGAGTTTTAGTTTGTAAAGGAATTTCCGAAAAAATATAATCTAAATATCTTTTTTTTATAGTTTCATGAGTATCATTAGCTGGAGAAATACAAACATAATCTGTATAATCTAGCATTTTTTTTATCCATGAAATATCGTCTCCATAATGATGAACTGGCAAAACATTTTTGACGTATTTGTTTAAATATAAAAAATTTTCAAAACTTTGTTTACAAGCTAATTCTTTTTCTTCAGGTGTTGAGCCAGTTTTAGGAATAACATCTAAATTAATCTTATAAACTTCATCCGGAAGACTTTGAATGCATTTAAGATACTTTTCTCTATCTATAATTTTTCCGCTATTCCAAGCAGAAAAGGCACCTGAATCCATCATCATGCATTTTCCTTTTTCGGCAAAATTTTTCCATTGTTTTAAAGAATGTGCAAAAGTCATTAGATAATGCATACCTTCTTGTTCTAACATGAATTGTTTAGCTACAGGTAATGAAGATTCAGGTGCTGAAAAATAATAATTCATTATTTTTGTGTTATTTTTTTTAATACCATTTTCAGTACAAATAACATCTATTCCGCCTCTTGTATTATAAATCGTAGAAACTTTTATAGATTGATGACCTAAAATATCACATAAATCTTTAAAAATTCTTTTAGTAACTCCTTCTTGATAAATACCAACATTTCTAAAAGATACAAAATAATATTTTAAAGCTTTTAATTCTAATGCTTTATTAGTTACTGGATAATAATCGATTTTAATAATGGCAATATCTGGTAATCCAGAAAAAGGACATACGGCTGAAAATTCTTTTGTCTTAATTTCAATTTTTTGTTCTTTGGAATTAAATACAAATGTTTTTAATTCGTTAGTAGCAATATGATTTTCATCTACAAAAAAATATATTATTTTACCTTCTGCTATTTGACCTACTGTTTCTTTTACTTTTTGAGTTTTTTTAATTGTTTTTTTCATGATTTTGTTTTTTTATTGGTTTATATTATTTAATTAAATTTAAAAATTCAGTCCGGCAATCTAAATCTGTTTTAAAAACCCCTAACATTTTTGAAGTTGTTGTCCAGGTATCATGTTTTTTTACACCTCTCATACACATACATAAATGCTGAGCTTTTAAAGTTACTGCTACGCCCAATGGATTTAATTCTGCTTGTATTCTTTCAGCAATCTGAGTAGTAATTCGTTCTTGATTTTGAAACCTGTTAGCGTAAAGATCTACAGTTCTTGCTAATTTACTTAGTCCAACTATTTTACCGTTAGGGATATAAGCTACATTTGCTACACCAAAGAAAGGAGCTGTATGATGTTCACATAAAGAATAAAATGGAATATTACTTTGTACTATCATTTCATCTGTTCCTTCAGCATCAAAGGATGTAAAATTAAACTCTTTTGGCTCTAAAAATTCACGCATAAATTTAACATATCTTTTAGGTGTTTCAATTAAACCTTCTCGTGAAGTATCCTCACCTAATTGTTTTAATATTTGTTGAAAATGCCATTCGGCACTATTTATAATATATTCCATAATTTATGATTTTGAAGTGATAATTTAAACTTTCCATTTTCTAAACAAAGATTTATACAATGTTTTAAATTTTCTGAATTAATATTGAATCCGTCAGAATGTGGACTTAACCAGTAATGTTCTGCTTTAATTGAAGGTTCTGGTATTGCTTGACCTTTATGTCTAACATATCTTAATTCATTAACTCCTTTCGGAAAATTCTTTTTAATAATATGTTCAGCTACTTTTGGAGATACGCAAATAAAATCTATTCCATTTGGAACTGGATTTAAACCACTTGTTTCAATTGCTTGATAATATTTTTTCTTAACAAAAAAATCTATAATTTTATCAGTTAATTGGTCAGTAGGTTCTCCACCTGTCCAAGTAATTTCATTACATTGATTAGCATTATTCCAACACCAATCATTAATTTCATCTAAAGTCATTTCTTTACCGCTTTCAAATTCAGTATCACATTTAATACCCATCGAAGCACAAGCAAATTTTGCTTTACATCCACTTAATCTAATAAAAATAGTTGGTGTTCCAATTCTTGCTCCTTCACCTTGTAAAGAATAGAATATTTCTGATACTTTTAATTTAGTTTGATTCATAACGACAATTTGTTTTAGGGGTTTCACTCATTTCAATAGCTATTAATTCAGGTAATTTATGTTTAAACATATCAAATAATATTTTCGACATATTTTCTACAGTTGTATTATGTGCCGGAAAAATATCATTTAGATTTCTATGGTCTAATACATCGTCCACATATTTTTTTATAAAGTCTAATTCTCTATAATCTTTTACAAAACCTATATTATTAACTGTTTCACTTTCGAGATAAACAGTTAAAATATAATTGTGACCGTGCAATCTACTACACGGATGAGTTTCAGGTAAACCATGTAATTGGTGTGCTGAACTAAAATGGAATTCTTTTTTTATTGTATACATATTTTTTAAAATAAGAAACCCATCCAAAAAGTAGTTGCAGTTACCTTCTAAATGGGCTCTTTAGTCTATTTGACTAAAATTGTGAATTGGTCTGCAACGTCCAATATTTTACAAATGTATTAATTTATTTTTAATAAA
>CAILKE010000027.1 GCA_903834765.1 uncultured Bacteroidota bacterium
AACACCATTTGCTTTTAAGGAAGTTGCTTGGCCGTTAAAACTTGTAAATAATGCGTTTGTAACATTGGATTGAGAAAGGGATGGAATTCCTCCTGAGATATCAATAATACTTACCGAACCTTCAGGATCGACAGTATAACCAACGTTTGGCTGACCTTCATTAGCTGTTAATACTTTCGTTCCAGAATTATTGAATGTTATCATATCTGGCAATGCTCCAACCGTTACTTGTTTTTGAAATACGCCATTAGTATTAAAAAATACAACAAAACCATCTAATTCAGGTATTGTGTTTTCAATTGCACATGCTACAATTCCATTTTTAACTGCTACACTATTGATATTTCCATAGATTGAAATATCTATAGAACTGATAATACTCATAGCAGCCGGATTTGAAAAATCAATGATATCTAATTTTCTTCCAATAGAATTAGCTACAAATAAACGTTGTGAAATTGGATCATGAGCAACAATTTCGGCAGAGTTGGTTCCAGATACTCCATTAGTATAACTTGACACAAAGGACATTGTTACTTCATTTGAACCTACAGGAGTATTGTTTTCATTATCTTTTATATAAATGGTTTGTTGATTGATACCAGTTATTGTTGTGTTAACAGGATTTTGTAACTTAATTACAAAGTATTCTGATTCTTCAGCTATTAAATCATCAGTAATGCTAATAGTTAGTGGTAACGTTCCAGTTGCATTTGCTGGAAATGTAACAGTTTGTGTTGTATATGCTAAATCGGTACCATTAGTTGCAGTGCCAAATGGAATAATTACAACTTCAACAGATGATGGAAGAGCATTTGATGCGGAAATTGAAATATTTGCAGTCAAAGTTCCTATTGATTCAAGAACGGTTTGGTTATCTGCTGAAAAAACTATGTTTGCAGGCGGAGGCAATGTGCAAGTTGTTGTTTTGCAAGCTGAGCCAGTTAGCAAATCATTATCTGTTGCTATTAAGCAAATTGTATGGCTGCCTGCAGCTGCTGTGTAGCTGTATGAATAAGTTGCTCCAACTGATCCTGTAATTGCAGCACCTGCATTTACACCATCCACTTGAAATTGAACTGAATTGACAGTACCATCTATATCAGTTGCGGTTGCAGTATATGTTCCAATGTTCCCAGCAACTAATGTTGTTGGTCCGCCAATAGTAACTACTGGAGGTGTTGGAGGCAATAAAGTTAGTCCTGGGTAAACAGTTTCGCCAGCTTGCGGAGAATTAGCAACATATTCAACAGCTGTTCCTGTTGGGTTAATTAATTGAATGTTTAATTCAAAAGTAAAAACACCATCAGTAGTAAACTGTCCTAATAACATAGTGTTGTTTGGCCCGTATCCAAGTGCGCCGCCTAATATAGCCATAGCACCATTGTTTACTAAGAAACTACCACCTGGGGTTTGATCAAAAATATTAGTTGCAGTGCCAAACCCTAACACAGTTGGAGCTGAGGTAGTTCCATTAATCATACCATCAGCTGCACCAGCTCCGTTAATTGGGGCGCCATATAAACCACCTGGGTTATTTGCTAAAACACCTTGAGCATTTCCTAATGAACCATCAGTATCTTGTGATTCAATAACTCCTACTTTTCCAACTGCAGTGCCACCTGTAGTTAACCAAGAATCAATCATCACAGTATTTTTTCTAACATTTAAAGTACTTGTTGCTTGAGCTCCTACAACAACTCCATTATTTGGATCATTATAAAATTGAGTAGTTGTGTTAATTTTTAAACTATGAAAAGAATTTCCTTTTAATAAAGAAAATTTCCAGCCTGCAGCCATATCAACATATACTCTGTATGTAACTGAATTTGCTGTTAATGGCACAGTTGCAACATTAGATGTTGCATTTGCAATATCAGCAGCATTAGGTACATAGTATTTTTCAACTATGATGCCTTCAATACCTTGGGCTTTGGCACACGAAGCACTCAATGCTAGGCTTAAGCCTAATATTATTTTTTTTGCTTTTGTTTTCATCTAGGTTTTTAAAAAAAGTATTTTTATTTTTTGAAAGATAATGTTGTTTTATAATTATTAATATTTTGCAATAGCAGCCAAAATATATTGTCATTATATTTTATTTATGAATAGAGTTAGTAACTAAACTAAAAACAAACTAACTGTATTACTTAAATTTATAATGAATAAATTGAGGGCTTACTATTGCTAAATAAAAATTCTTTTAGTTACAAGTTGTTCCAAAAGCTGGAGCAAATATTGAGAAATCATCAACATCTGTATCACCATCTTTATCAATATCAGTTGGGCATGACACTAAACCTTGAGTTGAGCCTA
>CAILKE010000028.1 GCA_903834765.1 uncultured Bacteroidota bacterium
CACAAATGTATTAGGTATCCTTTCTGTTAATTTTTAAATTGTATTAACATTACGTTAATAAATCATTAACTAAATGTTACCAAGTGTATTTAATAAATAAAATAAAAAAATAATGTCTCTCACAAAATAAAAACCACCTACGAATAAACGTAAGTGGTTAATTTTCAAATGAAAATTTGTAATATTTTATGTTTTCTAAAAACCGAAATCAAGCGATTTGGACCGATTTGATGGGGTGTTTTCCTCACGCAGAGGATATGTAATAATTATAGCTTCGTTGCGATCATTCTTATCACATCTGCTTGACCTTCATGATACTTGCCTTCACTCAATTGAATTTGCACATACTCCAAATAATCAATGCTTAAATCTTTGAAATCTTCTGAAAGAATTTCCTTGGTATTAAGCATATCAATGTCCTTTGGACCTCCAGAATTATTTTTTAATTGATCAGGACAAAAAGTTTCTAAAATAACTTTCCCGCCAGGTTTTAACCAATGGATTATATTATGGTACAATTTTTTTCTAATAGGTGTAGGTAAATGCGTATAAATAATAGCTACAACATCTGCGCTTGCTGCTGGATACACAGCCAGGGCAGCATCTTGTAGCTGAAAACTAATTTTTACATCATACTTTAAAGCCAAACCATCGGCCTTTACTTTTCCAGCTTCACTTAAATCAAATGCTTGTACATTCCATCCTTGTCTTGCTGCATGCACCGCATTACGGCCTTCTCCATCACACGGTAAAATAATAGTACCTGGTTTTAATTTACCTAATTCCTCAGCAAAATATATATTAGGTGAATCTCCATACACAAATTCGGTTTCACTGTATCTATCGTTCCAAAATGAATTCATAATTATTTATTATTTCGATTCTATGGTATATAAAATAAATTATATCATACACCAACTATGACACAATATACTTATTTAATAATTGAACCAATGAATTGGCTTGTTGAACACCAGGCTGTCTCCATTTAATTTCTCCCTTTGAAAAAATTGCAAGCGTTGGTACACTAGATACATTTAACTCTGAAGCAAGTTTTTGATTTTTATCTACATCAATTTTTATAATACGAACCTTACCCCCTAACTTATCTCTAACTTGTTCCAAAATGGGAGGCATCATTTTACAAGGGCCACACCACTCAGCAAAAAAATCCACTAAGACAGGTAAATCACCATTAATGATTGTTGCAAATGTTTCAGGACTGGACATGTTATTTATTTTATTTCTGTAAAATCAATATGTTTAACATCTTCCACCAAAACCTCTTTAGACTTATAAGTTGGCGTATAAGCGCATCCATTGTATCCACAACCAATTTTATACTTTGCACCTATTATTGCATATATAGCCAAGAATAAGCCAAATATACCTGACATGTAATCATTTTGAATGTATCCTGTATAACACATTGCTATACTCAGCAGTAATCTAAATGTTAGTGTATAATCAATTTTGGAAAGTAATTTTCTCATGTTAAGTATTTTTACAAAATTAAACCAATGAAAACTGCCTGTTTGTGACAATTATTACATTCCTTCAAATAGTGTATATTCACAGTAGAATTTAACTTTATATGTTATCAAAAGAAACGCTTACAAAACTATTCCCTGATTGGGAGGACGGCTTATACGATGCCATACTCAATGAAGCAGAATTGAAAGAAGCAAAAGCAGGTACTACTTTATTAAAAATGGGTCAGAATATCAAATCTGCCATGTTGGTGGTAGAAGGAACCATTAAACTTTATCAGGAAGACGAAACCGGTGGTGAATATTTTATGTACCATTTAAATCCAGGAGAAGCCTGTGCTGTCACTTTGGTATGCAACTATCATCATGAGCAAAGCCAGGTATTAGCAAAGGCGGTGACTGATATACAATACTTGGCCATCCCTATAGAATTTATGGAAAAGTGGTTGAACGAATTTAAAAGTTGGCATTATTTTGTAATTAAGACCTACCGAAGCAGATATGAGGAACTTTTAAAAACAATTCATGAAATTGCATTTAAAAATATGGATGAGCGTTTAGAATTTTATATTCTAAAATATGTGAAACAATTTGGCGCTATTGTGAATTTAACCCATCAGGATATTGCCAATGACTTAAACACCTCAAGAGAAGTAATTAGTCGCCTATTAAAGAAAATGGAGCATAACGGTTGGATTATTATGAACCGAAACTCTTTTGACTGGATCAAAAAATAATACATTGTAGTGTGATATATGTCACCCAATTAAGTATTGGGGTAATGTACTTTTGTAGAAGTAAAATATATCAAAATGCAAAATATAATTAAATCCATTAAGGAAAAAAAGGGCACTTTATTAGACGTTAGAAGCCCTATGGAATTTGAAGAAAACCACATCCCAGGTGCGATCAATATCCCTTTAGATATTATTGAATCCAATATTAAACAAATATCAGCAATGCAAAAGCCAATTGTTGTCTATTGCTTAAGTGGAGGCCGTAGCTCAATGGCTACTGGCATCTTGCAACAAAATGGTATACAAGACATTTATAATGGAGGAGGAATTTTTAGCTTAAATAACATCATAAACAATAATTAATATGTTCAGCTTTTTCAAAAAACTATTTGGCCCTGGAACTGATTTTAAAGCACTCAAAGAGGCAGGTGCTATTATTTTGGACGTTCGTTCTCCTCAAGAATTTGATAGAGGCAATATTAAGGGATCCAAAAATATTCCAGTAAATAATGTTCAACGAGAAATAAGCAATATTAAAAAGTGGAATAAACCTGTAATTACAGTTTGTCAAAGTGGTGCTAGAAGCGGTATGGCTAAATCAGTGCTAAAAGCTGCAGGTATCGAAGTATATAATGGAGGTTCATGGTTTGGACTTCAATCAAAACTTAGATAACTATGACTTTATTTTTTCAAAAGTATAAACGAGATTTAATAGGTATTACCCTTGGAGCGGTGGCTGGTTTCTTATATTGGAAATTTGTAGGTTGTTCTAGTGGTACCTGCATGATTACTTCTAAGCCAATTAACAGTACCTTGTATGGTGCAGTAATGGGCTATTTAGTTGCTGGGATTTTTAAAAAAGAAAAATAAATTTATTTCATCATCAAATTTTATATTATGAAAGCAAATATGGGATCATTAGACAAAGCAATTAGAATTATTATAGCCATTGCATTTGCAATGCTTTATATTACTAAAACCATAGAAGGTACAGCAGGTATTGTTTTACTCGTAGTAGGTGGTGTTTTTTTATTAACGAGTATTGTTAGTTTTTGTCCTTTGTACACTATTTTAGGTTTGAACAGTAATTCAAAAAAGTAGCAAAATTTTAGTTGAAAATAGCTAAATAAAAAAGGAGCCATAATTACGATGGCTCCTTTTTTATTACTTAATCTAAGTTTAAGAAACTAAAGCTACCTCATCACTTGCGGCCTTCCATAATTGATACCCACCCGATAGGTTTTGTACTTGCTCATAGCCATTCTGTAAAAGTATTCGTTGTGCTAAGTACCCTCTAAGACCTGCCTCGCAATAAATATAAATTCTTTTATTTTTCGAAATCTCTCCTAATCTATCTCTAATCTCATCAATAGGAATATTGATTGCATTGGGTATTTTTCCATTTTCAAATTCAGCTGCAGTTCTTACATCAATTAATAAATCGTCGGGGGTGATAGCAGGTAGCTCATTCCAATAAAAAATACGTAATCTATCTAATATAATATTTTCAGCTACAAAACCAGCCATATTTACAGGATCTTTTGCTGAAGAATAAGGAGGTGCATAAGCATGTTCAAATTCAACCATTTCATCAATGGTGCCTTTTCTTTTAATGATAGACGATAAAATATCTATC
>CAILKE010000029.1 GCA_903834765.1 uncultured Bacteroidota bacterium
ATAGTATTTTTTTGCCTGTGGCATATAGGCTCTAATATCTGCTATTCGCGTGGCATCACTTGGATGTGTGCTCAATAATTCTATAGGTTTTTGACCTGAACTAGCCTTGGCCATTCGTTCCCAAAAAGTAATGGCGACTTCTGGATTATAGCCTCCCATAGCTGCAAATACAAGCCCCATTTTATCTGCTTCAGTTTCGTGACTACGACTGTATTTTAGCATGCCAAGCTGAGTAGTTACTCCATAAGCTTCCTCAAATAACGATTTTGTTAAGGCTGGTTTTTGAGATAATGCAGCCGATAAAGCCAAACCACCAAATTGAGCAATCATACCTTGGCTCATACGTTCGTTACCATGACGTGCAATAGCATGTGCTATTTCGTGTCCCATTACAATTGCTAAGCTAGGTTCATCTGCTGTTACAGGTAATAAGCCAGTGTATACCACAACCTTTCCGCCCGGCATACACCAAGCATTTACAGCAGCTTGATCTACCACATTAAATTCCCATTGAAAACCGTTCAATTCAGAACTTAATCCTTTATCTGCATAAAATTTTTCTACTGCATGTTGAATTTTTACACCTACATTTCTTACCAAAATAGTTCGCGCATCAGTTTCAGGTAAAGCTTTGTTAGAATTTAAAAAGCTTTTGTACTCCGTTAAACTCATACTTATCATTTCTGATTCGGGCAATAAATCAAGCGAACGACGTCCAGTAATCGCATTTTTTTGACAAGACAAGAAGCTTGCTCCTATTACAAAAGATATAAGTATTATTTTTTTCATAGATAATTTTGAATATTTGAAATAGGATTTAAATTAGATAATTTCTGCGCTTAAGCCTTTTTCTAAAAGAGTTTCACAAATAGGTTTAAGTGTATTAAACGCTCCTTTTTTTACGGCACATTTTCCATTGAAGTGAACAATAGTAGCACATTGTTCTGCTTGCAGTATATCGTGTCCGCAGTATTTGATTAAGCAGTCTATTACCCATTCAAACGTATTTACGTCATCGTTAAATAATACAATGTTATTTAGTTCTTCTTCTTGTGTAATCACGTCAAGCTCTAAAAGCTCTTCGGTGTCGGTATAAGTGTTGAAAATCATTTTACAAAAGTAAGTTATTTTTCCGACAGCTCGTATGTCAAGTTTATTTTTAGTATGCTTGTTTTTGAACTTAAATTTTAGTTAATTTTGTTTTAAATCCACCCAAACTATGTCAATCAAATCAATTGTTGCTGTGTTCTTAATCACAGCATTATCCTTTGCGGGAATAGCTTATTATTCGTCATCTTCTGCAAAAAATAACACGCAATATATAAATCCTGCCTATAAGGAATTTATTTCTGCTTATACCGCTGGTTATGTATCAGTAGAAAGTAAAGTATTAATTGTATTGCAAGATGAAACAACGTCTGATGTTGAGGTAGGAAAAGAAATTGAAAATAATTTATTCGAGTTCTCTCCTAGCATTGAAGGCAAGCTGATATGGATAGATAAAAAAACAATTGAGTTTAAACCAACTACTAAATTAAATAGCAATGAGACTTATAAAGCAACGTTTCATTTAGGAAAAGTGTTAGAGGTAGGTGCTGATTTAAAAGATTTTGATTTTGAATTTGCTACACTTAAGCAAGCAATGGAAATTACTGTTGACGAATATAAATTAGGTGAACGAAACTCGTTACAAATTGATGGGACTCTTGAAACAGCTGATTTTGCTGATAATTTACTTATAGAAAAAACAACACAAGCTACACAAAGTGGAGCATCGTTGCCATTAAAATGGATACATGAGAATTCAACGACTCATCATTTCTCCATTGTAAATATTCAAAAAGGAAAAGGTGTTGTTTCTCTTTCATATAATGGCGAGGCTATTGGAGCTTCAGAAAAAGAGACGCGGGAAATTGCTATCCCGAATGCAGATGAATTTGTATTATTAAATTCGATGGTAAATAATGAGCCAGATCAATTTATTACAGTTCAATTTTCTGATAAATTAGATCCTAATCAAAATTTGGAAGGCTTAATTTCTATTGCTAATCCTAATGGAACAGCAGTTGTGAATAATGAATACTCTGAATATAATACTGAGAAACTTCCGAAAAAAGAATCTAAGCTTACTTTTTTAATTGAAAATAATTCCATTAAAATATATACAGGTGAACGATATGTTGATACTCACGAGTTACTCATTAGCAATGAAATTAAAAATATTAACGGGAAGCAATTAACAGAAAGTATCACACAAACGATTGTATTTGAAGATTTAAAACCTAATGCACGATTGGTAGGTAAGGGTGTGATATTGCCTAATTCGAGCGGTTTGATATTTCCGTTTGAAGCAGTAAACTTAAGTGCTGTTGATGTAAAAATTACACGCATTTATGAAAACAATATGTTGCAATTTTTGCAAGTCAATAATTTAGATGGCAGCAGTGATTTACGTCGTGTGGGAAAATTAATTATTAAGAAAAAAATTGTGTTACAGGCAAATGGAATTCCAACTCGTAATAAATGGAATAAATATTCTATTGATTTGTCATCGTTAATTAAAGCGGAACCAGGAGCATTGTATAATGTGCGTATTAGCTATAATCGCAATTATTCAACTTATAATTGTCAGGGAGATACAAGTACAAATGCTGAAGATACTTATATAGATGAAGGCGCAAATGACGACGAAAAAGATTGGGATTATTATAACTCGTATGATGATTACTATGACGATTATTATTATTACGATTATTCGGAAAGAAACAATCCGTGTTCACGAGCGTTTTATAACAACAAATCAGTTAACCGAAATATATTAGCCACTAATATTGGATTAATTGCAAAACGCGGCAATAACGGACAAATTACGGTATTCACATCTGATCTAGTTTCTACTAAACCATTATCAAATGTGACTATTGAAGCGTATGATTATCAACAGCAAAAATTAAAACAAGTTGTTACTAATGGTGATGGTATTGCTAAGCTTGAATGCAAACAAAAACCCTTTGTCTTAATTGCTAAACGAGGGCAAGAGCGAACGTATATTAAACTCGATGACGGTAGTTCTTTATCCTTAAGTTCGTTTGAGGTAGAAGGTAATATGGTGCAAAAAGGCATCAAAGGATTTATCTATGGGGAACGAGGTGTTTGGCGCCCGGGAGATAGTTTGTACTTATCATTTATTTTAGAAAATAAAGAAACACAATTCCCTGAAAACTATCCTGCTTCTTTAGAATTAACTAATCCTCAAGGACAAATCGTTCAAAAAATAACTCGCACTAAACACGTTGATGGTTTTTATAATTTCGCTACTAAAACCGAAAACGCCGCTCCTACGGGTATTTACATGGCCAAGGTAAAAGTAGGAGGTGTTGTGTTTACAAAAAACATTCGCATTGAAACGATCATGCCAAATCGTTTGAAAATAAATTTAGTCCCGATAGCTATCGGAAACAAAAAAGATAAAATTTATAGTTCAGATCTATCATTGAATAGTAACCTAAATATTATGTGGTTACATGGCGCACCAGGTAAAAACTTAGAAACTAAAATTGATGTTTCACTGTCTCAAACGACTACTGAATTTAAAGGCTATAAAGGATTTACGTTTGATAATCCAGCACAAAATTTTAATTCAGAAACACAAACTATATTTACGGGAAGAACAGATGATAACGGAAATGTAGCTGTTAATGCTCAATTAAGTGACACGAAAGAAGCTCCAGGTTTTATACAAGCAAACTTTACCATTCGTGCGTTTGAAGAAGGCGGTGGCTTTAGTACCGATCGTTTTACGATTCCTGTTTCTCCTTTTACAAACTATGTAGGTTTAAAAGTGCCAAATGCAAAAGATAATGAGCAATATTTAGAAACAGATATCGATCACAATGTGCAATTAGTTACCGTGGATGAATATGGAAAACCCACGAGTCGTTCTAATATTGAGGTTAAAGTATATAAGCTCGATTGGCGTTGGTGGTGGGATAACTACAATCAAGATTTATCATCATACATCGGAAGTAATTACCACGAACCTATTTATACCGAAACCATTTCTTCGTATAGTGGTAAAGCCAATTTTAAATTGCGTGTCAATCGCCCATCATGGGGACGTTATTTAGTGTATGTAAAAGATGTGGAAAGCGGACATGCTTGTGGTAAAGTTGTATTTGTTGATTGGCCAAGTTGGGCAGGTAAATCACCTAAAGGAAATGAAGGAAGCAATGTGTTAACAATTAACGCTGATAAGGAAGCATATAAAGTTGGTGATAAAGCAAAAATAATTATTCCAACTGCTACAGGAGGACGTGTATTAGTTAATATTGAAAACGGCAGCAAAACGATATCCAGCAAATGGATTGAAGCTAAGCAAGGTACTACGGAATATGAATTTACGGTTACTAAAGAAATGACGCCAAACATTTATGTGTTTGTCCATTTAATACAGCCTCATGCCCAAACAATCAATGATTTGCCAATAAGATTATATGGAGTAGCTTCTTTAATGGTGAAAGATGAGCAAACGATTTTAAAACCAAAAATTAGTACAGATGCAGTGTGGAAGCCAGAATCGCAAGCTATCGTCAAAGTAAGTGAAAGTGATGGAAAAGAAATGGCATACACATTAGCGGTAGTTGACGAAGGCTTGTTAGATATTACTCGTTTTAAAACACCAAATCCTTGGGATGCCTTTTATGCGAAAGAAGCATTAGGTGTGAAAACATGGGATATATATGATAATGTGATAGGTGCGTTTGGAAATGCGCTCAGTAGGATGTTATCCATTGGTGGTGATGATGCCACGAATAATAAACCAGAAAATTCAGCACAACGCTTCAAACCAATGGTGCGTTTTGTAGGACCATTTCATTTGAAGAAAGGTGAAACAGCAACACATAAAATTAATATTCCTCAGTATGTTGGTTCCGTAAGAGTAATGGTTGTAGCGGGTTACCAGGGTGCTTATGGTAATGCTGAAAAAGCAGTTCCTGTTCGTAAACCTTTAATGATACTTTCTATTTTGCCTCGCGTATTAGGACCTGGCGAAGAAGTTGATTTGCCTGTAACTGTTTTTGCGATGGAGAAAAAAGTGAAACAAGCCGTTGTAACAGTAACAACAGATAAGTTTATTCAAACATTAAATGGTAATTCGCAAACAGTTACGTTTAATGCTATTGGAGATAAGGTTATTAATTTTAAATTGAAATTAAAAGATATGTTGGGAGTTTCTAAAGTAACAATCACTGCTAAAGGCGCTGGAGAAATTACCTCCGAAACCATCGAAATTGCAGTAAGAGCGAACAATCCAACAATGACGGATGCAGATGAATTTGTATTAACTGCTTCTAAAAATTTAAACGCCACATATACACCACTTGGTATCAGCGGCACAAATAAAGCGTACTTGGAACTATCTACCTTGCCAAGTATTAATTTATCTCAACGCTTCGAATACTTGGTTCAATATCCGCATGGTTGCGTTGAGCAAACTACGTCATCTGTATTTGCTGGATTATTTTTAAATGACATTACTGATTTGAGTGCTAATCAAAAAATAGTTGTTGATCAGTCTGTTAAATCGGCAATCAATCGTTTGAAAGGCTTCCAAACCAATAGTGGCGGTTTGTCTTATTGGTCAGGATTAAACGAAGCAGATGAGTGGGGAACAAATTATGCGGGACATTTTTTAATTGAAGCCAAAACCAAAGGCTACACACTTCCTTATGGATTATTAGATAATTGGAAAAAATATCAAAAACTCAAAGCGCAAAATTTCACTAGTAATAAAAACACAAGTTATTACGGCGAAGATTTAACTCAAGCTTATAGGCTCTATACGTTAGCATTAGCAGGAGCTCCAGAGTTAGGCGCCATGAATCGATTAAAAGAAAATGCTAAATTATCTAACGAAGGTAAATGGCGTTTGGCTGCAGCCTATGCATTAGTAGGACAATTAGATGTAGCTAAAAAAATGGTGTATAATTTGCCGTCTACAACTAAGCCGTATTTAGATTATTATTACACTTATGGAAGCAGTGAGCGTGATGATGCGATGATCTTAGAAACCATGACCTTATTAAAAGACAATAGCTCTGCGTTTTTAAAAGTAAAAGCCTTAGCCGCTAAATTAGGTAATAGTGACTTCTGGTTTAGCACACAATCTACCGCCTATTGTTTAATGGCTATTAGCAAGTATGCTAAAATAAATGGTGATAATTCTAACATCAGTGCTGATGTGAAAATTGGTAATCAAAGTATAACGGTTTCTGACTTTTCTAAAACGAAATTCAAAATGCTTCCATTCAAAAATGCGAATGTATCAGCTCCTATAAAAGTGAGTGTGAAAGGAACGGGGTCTTTGTTTGCACGAATAGTTAAACAAGGCATCCCAAAGGCTGGTAACGAAATAGATAAATTTAGTAATTTGGAGTTAGTTGTAAATTACAAAACACTGAACGGTAACCCAATTGATGTTGCTAATTTGGAACAAGGCACTGATTTTATGGCAGAGGTTACCATTAAAAATCCAGGAGTAAGAGGCATGTATCGTAACTTAGCTTTATCACAGATATTTGCGAGTGGTTGGGAAATAAGAAATCAACGTTTAGATAATATCACGTATTTAAAAGGAGATATTCCAACCTATCAAGATATAAGAGATGATCGTGTTTACAGTTATTTTGACTTAGGTGTTGGTGCCATTAAAACCTTTAAAGTGATTTTAAATGCTAGCTACACAGGCTTGTATTACTTGCCAGGTGTAAGTTGCGATGCGATGTATGACAATAGTATTTCTGCGCATGTAGCTGGTAAATGGGTGAATGTGAAAAAACAAGGTGCGACGATGTAGGAATTTCCACACCTGTCAGGTTTTAAAAAC
>CAILKE010000030.1 GCA_903834765.1 uncultured Bacteroidota bacterium
GGGTATTTTAAAAATCCTTACTATGGGAAGTTCATTCCTAAAAAAATACAAAGAGATAGGATATTTAAATATTATTTTTGGTTATTATGTGAATTTAAAAAAGAACTCACTTTCAATGAGTATATCAGTGCACTTTATAACGTAATATATTATAATCCAAGAATAATATTTGAAAAAAAAATATTTGCAATTTTATTAAAGTAAAATTAAGTAATTAATCACTTACTTTATGACTAATACATGAATATCGTGACTTAAATGTAATAATTAAATATGAACCCATTATTCAAATATTTTTTAGGCGATTATTCGCAAGTCGGTCTTTCTAACAAACAAAATAGACATCTATGGATTAAACAAAAACTAAAGGATTTACCTGCCGGATTAACTATTTTAGATGCAGGAGCTGGTGAATTACAATTCAAACCTGATTGTTCGCATTTGAAATATACATCTCAAGATTTCGCACAATATGATGGTAAAGGAGATGGTACAGGTATTCAGGCTAATAAATGGGATAATTCGAAATTAGATATCATATCCGATATTACAAATATACCTGTAGAATCTAATACCTTCGATGTAGTATTTTGTTCTGAAGTTTTACACCATTTACCGCATCCTGTTAATGCTTTAAAAGAATTAGTGAGAGTATTAAAACCAAATGGACAACTTATTATTACCGCGCCATTTGCATCCTTAACTCATTTTGCACCGTACCATTTTTCTTCTGGTTTTAATAAATATTTTTACGAATATTGGATGAAAGAATTTAATTGCGATATAACTGAATTAACATACAATGGTAATTACTTTGAATTTGTAGCTCAGGAAGTTCGCTATGCATCTGATGTGGCTCAAAAGTACTCCTCCATAAAAATGACCTTAAAAGAAAAATTAGCTCAACGCATATTTTTGTCATTTTTGCAAAAAAATTCAAAACAATCATCTAATGCCAAAGAATTATTAGCATTTTCAATGATGCTTGTCGCTAAAAAAAATCAACCATGATTTTACTTAGACTGAAAGGTGGATTAGGTAATCAGCTATTTCAATATGCTGCTGCAAAATCATTAGCGCTAAAACATAATACTGAAGTGATTTTAGATCTCTCCCTTCTTCTAGACCGAACACCTTTAACCGATATGGTATTTAGGGATTATGAATTATACGCGTTTAATTTAGAAGAAAATTTTGCAAACCAAGAATTAATTGAATATTACAATCCACTACCAACTTCTTTTTTAAAAAGAATTTCAAATAAGTTAAAAAAATATATTTATAAGCCTTCTGTATATATTGAAAGCACTCATTTGTATAATTCAAAATTCTTCAATTTACCTAATGATAGTTGTATTATAGGATTATTTCAATCAGAAAAATATTTTCAATCAATTGCAGACATAATAAAAAAAGAATTTGAATTTAAGAACTCATTTCCGAAAATAGTAACTGAGTTAGGTACATATATTAAAAGTAAAAACGTCATTTGTGTTCACGTTCGAAGAGGAGATTATATTAGTAATCCTATTTACAGTTCAATGTTGGGTTCTCAATCCAATGAATATTATAAAAATGGTGTAACTTTAATTTCAGAGAAAACAAATATAGATGAACTATTTATTTTTTCGGATGATATAAATTGGTGTATACAAAATTTGAAATTTGAAACTAAAACTACGTTTGTAACAAATGATTTAGCTACAAATAATCATCAGGCTCATTTACATTTAATGTCGTTATGTAAACATTATGTAATTTCAAATAGTACCTTTGCCTGGTGGGGTGCTTGGCTATCATCAAATCAAACTAAAATAGTGGTAGCTCCAAAAGTTTGGTTTAAAGATGGTTTAAGAGATGAAACAGATATTATACCAAATAGTTGGATAAAAATGTAAATTATTGTTTATATACAAAATATATAATTCAATAGATAAATCTGATAATATAATAATTAAAAAAAAGACAACAGGCGAAACAAAAAAATGAAAGTTTTAGTTTTTATACAAACATATATTTCACCAACAATGACCTTCATTTATAATGAGGTTATTGAATTGTCAAAAAAACATGAAGTATTAATTTTAACCACTGAAAAAGAATACAACGATGAATTTTCATTTGATAATATTAAAGTAATTCCTTTTCGAGATAACAAAATAACTAAAAAAATAAGATGGACATTAGAGCAAAATGAAGTTGTTTTCTCAAAACAAAACTCACATTTCAAAAAAGAGCTTAATCAATTATTAGAAGAGTTTAAGCCAGACATCATTCATAGTCATTTCGGAAATGAATCAATTATCATACTTGATAATTTAAAAAATTTTAATGTTCCTGTTTTTATTTCTTTTCACGGATATGATGCTTCTCAAATGCTGAGCAATAAAACTTACGTAAATAAATTAAATTATTACTTTCATAAACCCAATGTACATCCTCTATTAGTATCAAATTTTATCAAAGAAAATGTTATTAAATCTGGGGTAGAATTACAAAAATACGATATATTATATTATGGGACGGACGTAGATTTATTTACTCCACCTCCTAATCAAATCAAAGATTCTAATCAATTTATTTTCTTACAAATAAGTTCATTCGCGGAAAAAAAAGGTCATATCTATACGCTTCGAGCATTTAAATTATTTTTAGAAACTGTTTCTGATAAAAGAAAATATAAATTAATATTAGCAGGAGGCTGGCTATTATTTGATGAAATAAAAGAAGAAACAAATAAATTGGGGCTTTCAAATTTTGTTGAATTTCCTGGAATTGTTTCAAAATCAAAAGCGAAAGAATTATTAAGTAAAGCCGATGTATTTTTACATCATAGTATTACAGCCGAAAATGGGGATACAGAAGGTATGCCAAACAGCATCATGGAAGCGATGGCAATGGAATTACCAATTATCTCCACTTATCATTCAGGTATACCAGAATTAGTAGAAGATGGTGTAAATGGATTTTTGGTTCCTGAAAAAAACATTGAAATATATGCTAAAAAAATGCTTGAAATAACTAATTGGCCTAAATTACCAATTAGTCGAGACAAAATTATATCAACATTTTCCAAGAAAAGTCATTTTAGAAATTTAGAATCTATTTATAAAAAAACACTTAATCGTAAACTAAATATATTGCACCTATTTAGCAGTTATCCTGCTGGTAATACTACCAATTGGTTATATAATTTAATAACCAACACACCAAATGTAAATCCAATAATTGCTGCTGAGTATTTTAGTAAACACAATTTTTATGATAGTACATTTACCTATATAGAAAGCCCAGTGGCAAGTGTTACCAAATACAAACAACAACTACCACTACAAATTAAAAATTTATACAACAAAATAGTATGTAAAATCACTGAAAAACTATTAGGTGGGCTAAAACATCAAATTAATTTAAAATGGGATAAATTAAATATAAATGTAGCTCACGCTCACTTTGCTGATTTAGCTTGTGAATATAGTGATTTCATAAAAAACAAAAACATTCCTTTAGTAATTTCCTATTATGGCTACGATTACGAATATTTGCCATATATAAAACCTGAATATATAAATAAATACAAAGAATTATTTTCAAAAGCTGACAAGTTCATTTGTGAAGGAAACCATGGTGCATCGATTTTAACAAAAATGGGATGCCCTCCTAGCAAAATAGAGGTTATTAGATTAGGCGTTGAAATACAATATATTCCATATCATACTAAAACAAAAATATCACAAGCATTAAAACTTATTCAAATAGCTTCTCTTAGAGAAAAAAAAGGACACATATATAGTTTAAAAGCCTTTCATAAGGCTTTAAATAATCATCCAAATATGCATTTAACTTTTGTAGGTAGCGGAGAAGCCACAATATATAATGAGTTACAAGATTACATTGCTATGAATAATTTACGTTATCATGTTACCATCATCAATGAAATAGATTTTAATAAGTTACATCAATTCATTTCCAAATTCGATGTATTTATACATCCAAGTTGTTATTCAAAAAATAGAGATTGTGAAGGCGGTGCACCAATAGTATTATTGGATGCTCAAGCTTGTGGATTGCCTATTATATCTACAACCCATTGTGATATACCTGATGAAGTAGTTCATCAAAAAACAGGTTTACTAACACCAGAAAAAAATGTAGAAGCTTTAGCAGAATCAATTTCTTATTTTTACGAAATGGATGATCCCGAATATCAAACATACAGCATAGCGGCTCGCCAGCATATTGAAGAAGAATTTTCTATTCAAAAAAATGCTATTAAACTTAATGAAGTATATAAAAGTTTAGAATAAAAATTATATAACATGGAATAAGTAATATGCAAAAAAATAAAATTCGAATGTTATTAAAAGACTATAGTGTGTAAAGCAAGTGACAATAAAAAAACATCTAACGCATGAATAATATACCATTTAATAAGCCATATTTTACAGGAAAAGAAATTAATTTCATTAGCGAAACATTTAACAACAAAAAGATTGCAGGTGATGGAGACTTCACGAAAAAATGTCACAGCTTTTTTGAGAAAAAATATGGCTTTAAGAAAGTATTATTGACTACCAGTTGCACTGATGCCTTAGAAATGGCAGCTATTTTATTTGATATAAAAGAGGGTGATGAAGTCATTATGCCATCCTATACATTTGTATCTACTGCTAATCCTTTCGTTTTACGTGGCGCTAAAATTATTTTTTGTGATAGTCAAGAATGCAGTCCAAACATGGATACGAGTTCGATTGAAAAATTAATTACACAAAAAACAAAAGTTATTATCCCTGTACATTATGCTGGAATAGCATGTAATATGGAAGAAATAATGGTATTGGCTAATAAATACAATCTTTTTGTAGTTGAAGATGCTGCGCAATGCATTGACAGCTATTATAAAGAAAAACCAATTGGAAGTATTGGACATTTAGCTGCTTTTAGCTTTCATGAAACAAAAAATATTATCAGCGGTGAGGGTGGTATGTTAGTCGTAAACGATCCGCAATTTATTGAAAGAGCTGAAATCATTAGAGAAAAAGGAACTAACCGTAGTCAATTTTTTAGAGGTGAAATAGATAAATATGGTTGGGTAGATGTTGGTTCTTCTTATCTTCCTTCAGATATGATTGCTGCTTTTCTATACGCACAATGCTTATCCTTAGATGATATCCAAAAAAAACGGGTTGAAATTTGGAACTCGTATTATGATCAATTAAAAATATTGGAAGAAAACCAATTATTAAAACTCCCCTACTTACCTAATTTTGCGTCTAACAACGGGCATATATTTTATATTGTATGTAAAGATTTAAATGAACGAACTGAATTAATTAAAGAACTTAAAAACAATCATATATCAGCAGTGTTTCATTACTTGTCTTTGCATAAAAGCGAGTATTATCTAAACAAGCATGATGGGAGAGATTTACCAAATACAGATAAATTTACAAATTGCTTATTAAGATTACCTTTATTTTATGAATTAGATAACGAAAGCATCAAACAAATTTGTGATGTCATACTAAATTTTTACACCTCAAAAAAATAAAGTACTCCTAATTTTATAAAATGAAAAAAAACATTTTAATCGTCATTGGCACTCGACCAAACTTTATAAAAGTTACTCAATTTAAAAAATTAGTAACTAAATTTCCTTCATTAGATCTTAAAATAGTTCATACAGGACAACACTACGATGATAAAATGGCTGACGTTTTTTTTAAGCAATTTGATTTAACCCCAGATTATTTTTTAAATATTGCTCAAGGCACACCTAACTCCCAAATAGCAGATATTATGTTGAAGTTAGAGTCTCTCATTAATACCCAATTTAATCCTGAATTAATAATTGTTGTTGGTGATGTAAACTCAACGGTCGCTGCTTCAATTACAGCTAATAAAATGGGGATAAAATTAGCACATATTGAAAGTGGTTTAAGAAGCTTTGATAAAACTATGCCCGAAGAATATAACAGAATTATTACTGACAAATTATGTAACTTATTTTTTGTTACGGAACAAAGTGGATACGATAATTTAAAAGCAGAAGGTATTTCGGAGGATTCTATCCTGTTTTCGGGTAATACCATGATTGATACACTTATTTCGTATACAAAAAAAATTGATGAATCTAACATATTGGATAAATTAGAATTAAATCAAACAGCATATATTTTAATGACGATGCACCGACCCGCAACGGTTGATCATGAAATCGAATTGAAAAAATTATGCGAGTTAATTACGTTTATTTCACAAAAATATAAGATCGTGTTTCCAATTCATCCACGCACATTAAAAAAAATGGAAGAATTTGGTTTAAAAAATGAAGTAATCAATAATAAAAATTTGATATTCACAGAGCCATTAGATTATTTCTCTTTCCAAAAATTAATCAAACATAGTCGTTTCATATTAACTGATAGCGGAGGAATTCAAGAAGAATCAACTTTTGTTGGAATCCCATGCTTAACACTTCGTCCCAATACAGAAAGACCTATTACAGTTTCGGAAGGAACGAATACAATAATTCCTTTTGAATTAGACATCATAAAAAAATACATAACTCAAATAGAAAACAATACCTATAAAAAAGGAATTATTCCAAAATATTGGGATGGGAAATCTACAGAACGAATTTTAGAATTTATTACAACGAAACTTTGATTTTTTATTTAACCTATAACGATTCTCCTTCTGGAATATTTTCAAGTCAAGTTATTGATGTGGTGAAATTTTTAAATTCAGAATTAAATGCTCAAACAAAACTTGTTTCTTTTATTTCTATCAGAAGTTTTTTAAAAAATAGAACTAAAATAAAAAACGAATTTCCTGAAGCAATTGTACTACCTATGTTTCCAGGTATTCAGCGCTGGAGATTAAATACTTTTTTGCTAACTATTTTCACTTTAATATATAAGCCAACTGCGATTATTGGAAGGAGTGTGTTAGCTACTCAACTAGGCCTTAACCAAAAACATAAAAATAGAATTCATAAAGTTGTGTATGACGGAAGAGGTGCTATTAATGCTGAGTGGAAGGAATATCAGGTTGTGAATAACGAAAAGTTAGTCAATGAAATTTTTGAATTAGAAAAAGAAGCCGTTCTAAAAGTTGATTATAGAATAGCTGTTTCTGAACAATTAGTAAACTATTGGAAAAAAGAATTTAACTATGAAGAAACTAATCATGTTATTATTCCATGTACAATTAATAAAATATACGAAGATGTTTTAATTTCACAAGAAAATATCGAACAAACAAGACGTTCGATAGGATTAAACAAAGACGATATTGCTTTTATTTATTCAGGATCTATTGCCGGCTGGCAATCATTTAATTTACTAAATGACTTTATAAAACCAATATTAACAGAACATACAAATACTAAAATAATTTTCCTATCTCATAAAGATGAGCATATTTTAAAACTAGAATTCGAATTTAAAAACAGGGTATTTTGTTTCCATGTACAACCAAATGAAGTTCCTAAATACTTATTAGCAGCGGATTACGGCTTATTGATAAGAGAAAATACCGTCACCAATCGTGTAGCTTCTCCTGTGAAATTTGCTGAATATTTAGCTTGTGGATTACCAGTTATCATTTCCGAAAAATTAGGAGACTATTCTGATTTAGTAAAAAATAATTCAACTATTGGCTTTGTTTTAAATGATCAGAAATTTAGTTATTCGCCAATTAAAATTGAGAATAAAGAACGGATTAGAAATATTTGTTTACAGAAATTTAAAAAAAATAATTTCATCTCAGATTATAAAAATTTAATTAAATAATTCAAAAAATAAATGGGAGAAGTATCAAAGAATAACAATATACCAATTCTAGACTCTCTTCGTGCCTTTGCAGCGTTATCTGTTTGCCTATTTCATTTTGTATGCACAACAACAGGATATATTAATACAGAATGGATTTTAAACGCGTTCTCAATAGGTAAATATGGCGTACAACTTTTTTTTGTCATTTCAGGGTTCGTAATACCTTGGGCAATGTTTAATGCTGGATTTACATTTTCTCATTTTTTCAAATTCTTATTGAAACGTCTTGCTCGTTTAGAACCTCCTTACATATTTTCAATAGTAATCGCTTTAACAATTTTATTTTTGAGAGAAAAACTATTGGGTTCTCAAAACAATCATATGGAGGTTAGTTACAAGCAAATTATTTTACATTTTGGATACTTAATTCCCTTTTTTGAAGGCTATAAATGGCTGAATCAAGTATATTGGACCTTAGCAATAGAATTTCAATATTATTTTTTTATTGCCGTACTATTTATTCCTCTTACGAGAGCCAACTTGTTTAACAGAATCATCATTTACAGCGCAATTATAGCTCTAAGCTTTATTGGGAATGACAAATTTCTTCCCTATTGGCTCCCGATATTTTTACTAGGCGTTATTCTGTTTTTATACAAATCCAAATTAATTATTCAAAAGGAGTTTTACAGTGTTATGGCTCTTATTCTTATTTTTTGTATTTATAAATATCCTTTTGTTTCAGTTTTGTATACAATGATCCCAATATTCTTTGTTTTATATTTCTCAGACTTAAAAATAAAAGGATTAAATTTTTTCGGAAAGATGTCTTATTCTATTTATTTAATTCATCCTCTAATTGGCGCAAGTTTAATTAATATTTTATCTCATTCTGTAAATAGTTTCATTGGAAAAGTTTTTGTGATTTTGGGTGGCATATTAATTACTTTAATATCGTCATATCTAATGTATCTGATCATAGAAAAACCTTCTAAAAAACTATCTTCCTCCATAAATTATAAAAAATAAAATAAAGAAATAACAAAATATGAGTAGTCTCAAATAAAAATATAACCACTTCATATCATAAAAAAAACGCACCTAAAAGTGCGTTTTTTTACATTATAATAAACGTAGCCTGTTATAATCCAATAAATGGTTTTCGATCAATAAAACCTCCTCCAATTAAATCATCACCTTCGTATATAACTGCACTTTGCCCAGGCGCAATTCCAGTAGCTGATTCATGAAATACAATATTTAATTTATTATCTATCGTATTGATCGTGCTCAATCTTCCTGCATCTTTATAGCGAATCTTTGTGAGTGCTACATAATCATGAGGAAGAGCTGCGTATTTAATTAAATTAAAATCACGTACATTAATTTCCATTTCTTTTAAATCATCTAAATCTCCTAATACAACCGTATTAGTTTCCGGAATAATTTCTTTTACAAAAACAGGATCGCCCATCGCTAAATCTAATCCCTTACGCTGTCCAATTGTATAAAACGGATAGCCTCGATGAGTGCCTACTTTTTTTCCTTTGTAAAAATAATCGCCGCCTTCTACTTTCGCTTCTAAATTAGGCAAACGATGTTTTAAAAATGCACGATAATCATTATCCGGTACAAAACAAATGTCATAACTCTCGCTTTTGTTTGCCAAATCAATAAATCCAGCATCCTTGGCCATTTGCTTTATTTCAGGTTTTATATATTTCCCTAACGGAAACATAGTTCGTTGCAAACTATCTTGTCCTAATCCCCACAACACATAAGTTTGATCCTTAGTTTGATCAAGGCCTTTAAAAATCACTTTACGATTATTTTCTTCTCTTACTTGCGCATAATGGCCTGTAGCTATGAATTCGCAGTCAAGCATATCGGCTCGTTTTAACAAAGCTTCCCATTTAATATGTGTATTACACAAAACACAAGGGTTTGGTGTGCGACCAGCTAAATATTCTTCAACAAAATTATTGATAATATGATCCCCAAATTCTCCGCGTATATCCAGAATATAATGTGGAAAACCAAAAGTAACTGCCATCGAGCGAGCATCATTTATGCTATCTAAACTACAACAACCTGTTTCTTTTTTTGTACTACCTGATGTTTCGTAATCCCATGTTTTCATGGTAATACCAATTACTTCATAACCTTGCTCGTGTAACATCATAGCCGCTACTGAACTATCAATCCCCCCACTCATGGCCACTAATACTTTTCCGTGTTTACTCATTATTTTATTTGAATATGATTTTTTGAAGGACAACTAAATAATTTATCAATCCCTCAATATCATAATGTGTTTTATTAATTATTACAAATTATAGTATACAATTACTTTGTACCTTTTGCCTTCGTTTTAGTGCCGGAAGGCTTCGTGTCTTTTTTAACTTCAGTTTGTTTTTCAGTCTGAATTTTATTTTTATTAAAAAAATCTTCTGTTTCTTTTTTTGAAGCTAAATCTCCACCTAATTTATACAATTCCTTCTCTTTTATTTTTCCTGACGTTTCCTTATATATCCATGGGCCATTCTTACTTCCATTCTTATAATAACCAACCGCAGCTTCTATTCCATTCGGATAGTAATACGTATTTTTACCTTCCATTTTCCCATTTACATAATTACCTTCTCCCTTTATACTTTTTTTATCAAAATATTGCTTAAAAGCTCCATCTAATTGTCCGTTTTTAAAATTGTATTCTTCACTAACAATTCCGTCTGGAAAATACACATAAGATTTTCCATTCTTTTTACCTTTCAAAAATGATTCTTGTGAAATTAATATGCCTTTATCATCAAAATAATTCCAAACAGAATCTTTGTCTTCACCTATATATTTTCCAGCGGCCATTTTCTTTCCATTCAAATGATATAGCGTAGCGTATGCAAATTTTCCATCTTGCACAAAATTCATTTTAGCCTTAATTGAGTCATTGATATTATAATATTTAAATAATCCTTGAGGCTTATCATCTTTAAATAATCCTTCGTAAACTAACTTATTAGTTTTATCATTTTTCTTTTTCCAATAACCTTGTTTCTTACCTGATGCATCGATAGTTTGGCTATGATACTTTTGAGATATAACTAAACTTAGTATTATTAAAATAAATTTAAACATAATATTGACTTTTTTATATAATTCTTTTAGTTCACAAAGTTACACTATCTAATAATAAAAAAGGAGTTTAATATGATTATTTCTAATATATTTTGTAATAAAACCCTTGCTAATTATAGTGTAGTATACGTCAACAAATTTTTAATAAAAAAATATCTAAAAAAATCACAAAATATATAATTGCCTCATTAAAGAGAGAAAGAAAACTAGTAACTTTAAGTGAACCTCTTCATTATATAACCATGAAAAAAATCCATATTTTATTAATCGTTACTGTTAGTTTTTTACTAACTACTAATTTTAAACAAACTACAACCTACAAGGATGGCGATATCATTTTTCAAACCACGAGTGGATCCACAGGAAAAGCTATTCAACTTGGCACACACAGTATTTACAACCATTGTGGCGTTTTATTTTTCGAAAATAATACCTGGATGGTTTATGAAGCCGTTCAACCAGTTAGTAAAATATCACTAACCCAATTTAATGATCGAGGCAAAGGCGTGGTAAAGCGTTTAAAAAATGCGGATAGCATTTTAACTAAAAAAGCCATTGATAAACTTAAAGCCATGTTTAAAACATACGAAAATAAAAATTATGACGAGGCCTACAATTGGAGCGATGATAAAATATACTGTAGTGAATTGGTTTATAAATTATACTTTAACGCTTTGCAGATCCAACTATGTAAACCAAGAACTTTAGGTGATTTTGATTTAAGTAATTCTTTAGTAAAAGAAAAACTAAACGAAAAGTATGGTAATCACATTCCTTTGAATGAACCAATGGTGGCTCCATCAGACATTTTTAACTCAAGTATTTTAGACTTTCTCAAATAATAGAATAACATTTTAAAATTTAATCTTTCATTTAATAAAAAACCTCAACATTCACATTAATTAAGTGAATATTGAGGTTTTTATTTGTTAATAAATTAAAGCTACTTACCAACAGCCATTTCTACAGGCTTTAATTTATTGAGCTCTGCAATAACCATTTTTCGTTTTTCTGCAAAATCTGAAATTTTAAGTTTTTCAGCAGCAATTTTATCTTCAATTTCTTTTAAGAATGGATTAACGCCTTTGCTTGATGTTTTAAAGAAACCTAAATTATTATCATACGTTTTCATGCGATCATTTACCTCATCTATTTGTTTTTTCAAATAGTCGGCTTCTTTTTTCAAAGCAATTTCAGGGTTTTCTCCATTTATAAAACGCTCTAATTTTGTTTTAAATTGCATCATGAATTTTTCATTCACACTCACATTCATTTTATCGTACAACTCATCTAAACGATTATAAAACGCATCGTTTATTCGTTTTTTATCTTTCAAAGGAACCATACCTGCCGCGCTCCAATCTGCAGAAAACTGTTTTAAGGCTACATGATTTTCAGATAAATTTTCTGATAAATTAAAGTCTAACAATTGTTTCAATAATGCCTCTTTTGCCACTAAGTTTGTTTCAAAGGCTGAATCTGCTGCAGCAAAATGAGCTTTCTTGGCATCAAAGAAATGATTGCAAGCCGAACGGAAATTATTAAATAATTTTGTTTCATCTCCACCAGCATGTGCAGCTTTTTTCCAAGCATCTTGCAATTTAATTAAGGCTAAACCTGTTTTTTGCCAGTCTTTACTATCTTTTAAAGCAAGTGCTTTATTTATTAGATCTTGTTTAATTGCTTTTATTTCGCTCATCTTTTCATGATGAGCGCTAAAAAACACTTTCTTCTTTTCGAAAAATACATCACATAATGCTCTAAACTCTGCCCAAACTTTATCGTTTTCTTTTTGATTCGCTCTACCAACTCCCTTCCACTCAGTTTGTATTGCTACTAAATCATTCGTTAAATTATTCCAAGCATTGCCCGTTGCGGTTTCAGATTTTGTAATAATTTCTTTTATTTTTTCAAGAAGATCTTTTTTCTGAGTCAGATTAGCTTCCTTTTCTTCTTCAAGAGAATTATAGTGCGCTTTTAATTTAGAATATGCTTCTTCCAAAGCAGCTCTGAAACCGCCCTTTAATTCATCCCATTTGTCATTAGGTACAGGTCCAATATCTTCCCAATCATTACGATATATTTTAATTAAGCGCTCTGCTTCCTTAATATTGGTTTGCTCTTTAATACCTTTAATTTTTTCAAGTAATTCTGTTTTTAATTCATAGTTACGCTTCAAATCATGCTCTTGTAATTGCTTAGATAAACTTAATTTATAATTAAATTCTTCAATTGCTTTACTATAGTCTGCTTGGATTTCTTTGTATTTATGAGGCGATACAGCTCCCGTTATTTTCCAAAGTGCTTGCAACTCAACTAATTTTTTGATGGCAGCTCCAATGTTATCACTAACCTGACTTAAATCATTTATTTTAGAAACAATCTCTTTACGAATTTCTAAATTTTTTGTCTGCTCAATGGCTATTTTAGCATCATCCTCTTTTTTCTTTTTCTCGAATTTTTCAAATAGAACAGCAATTTTTACATCATCGGGATGTTTAGTATATTCAAATTCTTTTGCTTTACCACCTTCATCAACAAAGGTTTGTTTAGCAGTTTCAAATTCAGCTGTCCACAATTTTTGATACTCTTTTTGCAGAGCGCGCATTTGGTGAGCAACAGCACTAGCATCAGGTTGACTGAGCATCTCTTCTAGTTTAATAATAATCGTTTGTTTCATTTGTACGTTATACGTTGTTATTTAATCTCATAAAAATAAAGTAATTTTTTATGTATAAAAACTTTCTGAGACTTTTTTTAGAAAAATTATTTACTTATGTGTTTTGATTAATCTCATTTAAAATGAATTAAATGACTAACCTACTGATTAATTTTTTATGCGAACAAAAATTAATTTATTATGTAGTAATGGGAAATAAATCTATTTTTTTCAAAAACAGTTATTTACTGATAATGAACTCAACCCTTCTGTTTAACTGATGAAGTGCCTCATCACAGGTATTATCTATACAATTATTTACTAATTGTGTTTTACCTTTTGCCTCTATTTTAATAATACGTTTTTTAGTAATTCCATGATTTATCAAATAATTCTCGACAGCAACAGCTCTTTGCTTTGACAACAAATTATTGTAATTATCAGAAGCTCTAGCATCTGTATTACCAATTAAATGGATCATTAACATTGGATATTTTTTTAGAACTTCTAAATTCTTAACTAAAATAAATTCAGCATCAGATCTCACAGCAAAGTTATTTAAATCAAAATAAATTGGTGTTACGTCAAAACCTAAAGCTATTAATTGTGCTTTCGTTAGCTGTCCTGAAAGAGTATTGATATCAATCTCTTTGGGAGGTAAAGAATCTTTAGGATGTATTTTAATTTCAGAAACAATTTGTTTACATGACACTAAGGGTTCTACGCAGCTATCACACCAACTTACAACTCTTAATTTAATAGTGTAGGTTCCATTTGTTTTAAAATCATAATTAATGATATCGCCTTTTACAATGTTTGTATCTTCACCCACAATCCATGAATAATCAAGCACTTTGTTTTTAATGACATCGTTCAATTCAAAGGCAAATTGCTTCTTAAAGTCATGTGGATCTTTATCAATTAAAGTAATATTAATCAATTCACTTTCGGTATTTGGACATACTTTGAGGCTTGCAGGATTAAAATTTATTTTATAAATATCCATATCTCCTTTTCCTCCCATTCTATTTGAAGCAAAATATCCTGATTGATTATCTAAAGTATTTGTGTAAAAAATATCATGTCCTACTGAATTGATTGGTTTTCCCATATTTACAGGCTCTGTCCAATTTCCATTCACAAAAGTTGATTTATAAATATCATAACTACCATATCCTATATTTCCATTAGATGAAAAGTATAATGTATTGCCATCATCAGAAATAAAAGGCGAGTCTTCGTCCAACGCTGTGTTGATGGTTGTTCCCAAATTTTCAGGATTTCCCCAAGTACCGTCATCATTTTTATTTACTTTATAAATATCATTTCCTCCTACTCCACCTTTAACCTCTTCGCTTGTAAAATAAAGAGTTTTACCATCTTTTGTTAAACATGCATGATTTTGATAATAATCTAAATTTACTTTTTTCGATAATTTTTTTGGTTCATTCATTTCCTTACTCATTTCAGTTTCGTATAATTTACTATTACGATATACGAATAATTTTTTGCCATCAGGACTCATAGAAACAATAGATTCATGTCCTTTTTTGAAAGCAGATTTTAAATACAAATCAGGAATAGTATAACGACGTGGGGCACTAAAACCTCCATTTTCATATTTAGACGAATACATACTTTCGAAATATTTCCCGTCCAAGGAATTTACTTTTTCTTTTTTATCATCCTTCCGTTTAGAAGTAAAAATTAAATCATTGGTTGAAGAAATAACAGGAACATATTCAGGAGCCTTTGTATTTATTTTTGATCCCAAATTAGCAATATAATATACTTTAGGATCTACCGTTTCAGTGTGCGATTTGGCATAATTACATGATTCAATTCTATTTTCCAACTCAAGTTTAAATCGCTTATTATCCTCTTCCAAAGCATCATAGCGTTTCATTTTATTATAGTTGACTAGCGCTTTATCAAACTGCTCATGATGATGATATGTTTTTCCCAAAGCGAAGAACATATCCTCTAAGGTATCTTTCGGACTCAATTTTTC
Source organism: uncultured Bacteroidota bacterium (assembly GCA_903834765.1). Lineage (GTDB taxonomy): Bacteria > Bacteroidota > Bacteroidia > B-17B0 > Aurantibacillaceae > UBA4416. The sequence continues at coordinate 15,584 of CAILKE010000030.1, forward strand.
TGCTTTTTCAAGATACGGCAGGGCCTCTTCATAATTACCCATAAATTCAGATAAAGTAATTCCTAAACCTATGTTAGCATTATAACTATTACTATCAATTGCGTATGCCTTCAAATAATATTCACGTGCCTTGAATAAATTCCCCTTAGTTGTTTGTTTTCCTGCTTTCCGTATATTCTTATTTAATGGAGAGCATGCAAAAACAAAAAGTCCTAATATTAATAGAAAAAAATATCTCATAGTTTAAAAATTTATTAAAGATAAAAATATATTTCCATTATATTAATAATCCTAAAGTTTGAGAAAAAATAAACCACAAGTTTAGCCTGAAGTTAGCAAAGTCTAATTCATTAAACCTATATGTCAGCTTTAAGTAATAATGCTGAATGAAAAATTTGCTTGTTTATATATTTCGTAAAAAAACATGTTATTATTAACCTATTACTAATCAAAACCATTAATTTTGTATTATGATACAACGAAAACAATCCCTTTTTTTATTAGCTGTATTTCTTATAGCTATATTGATGATTTTTATACCATTCCAAATCCTATTAACAAGCGGAGAGAGTTGGAACATTACTTTAATTGCTGGTAATAGTTGGATTATTTTAAATTCTAACATGTATTATCCCAATATTTTGAATATACTAATTATTATCTTGTCTATTTTTGCAGTTTTCAAATATAAAAATCGTCCTTTACAATATAAACTTTCCAATATTATTGCTTTATTGAATATTTTTATGGTCGGTTTGTTCTTTTTATTACCATTCACTAATACTAATCCTGGAGAAAGTATCAAATATGCATTTGGAGCCTTTTTACCAATTTTAAGTATGGGTTTTGCGTTTTTAGCCGCTCATTTTATAAAAAAAGACGAGCAATTAGTTAGAAGCGCTGATCGTATTAGATAAATTCTACTATTCTTTATTCATACAATTTCGCTTTTGTATGATTCAAAATCTCATAAGTCTCAGATTAAAAATCAATGAAGTGAAACAAGTTTTAAGTGGTTTTTATCAATCATCTAATTTTATATTGTTGATAAACAGGTGTTTTTTTAAACATTTAACCACTTTTTGATTAAAAACTAATCATTTTTAATAGTTTTTGTTAAAAAATGATACTTTTGTCCCCACTAACTAAAACAATAAAAAATGAAATTAACCGAAATTCAAGATTTAATTAAATTTGTTTCAAAGAGCGGAGTGAATGAAGTTGAATTAGAAACTAAAGAAGTTAAAATTGTTATCCGTACTGGTAAACAGGCGGCTCCTGTGGTTTATCAATCTGCGCCACAGCAACAATACATGCAAGCACCAGTTCAACAAAACATGGCAATTCCTGCTTTAGAAGCTGTTGCTCCCGTTGCTGCTACTCCTGCGACCCCTGCAGCAAATGCTGCTGAAGCTAAATACATCACTATCAAATCACCAATGATTGGTACATTTTACCGTTCACCTGGTCCAGATAAGGCTGTGTTTGTAAATGTAGGTGATGAAGTTGAAGTTGGTAAGCCTGTTTGCATAATCGAAGCGATGAAATTATTTAACGAAATTGAAAGCGAAATCAAAGGTAAAATCGTTAAAGTATTAGTAAACGATGCTACTCCAGTAGAATACGATCAACCTTTATTCTTAGTAGATCCTTCTTAATTAGTTTAATATTTAACGTTCGATATTTCCTGTTTCTTGTTATTTTAACATTAAACATGAAACATCAAACTTCAAACCTAAAAAAATGTTTAAAAAAATATTAATTGCCAATCGTGGCGAGATTGCTTTACGTGTGATAAGAACATGTAAGGAAATGGGAATCAAAACCGTTGCTGTATATTCTACAGCAGATAAAGATTCCTTACACGTAAAATTTGCGGATGAAGCAGTTTGTATAGGGCCACCTCCAAGTAAAGACAGCTACCTAAGTATGTCGAATATTATTGCAGCAGCAGAAATTACAAACGCAGATGCTATTCATCCGGGGTACGGTTTCTTAAGTGAAAACGCTAAGTTCTCTGAAATTTGCCGTCAAAACAATATTAAATTTATTGGCGCTTCTCCTGAAATGATTAATCAAATGGGAGACAAAAGTAACGCCAAAGCAACAATGATTGCTGCAGGTGTGCCATGTGTGCCAGGTTCAGTAGGTTTATTAGAAAGTGTTGAGCAAGGAAAAGAATTAGCTAAAGATATTAAATATCCTGTTATCATTAAAGCGACTGCCGGTGGTGGTGGAAAAGGAATGCGTATCATTTGGAAAGAGGAAGATTTTCAAGGTTCTTGGGATAGTGCTGTTCACGAAGCAACTGCTGCTTTTGGTAACGGTGCTATGTATATGGAAAAATATATAGAAGAACCTCGCCATATCGAAATTCAAATTGTAGGTGATGCACATGGTAAAGCTTGTCACTTAAGTGAACGTGATTGTTCTGTACAACGTCGCCATCAAAAATTGGTTGAAGAAACACCTTCTCCATTTATGACTCCTGAATTGCGTGAAGCAATGGGTGATGCTGCTGTAAAAGCTGCTTTATCTATTGGTTACGAAGGCGTAGGTACTATTGAGTTTTTGGTTGACAAACACCGGAATTTCTATTTTATGGAAATGAATACTCGTATTCAGGTAGAGCACCCAATTACAGAAGAAGTAATTAACTACGACTTAATACGCGAACAAATTTTAGTAGCAGCGGGTGTGCCTATTAGCGGCAAAAACTACTATCCACAATTACATGCTATTGAGTGCCGTATTAATGCTGAAGATCCATTTAAAAATTTCGCACCATCGCCAGGAATAATTACAACCTTGCATACACCAGGCGGACATGGGATACGCGTAGATTCACATGTATATAGTGGCTACCGCATACCACCAAACTATGATAGTATGGTAGGTAAATTAATTACCGTGGCTCAAACCCGCGAAGAAGCGATTGCTAAAATGCATCGCGCGTTAAGTGAGTATGTAATTGAGGGCGTTAAAACTACTATTCCTTTCCACATTAAATTGATGCAAAACGAAGATTTTAAAGCTGGCAATTATACCACTAAGTTTATGGAAACTTGGGATTTTAATAACGCTTAATTTTTATAATACACTATAAAAAACACTGCTATCGCAGTGTTTTTTTGGATTATTGGTTATTAATCCTCATGCCCTTTTGCACTTTTATTTTTTTGTTCTAGATAAAGTGCTTCGTCTTTTGCCAACACATTTTTTAATGAATCGCTTAGTTCTTGTTTTCCTAATTTTTCGAGATTTGGCTTTCCTGCATTGACCCAAGCGGTATACCACATACTACCAACTATCATAATACTTTCACGCATTCGACGTTCTACTTGACCTTTAATCATTAAATCGTAGCGGATAGTGTATTCCGATGAATATACTTTTTGCATCACATTGCCTCTATTTTCGTATGCATATTTTTGATCTGAAGGAAAGTTGCTATTCAATAAGGCTTCAAATTTCAACACACTATCCACTGCCAAATGACTGGCATATACGATACTCCAAGCCGTTTTAATAGGTGATTCTATATATTGTGCTCTGCCAACAAAATAATCGTAATCTTCGGCCTTGGTTTCGGGGATTCTACTTTCCCAAAACCCATGAATGCCTCGTTGCCCTGTTAATTGTCCATTGTAGTTTTCAGTGGTATGCAATGGCACATGCGCATCACCAATATAATGACCTATTTCGGTGCTATACTGTAAAATACGATCAATATTTTCATCTTTAAACGCATTCAATAATTTGTAATAATGTTTTTCTATTTGCCAAGGTACAATTCCGTAGGCCATTAATGTATCTTCTGTATATTTTGCAATGGCTTGTTTCCAATATTTAGGAACAGAATCAAAGGCATGATCTCCATAATGGTCAATATCAATATAATGCCTTGGCGCTTCGCCTTCAACACCATAACGTCGTTTATCAGGGTCAACAGCATGGTTGGTTATAAACTCTATATGTTGTTTGTAAAAGGTTATCATTTCGGGCGGAAGCGTAAATACCGCCATCCGATTAATGCGCTTATGTCCATAAAATCCCCAAGAATGAGACTCTTGATTTGGCAATAGAATAAACAAACCTATACTAAAGCTACAAATAATTAAAATATGTTTAAGAAACTTCATTTAATGATGAAACTAAGATATTAATTATATGATTAATCTCACCTATCAAACTACTAAAAACTCCATAAATAATTTCGTAAGTTTAAACTTTAATTTTCTTCAATTGTTTAAATTACACATGAAAAAAAAAGTTACAGTTATCGGTTCTGGTTTCTCTGGTTTATCAGCGGCCTGCTATTTAGCAAAACAAGGTTATGATGTAACCGTTCTCGAAAAACATGCTACCGTTGGAGGTAGGGCTCGCCAATTTGAACAACAAGGCTTTGTATATGATATGGGGCCTAGCTGGTATTGGATGCCCGACATTTTTGAAAAATTCTTTGCAGATTTTGGTAAGAAAGTATCTGATTATTACGAACTAGAGCGCTTGTCACCATCTTACCGTATCTATTTCGAAGATGGCCCTTTAGATATTCCTAGCGACCTAAATGAAATGTACGCTATGTTTGAAACTTTAGAAAAAGGATCAGCCGAAAAATTAAAACAGTTTTTAAAAGAAGCCGAATATAAATATCAAATAGGAATGAATGATTTGGTTTACAAGCCAGGTTTGTCGTTAACTGAATTTATGAATGTGCGTTTTTTTAAAGGCATTTTTAAGTTAGATGTATTTAAATCCATTGCGTCACACATCCGTAAATCCTTTTCAAATCCTAAGTTGATTCAGTTATTAGAGTTCCCTGTGTTATTTTTAGGTGCATTGCCCGAAAATACGCCTGCACTATACAGTTTAATGAACTACTCCGATATCGTTGGAGGTACTTGGTATCCTAAAGGCGGTATGACGAGTGTGATAAAAGGGATGCACACACTAGCCATAGAGTTAGGAGTAAAGTTTGAATTAAATACCGATGTATCAAAAATAAAAGTAGAAGGCAACTTAGCTAAACAAATTACTACACAAACCAAACATACTGGTTTCGATGTGGTAGTTTCTAGTGCTGATTATCATTTTACAGAACAAACGCTTTTAGATAAGCCATATCGTAATTACTCTGAAAAGTATTGGCAAACGCGAAAGATGGCGCCATCGAGTTTAATATTTTATTTGGGAGTAAATAAAAAGTTGCCCAATTTATTGCACCATAGTTTGTTTTTTGACGAAGATTTTAATTTGCATGCTCAAGAAATATATACTAACCCGAAATGGCCAACAAAACCACTCATTTATTTAAGTTCAACTTCTCAAACAGATGCCAACACAGCGCCTGAAGGTTGCGAAAATTTATTTATATTGATTCCAATTGCCCCAGATTTAAAGGAAGATAAAGCCACAATTGATTATTATTTTGATTTAGTCATTAATCGAATTGAAAAACATATAGGTGTATCTTTCAAAGACAACATCATTTTGAGAAGGGATTATGCAGGAAGTGATTTTCTTAAAGATTACAACTCTTTTAGAGGTAATGCCTATGGGTTGGCAAATACACTCAGCCAAACGGCCATTTTAAAACCAAAATTAAAAAACGACAAGGTAAAAAACTTATTTTATACAGGACAATTAACCGTTCCTGGCCCTGGCGTTCCACCTTGCTTGATTTCAGGGAAATTGGTTGCAGAACAAGTAACCAAATTCTTTGATAAATAGTAAAAAAATAATTACAAAAATTGTGACTCTTAAACAAAAGATATATTTAGTTGTTTCATCTTTTACGACAACTAATTAAAAAATTATTATATTAGCATCTATATAAAAAAATGAAACAATTATTTGATATAGTTAGCCTTAAATCCAGTAAAATGGTTACTAACAGCTACAGTACCTCGTTCTCGTTGGGTATCAAGTTTTTGGATAAAAAATTTCATTATCCTATATACAGTATATACGGGTTTGTACGTTTTGCCGATGAAATAGTGGATAGTTTTCATGATTATGATAAAGAAGCATTATTAGCTGAATTCAAAGCAGATACTTACAAAGCCATAGAAAAAGGCATTAGCTTAAATCCAATTTTGAATAGCTTTCAAAAAGTGGTAAACGATTACAAAATCGATTTACACTTGATAGAAACTTTTTTGAAAAGTATGGAAATGGATTTAGATAAAAAAGAATACGATGCCGAAGGTTATAAAAATTATATTTTAGGAAGTGCCGAAGTGGTTGGATTGATGTGCTTAAAAGTATTTGTGAGTGGTGATCAAAAAATGTATGATACCTTGACGCCATTTGCTATGGCTCTTGGATCAGCCTTTCAAAAAATAAATTTCTTACGCGATTTACATGCCGATTATTTAGGAATGGGTCGTGTATATTTTCCAAATATTGAGTTATCTCAATTGAATGCAGAAACAAAAGCTGAATTAGAAAAAGACATTGAGTTAGACTTTAATAAAGGCTTAGAAGGAATTAAAATGCTTCCTAAAAACTCTCGATTTGGTGTTTATGTTGCCTATATTTATTATCGGAAATTATTGAATAAAATACAATCTCTCAACCACACCCGTATTTTAGAGGAACGTATTAGTATTCCTAATTCTCAAAAAATTGCTTTATTTGCAAGCTCCTACGTTCGTCATAGCCTCAATTTACTATAAAAAATTTTTCCTTTTTTCATTGAAATAATGACAGCGAATAATTGTGTAATATTAGTTGACGAGCAAGATCGAGAAATTGGTACAATGGAAAAATTACAAGCTCATCAAGAAGGTAAATTACATCGTGCTTTTTCTGTATTTATTTTTAATGATGACAATGAATTGTTACTGCAACAGCGTGCTCATTCAAAATACCATAGCGGTGGCTTATGGGCAAATACCTGTTGCTCCCACCCCACTCCAAATGAAACAACTATAGAGGCAGCTAATCGGAGACTTATTGAAGAAATGGGGATGAGTTGCGATTTAGAAATCAAAACAGCCTTTGTATATAAAACACCATTTGATAATGGCTTAATTGAACATGAGTACGATTATATTTTGATTGGCAACTCCAATCAACAACCAGTGATTAATTCATTAGAAGTAGAAAACTATAAATGGCAATCATTGAATGCGATAAAAGCAGATCTGATTTCTCATCCAGAGCTTTATACCTCCTGGTTTAAAATTGCCATCGAAATGTATTTTTAAAATTCATTGTTTTTTTATATCTATAATTTCTATTAATGTTCTAAATATGCCTATCTCAGAAAACCTTCTTCATATTAAATCCAATATTCCCAATCATGTATTGTTAGTTGCTGTATCTAAAACCAAACCCAACAATTTAGTATTAGAAGCTTATAACGCCGGACAAAAAGATTTTGGTGAAAATTATGTCCAAGAACTTGTAGATAAATACCAAACGCTTCCTAAAGACATTCACTGGCATTTTATAGGGCATTTACAAAGTAATAAAGTAAAATACCTAACGCCCTTTGTATACATGATACATAGCGTTGATAGTTTTAAATTATTGAAAGAAATAAATAAACAAGCCGAAAAAAATAAGAGAGTCATTGATTGCTTATTACAAATCTATATTGCTCAGGAAGAAACGAAATTTGGTTTTGATGAAGTGGATTGTATGGCCTTATTACAATCACATGAATTTCAAGCCTTAAAACACATTCGTATTTGTGGATTGATGGGAATGGCTTCAAATACAGCAAATACGGAACAAGTGACTAAAGAATTTAAATCTATTAAACACTTATTTGATACAGTAGCAAAATCGTCCTTAGTATCATTCGCTTTCAAATACCTTTCTATAGGCATGAGTGGCGATTATGAGTTGGCGATTAAGAATGGCTCTACACTTATCCGAGTTGGAAGCAGTATTTTTGGTGAAAGAAATTATTCGAAATAAGATTCCCTTATAAAACTAAGGTTGTTTTACTCACGTTACGATACAAAAAAGATGTATAAATATGTCTTCTTGCAAAACGGCCTTGAGAGTCCGCATTCACTAATTTAGCATAGGTATTTTCAGGCACACCAAAATATTCATATACGCTACCATCATTAAAACTGATCTTTAATCGTTTACCTGTATAGTTAATATCGGAAATATTAGCATTTGCAGTTGTGTTATTATATTCACCAAGTGTTGCTTCCAGAGTTTCTGGAGCAATGCTTACTAAAAAATGATACGCTTCAATGATGCGTTTACTTTTTTCTTCAACCTCTAATTTAAGCTCTTCGTTATCCTGAATTTTATCAGGATGAAATTCTTTCATGAAATTACGGTAAACGCTTTTCAACTCGCTTAATGTAACTGCTTTATCAACTCCTAAAAGTTTACGATGTTCAATAATTTTTCTCATTACTAGGTATTCAATTTTTTGCAAAGATAGGGTTTATTTAGAGAACATTCACTTGCAGGAACCTCCATTTAATACCTTTTCATCGTTGAACTGCCCCCGATAGCTATCGGGATTTGAAAGCCTTATTTCACCAACAATTCTTCTAAAGGCTTACCAGTTGTGCCATTCGGAAAAGAGATATGTAAAATTGTAGAAACTGTTGGCGCAATATCAACAATATTTACTTTTTTAACTGAACTACCTTTCGGAATACTCATACCATAAAATAATAAAGGCACATGTGTATCATAGCTATAAGAAGCGCCATGTGTGGTACCTTTATTTTGATATTCCATCCAGGCCGGATTGTAACTAAACGCCACATTTCCGCTTCTTACATGGTTATAACCTTTTTGGATCAAATATTTAAAGGTACCATCTGTATAATTCTCATACTTCAAAGCCTCTGATGGATAAGCTTCTGCAACACCATTGATTGTTAGCATAAAATTAGCAAGTGCATGCTCTACTGAAAATTTATTCAATTTCATGGCTAAGAGTTTAGCATCATTTAAAAAAATTTGTTGATTTTCTATAGCAGCTACTAAACTATCCCCATATACATTTTGGCAATAGGTTTGTACTTTTTTCTTTAGGTCTTCTTTATTCATATAACCGCCTGGTATTTTCAAATCCTTTAAATGTGCTGGCACATCTGACGCTCCATGATCGGCTGTTAAAAATAATATGTAATTATCTTTACCAACATTGCTATTAAGGTAGTTTAGTAATTCTTCTAAATCTTTATCTAAACGTAAATACACATCTTCAATCTCAACACTACGAGGTCCATACGAATGACCTACATAATCTGTTGACGAAAAACTAACACATAACATATCCGTTTGTTTGCCTTTACCTAGTTGCTCCGCCTTAATGCAAGCGATGGCTAAATCTTTCGTAATGGTATTTCCGAAAGGTGTAGCTTTAATAATTTCATAATTATTTTTCTCTAATTGTTTTTTGTACTCGTAAGGAAAAATAGCTGTATCTTTTTTATTTGGCGCCTGCTCATAATTATTATTATCGGCAATACTTTCCGTGTAATTAGCTATAGGATACAAGGTATTCCAGCCACCAGATAAATACTGTTTAGGCAATTGTAAATTATTAAATTCATTTAACCAAGTAGGTAATTGATTCATATAATGTGAACTCGAAATAAATTTACCATTACTACCATCAAACCAAAAGGCTCCATTAGCGCTGTGCCCGGCGGGTAATATCGAGCTTCTATCCTTTAAGGAAACCGCAAATACTTTGGATTGCTGGCTAGTCGCTAATTTCAACTCATCACCAATAGTGGTCGTTAGTAAATTTTTAGGCGACATTAGTCCAGCCTTGCTATCAGTTCCAATTGATTTCACGGTTTTATCATCGGTGCAATACGTCATCTTACTCGAATCTTTTACCCACCAATCATTGGCAATGATACCGTGCGTAGCTGGACTGGTCCCAGTATAAATAGACGCATGACCAGGACCTGTGTATGTCGGCACATAATTGAAGTGTGCATTTTTATAAAAATAACCATCGGTAATTATTTTCTTAAACCCGCCATTGCCGAACTTGTTCCAATAACGGTAAATATAATCGTGACGCATTTGATCAACCACAATGCCTATAACAAGCTTTGGTTGTTTCAATTCAGGAATACCTGCGATTGGCTTTGTTTGAGCCATCACGGCATTAGTAATAAGAAGGAAGAGAATAACTTTTTTCATTTTAAAGTTGGATTATGCGATGAAGATCAAACCCATTAGGGCCTAATCAATTATTAATTTTTATCTAATGTTTCGAACACTGAGTTATTGCTCACAAATTCAGGAACGATGTCTTTCATTTTGGCAACAATACGTTTGTTATCCTGTGAATTAAAAAGTGCTATTAATTCGTTAATAAATTGAGTAACCTCAGCAAATTCATACTCACGCACTTTACCTACGAGTATTTGATTATGGTGAGTTGGCAGTGTGTTTTCAGAACTTGCTAATAATTCTTCATATAATTTTTCACCTGGACGCAATCCTGTATAAATAATTTTAATGTCTGTATTTTCTTTTAATCCAGAAAGCTTGATCATATTTCTTGCTAAATCAACAATTTTCACAGATTTACCCATATCAAATACGAAAATCTCACCTCCTTTACCCATACAGCCAGCTTCTAATACTAATTGACAAGCCTCAGGAATAGTCATAAAAAAACGAGTAATATCAGGATGCGTAATCGTTATAGGTCCACCCTGCTCTATTTGTTTTTTAAAACGAGGAATAACCGATCCATTAGAGCCTAATACATTTCCAAAACGAGTTGTAATAAATTTTGTTTGTGAACTTTTCCCTAAACTTTGTGTGTAAATCTCAGCGATGCGTTTAGAAGCACCCATTACATTTGTTGGATTAACAGCCTTGTCGGTTGAAATCATCACAAATTTCTCGACATTATTTTCAACGGCTAAATCAGCAACGGTTTTAGTTCCTAAAATATTAGTGAGAATGGATTCGGATGGGTTATTTTCCATCATAGGCACATGCTTATAAGCAGCGGCATGAAAGACAATTTGAGGCTTAAATGTTTTAAATACATTTTGTAAACGCTCTTTATTTCTTACGTCACCAATAACGACTTCATGTTTAAATGAAAGAGTTTTCTCATTAAACTCTAATTCAAGCTCATGCAGCGGACTCTCGGCTTGATCCAATAACACTAACATACGCGGATTAAATTTAGCACATTGTCTTGCTAACTCACTGCCTATAGATCCTGCAGCACCTGTTATTAAAATAATTTTATCATTCAGTTGTTCGTTAATTAAACCATTATCTAATTTAATTGGATCACGCTCTAATAACTCATCGATATTGATGCTTTTAATTTGATTAAAACTTAATTCGCCATTGATCCATTTAGCTACTGGTGGCACATTAAGCACACGAATACCATATTTCAAGCACTCATCAATAATGCTGTTTTTTTTTGTAGGCTGTAAATTTTGAATACTCAAGATGACAGACTCAACTTGATTTTCTGTAATTAATTCATGTAATTTATCCGATGAAAAAATAAATACACCTTCCAAACTACGCCCTTTTTTCTTTTCGTCGTCATCAATAAAACCAACCACTTTATAACGAACTGCTGCATCTCTATCTAATGTGCGTTTGGTTATAATTCCGCTTTCACCAGCTCCATAAATGATGACATGCGTTTTTTCCTTTTCAGGATTTTTATTTTCAAAGTAAATAGCCTTGATTGCCAAACGAGAACTAATCATAATAAAAATAGTGACCAACGCATCAATGATGATAACGGAATGTGGAATAATGTAATGACCTAAAATTAGTTGACGCGTAATGATATTAATAAAATATAATACCAAACTACCAGCTAATACAATGATGAAAATACGAGAAGCATCTTTTGCGCCCGTATATCTAACAACACCTTTGTATGTTTTAGAAATAACAAATGAAATTAATCTAACTAAAAGAACAACTGAATATGCTATTGGGAAATTATCTAATTCGTTTTGCGGAATAGATTTAAAATTGAAACGCAAGAAAAAAGCAAGTGTTAACGAAAAAGCACAAATTGCAAGATCTATCAATAAGATAGTCCAGCGAGGCAAGTTATATTTCCAAAAATAATCTAATAATTTGTGCATCCTTGTAAAAATACGATTTTAGTGGGAAGGAGCAAAACGTGCTGAAATCATCATACGACAAGCATTTAGTCGATTGTAGCAATAACCTTCAACTCAATAGCGATAGGCGTTGGCAAACAATTGATTTCAATAGTTGTACGGCAAGGAGGATTCACGCTAAAATACTCAGCCCACAATTTATTATAGGTTTTAAAATCGTCTTTCATGTTGGTTAAAAACACCTGTACATCAACTATTTTATCCCAGCTACTACCTGAATCTTCCAATATATATTTGATGTTTCTAAACACCGAATGACACTGTGCTTCAATATCGTAAGACATAATATTTCCTTGTTCATCTAATTCTACTCCTGGTATTTTTTTAGTACCACGTTCTCGCGGGCCAACTCCAGATAAAAATAATAAATTACCTACACGACGAGCGTGAGGATATAAACCCACTGGTTCAGGTGCTTTTGATGATTCGATTGATTCTTGATTACTCATAAATTTATGTTTAAAGTGTTACTTCTATTTTTATATTTTTTATCATTCAACCCTACATTATTTAAATGCATTCCAACCTTGTGCCGTTATAGGATGCGAAGTGCCTGCTTTTGCTACTAAATTAACGCCACTACTTGCAGCAGTCATGTGTCCTATAATTGTAAAGTCTGGTACATTTTTTACTTTTTCAAAATCATTCATAGGTATGGTAAATAACAATTCGTAATCTTCACCGCCACTCAACGTGCAAACAGTTGGGTCTAAATCAAACTCACGCGCTCTATCAAATGTTTGTGGATCGATCGGGATTTTTTCTTCGTATAATTCACATCCTACATTAGATTGCTTACAAATATGAAGGATCTCAGACGCTAGACCATCACTCACATCAATCATACTGGTTGGTATGATGTTTAATTTTTTAAATAATTCGATGATGTCAACACGAGCCTCTGGTTTTAATTGACGCTCTAAAATATAATCGTTTCCAACTAAATCAGGCTGTATACTTGGATTATCTTTGTATACAAATTTTTCGCGTTCTAAAATTTGTAAGCCCATATATGCACCGCCTAAATCGCCACTTACACAAAGTAAATCTTTTTCTTTAGCGCCATTTCTGTAGACAATGTTTTCTGGTTCAGCTTCGCCAATAACTGTAATACTAATGATCAAGCCACTTTTGGAAGATGTTGTATCTCCTCCAACTAAATCTACATTATAATTTTTGCAAGCGAATAACATTCCGGCATACAACTCTTCTAATGCCTCAACCGAAAAACGATTAGATGCTGCAATACTAACTGTCACTTGTTTTGGTGTACCATTCATGGCGCATATATCTGATAGATTAACAGTGATTGCTTTGTATCCTAAGTGTTTTAAGGGCACATACGATAAATCAAAATGCACGCCTTCTACTAACATATCCGTTGATACTAAGGTTGATTTTGTGCCTTCATATTTTATAACAGCAGCATCATCACCAATACCTTTGTTTGTTGATGTATTATAGATTTCAACAAACTCCGTTAAGTGTTTGATTAATTCAAATTCTCCAAGAGCTGTTAACTCTGTTCTTGATTCGCTTTCTAACATTTTAATAGTTTCTTTATTTTAATTTAATACATACATTTTTAGGTTCGGTAAAGAAGTCTAATGCTTCAAAACCACCTTCACGACCAACACCCGACGATTTAACACCTCCAAATGGTGTGCGAAGATCGCGCAATAACCAACAGTTAATCCAAACAATTCCTGTATGTAAATTCATTGCTAAACGATTTGCTTTTGTAATGTCTTGCGTCCAAACTGTTGATGCCAAACCGTATTGAGTTGAATTTGCAAATTGCGTCACTTCCTCTTCATTATCAAAAGGCATGATGGTTACAACGGGTCCAAATATTTCTTCCTGATTCGTTCTGCAATCAAACGCTAGTCCTTCAATAATAGTCGGCGCTAAATAATAGCCGTTTTCAAATTCACCATTTACTTTAACAGGAGTTCCACCACATAAAACAGTACCGCCTTCTTGTTTTGCCAACTCCACATAAGACAAGATCTTTTCCATATGTGATTTAGAAACGACAGCACCAATCTTTGTTTTGCTATCCATTGGGGCACCAACTGTTAGCTTTTGAGTTTTAGCAACGAAGTCGGTTTTGAATTTTTCATAAATAGATCTCTCAACAAAAATACGAGAACCACACAAACATATTTGTCCTTGATTAGCAAAAGAAGACAACATGGTTGTTGCTAACATTTTATCATAATCACAATCAGCAAAAATAATGTTAGGATTTTTACCGCCCAATTCTAAGGATAATTTTTTAAACATTGGCGCAGCGATACTCGCAATGTTTGCACCCGTTTTAGTACCACCTGTAAAAGAAATTAAGGGTACATCTTTATGGCTTACAATAGCGTTACCTACTTTATGACCAAATCCATGAACAATGTTTAAAACACCTTTTGGTAAGCCTGCCTTTATGCAAATTTCAGAAAGTAAATAGGCTGTCATAGGAGTTATCTCTGAAGGCTTAGCCACAACCGTGCAGCCAGCTGCCAAAGCAGGAGCAATTTTCCAACTAAATAAATACAACGGTAAATTCCAAGGAGAAATACATCCTGCTACACCAACGGGTTGACGTAAGGTATAATTAATGGCAGTGTCTTCCATACTATGTGCATGTGCAGCATAATGTAAAATACCAGTTCCGTAAAAATGAAAATTAGCGGCAGCACGAGGTATATCAACAGTTTCAGCTAAATGCAACGGTTTTCCATTATCTAAACTTTCGGCAGTAGCTAGTTCATGCAATTGCTCTTCAATTAAAGAAGCTATTTTTAAAAGGTATTTAGATCGTGTATCTTTTGGTGTAATGCTCCATGTTTTAAACGCTTCTTTGGCAGCCAATATAGCTACTTCAGCATCACGCTCATCACTATCAGGAATTAACGAGTATACGACACCGCGCGATGGGTCGAAATTATCTATATAATGTTGAGAAGCTGGCTCTACCAACTCGCCATTGATGTAATTTTTTAATTTAAACATATCATGAAAATAAGATTACTAAAGTAACAAAAATGACGCATATAATTTGGACAAAATTTAACGCAAAACAAACTTTTAATCAATTAATAAATGCTTAAAATACTGCCTTTTCAAGGGGATATGCATTAAATGTACCAATAGCTTTAGCAATCACAATATCTTGTCTATTTATACAAATAATATCTCCACTTGAAACAAAAATACGATTACCAGCATGTTCTACTTTTCCAATTCCCAATAATTGGTCGTTTAACAGAGAAGGCGTTAAATAATTTATTTTAAATTCTACTGTCGATACTATTTTTTGTTGTTCCACAACAGCTGAAAGTGCTGCAACGCCTAGGACACCATCCATTAATGCTGCTATAACGCCGCCATGCACTGCTTTAGGCGTTGATAAATGATCTTGAGTGATTGTCAAAAAATAATGGACTAATCCAGTCTCAATAATTTTGAAATCCATCCCGAGTGTTTTACCGAAATGATTATTGGCAATGTATTTTTCTATAATATTCATTGTTCGATTTTATTATAATGTGGTCTGATACAAAACACAAAACCCCTAATTCAAAATAAATTAGGGGTTTTAATAAGTTATATAAAATTAAGCTTTTTGTGCTACTTTTGGCGCTGCCGCTAAAATTTCTTCATTAGCTGCTGAAGCATATTGCTCAAAATTTTTCAAGAACTGTCCTGCTAAATTTTGAGCTGTTTTATTAAATGCTTCTTTATCTTTCCAAGCATTTTTTGGCTCTAATATTTCTTCAGGCACATCAGGACATGACTTAGGAAATTTTAAACCAAAATAAGGAGTTGTGCCATATTCTATTTTATCTAATTGGCCATTCAAGGCTGCCGTAATTAATGCACGTGTATAGGATAATTTAATACGATTACCAACACCGTAAGCACCGCCTACCCAGCCAGTATTTAATAGCCAAACATTGACATTGTTTTTATTCAATTTATCGCCTAATAACTCAGCGTATTTTGTTGGATGTAATGGCAAAAAGGCTTTACCAAAGCATGCAGAGAACGTAGTTGTAGGCTCAGTAATTCCCATTTCAGTGCCTGCTACCTTAGCTGTGTATCCAGAAATAAAGTGATACATTGCTTGTCCAGTTGTTAGTTTAGATATTGGAGGTAATACCCCAAATGCATCACAGGTTAAAAAGAAAATATTTTTTGGAATATCGCCGATTGCTGGAGTAACAGCATTATCAATATAATTGGCAGGATAACTAACACGCGTATTTTCTGTGCGTGTGATATCCGCATAGTTTACTGTTGTTGTACCTTCGTAGTAATTAATATTTTCTAATAATGACCCAAATTTAATTGCCGAAAAGATTTGAGGCTCTTTTTCTGCAGTTAAGTCAACGCATTTTGCATAGCAACCACCTTCAAAGTTAAATACTGATTTATCAGCCCAACCATGCTCGTCGTCACCAATTAATTTACGATTTGGGTCTGCAGATAAGGTTGTTTTTCCAGTTCCTGACAAACCAAAGAAAATAGCTGTATCACCATCTTTGCCAATGTTTGCAGAGCAGTGCATTGATAATACTTTTTTCTCGTGTGGTAAAATATAATTCAATACAGCAAAAATTGATTTTTTAATCTCTCCAGTATAAGCCGTTCCTCCAATTAAAATTGTTTTTTTAGTGAAATTGATGATAGCAAAATTATGCTGGCGAGTTCCATCAATTTTAGGATCAGCTTTAAATCCAGGCGCATTAATAATAACCCATTCCTGTTTAAATGTTTTAATTTCATCAGTTGTAGGGCGTAAAAATAAATTGTATGAAAATAAATTACTCCATGCATATTCATTTACTACACGAATATTGATGCGGAATGCAGGATCTGCGCAAGCATAAGCATCTCTAATCCAAACTTCTTTATTACCTAAATAGGCCAACATACGATTATGTAAGGCATCAAATTTTTCAGCTTCAAAGCGATTATTGACATCACCCCACCAAACGCTGTCTTTTGTATTTTCGTCGTAAACAACAAATTTATCTTTAGGCGAGCGACCTGTAAATTCACCAGTATCAACAGCTAAAGCGCCAGTATCTGTTAATGAACCTTGTCCGCGAACAATTACTTCTTCTATAAGTTCTGAAGGATGCAAATTCCAATAAGCCATTTCGACATTAGATAGACCTAATTGGGCAACGGAAGCATCTTGTGCTTTTAATCCTATTTCATTCATAATAAAAATGTTAGTTTTTAGTTAGAGTGCAAATTTACGAAAAATATGTACTTTTTATGAGATGATTTTCCACAATTTGAGGATGAAATCGTTCTTTTTGTTGAAAAAAACTTTTTATATTCAAATTACTTAGGCTAGTTAAGGAATAAAAGCTCACAATTAAATCAAACTATTTTCCTCAAAAAACTCCGAAATAATTAAAAAAACGGTCATAAAAAAAGCAGAACATAACATTCTGCTTTTTAGTGTTTTATTGATATATTATTTAGGCTGTTGCATTGGTTGAGCCGCTGGAGCAGGAACAACTGCACCACTAGCTTTTTGTTTAGTAATTGAGCCTTCAGTGTCAGTAGCCGCAGCCTCATCAATTTTTTTTGGTGCAGATAATAAACTAAATACTAATAATAGAATTGCTAAAGTCCAAGTTGTTTTTTCAATAAAATCAGTACCACGACGTGCTCCCATAATTTGGTTTGCTGCCGAAAAATTACTTGATATACCTCCACCTTTTGAGTTTTGAACTAATACCACTAAGATTAATAGTATACATACAACGATGATTCCGATAGTTAAAATAGTTTGCATAATTTATTTATTTGATTTCAGTTTTTCGATTAAGGTTGCAAAGTAAACACTTTTTTGTGGAAATTTCAAACTTAATATTTCATAAGCTCTAATTGCCTTAGAATTATTTCCTTGCAAGGCATAAATTTTGGCCAATGTTTCGGTTACCAAATGTTCATTTTCGAGCAAACTCTGCTTAGCATCAACATTTGGGGTAAAGAACTTTTGATTTCCCAATTTTATTCTTCCTGGGTCAGATTCTATTATTTTATCTATAATTCCTTTATTTTGTTCAAAAAATGATGGTTTCTTGTCTGCTTTTGTAAAATTTTCAGGATCTTTCTCTGGCTTAGTTTCTGTTTTCTGAATTGTTCCGCTTTCTTTTTTTACTCTATTAAGCCAATCGGAAAATGAAACGGGCTCTTTAGATTCTTCTTTATGGAGTTCAGGCGTTTTGATAATGTCGGTTTCTACATAAGATTGTATGATACCTCTATTTATTTCCGATTGAATTTGTGTATTTAGTTTTTCTTCGTTAAAGACTTCTGTAGTTGGTTCTTCAATTGGAGACTCTGTTTCATTTTCAATATCTTTTAAAATAGCAATATCATTATTAACAGGCTCTAAACGAGAGATTTCTTTTTCATTAGCATTGACGGATGAAGTAACCGTATTGACATAAATAACTTTAATGTCATTATTTGTAATCGTTATAGGACTTAAAGATTGAGTAGTTTCCGGAGTTACAAATTCCTTAGAAATCTCTTTTTCTGGACTTAGCGCCTCAACAATCTCCTGAGTTTTATTAATTTTAAAAGAAGATTCTTCTATAACTTCCACAATAGGATTGACTTTTTTGTGGATCAACTCATATAAAACAGCTCTGCTATTAGCGACGATGGCTGTTTTACGCAATTGTTTGGAGTAGTTAATGGCATTTTGCTCATGCAATCCTTTAGTATAAAGCAAATGAGCTGATTCAAAAAATGGATATTCATTGATAAGCACTTCCAACTCTACCATTTGCGATGCCGCAATGTGATAAGGCTGATTGATGAGATGTATAAATTGCTTCTGTAACATTACCAATTATTAAATGCTTTATTGAAAATATCTTCTGTGAGTTGCTTATTAATAGAGATTAATAAATCGCTCTCTTGGGCTGATAATGAAGTACTTGTAGGAAAATCAGCAAAACGGGTGAAGCTTTGTTCAAAATTTTTAGTGATATCAAATTTATTACTGTATTTAACGTTTACCGTTACTGTTAATCTATTTAATGCAGCTTGATCCGCTGTACTTTGTATCGCAACTGGAGCTACATTATAATCTGAAATGGTGCCTTCAAATTGGAGATCTCCATTTTGCTTCATCAATGCCAAATTGGTTTGCGTAGAGACTACATCCCGCAATTTCTCAGTAAATTTCTGACTAAGAGATGGACTACCTAATGTGGTATTATTGGCGAAAAAAGCGACTGATATTGTTTTAGCCTCAATAGGAATAGTTGCTCCATTAAGCGAATACTTAATTTTACAACTTTCACTATAGAAAGAAATAAAACATATCAATACTATATAAAACGATTTTTTCAATTTAACTTATTAACGAATGTAAAGATATTTTTTATATTGGAAATTCAATATGAATGATAGGTCGATTATAACACATGATAATAATTGTAAAGTGCATCGTTTTATTTGTTAAGCTAAAAAGGATAAACTATTACATCATAACTCAAAGATCCTAATTCATAATAATCTCAGGCATTCCAATATGAGCGCTGTCGAAAAAAGCAAGTTCAAAAATTTCAACCTTCACGTCATTTATAATAGGAAAAGTTGCTAAAATATCCATCACAGCTAATTGATTTTTTGCTTGTATGGTTACCCACAAGTTACTTCTATCCATACTTAAAGCATAATTTAGGATTACTCGTTTTTCAAGTAAATCGGTAACTAATTGCCTTTGTTTTGGGATAAAGGAAACAAAACGCTTAGTAAATATCTCTGGTAATTTAATATGAACTTGGAATGTATCTAATGTTTCTAATGAAGCCATTTTTAAAATATTTTTACAAATGTAGTTAAGCTATTGGTAATTTTGAGTTAAATTTATCCAAAATTTAGAAAAATTTATTACACAATGGGACGTATATTTCAAACCCGCAAAGCCACAATGTTTAAGCGTTATGCTAAAATGGCTAAGCAATTCACAAAAATTGGAAAAGAAATTGTAATGGCAGTAAAACAAGGTGGGGCAAGTCCTGACTTGAATCCTAAATTGCGTATTTGTATTGCTAATGCCAAAGCAGTGAATATGCCTAAAGTTAATGTTGATAATGCTATTAAACGTGCTTCTGAAAAAGACACTAATAACTACGATGAAATTATTTACGAAGGTTACGGACCTTTTGGAGTGCCAGTTTTAGTAGAATGTGCTACAGATAATCCAACAAGAACAGTTGCTAACTTAAGATTGTATTTCAATCGTTCAAACGGAGCATTAGGCACTAATGGATCTGTGAGTTTTATGTTTGAACACAAAGGCTTATTTAAACTTGATGCTGTAGGATTAGATAGAGATGAAGTTGAAATGGATTTAATTGATTTTGGCGCTGAGGAATTAACGTGGGATGATGAAACCAACGAACTAATTGTACAGGTTGCATTTACTGATTTCGGCTTAATGCAAAACGGCTTAGAAGAAAAAAAATATATAGTTAAAGAAACTATTAAAACATTTATCCCTACTACTACAAAGGAATTAACTGATGAGCAAGAAGAAGAGTTTAAAAAAATGATTGATAAAATGGAGGATGATGATGATATTATGAACGTATATCATAACATTGCTTAATCATATAAAATTGTACGTTATCGGAAATTAATAGATTAATAATATCAAAATTACTGAAATGGAAAAAAAATGGAACATACATCAAATCAGTAATACCCAAACTGTTAGCAATCTTCAGGCAGCATTAACTGTTGATGAAATCATTGCTAAACTTCTTACATTAAGGGGAATTACTAATTTTGATGAAGCTAAAACATTTTTCCGTCCTTCTTTAGATAAGCTTCATAATCCCTTTGACATGAAGGGAATGCAAAAAGCAATTGAACGAATTATTTCTGCGATTGCCAATAAAGAAAAAGTATTAAT
Source organism: uncultured Bacteroidota bacterium (assembly GCA_903834765.1). Taxonomy (GTDB): domain Bacteria; phylum Bacteroidota; class Bacteroidia; order B-17B0; family Aurantibacillaceae; genus UBA4416. The sequence continues at coordinate 36,671 of CAILKE010000030.1, forward strand.
ATTTGGTGATTATGATGTAGATGGAACGACTTCCGTTGCATTAGTTTATAGTTTCTTTAAAAAATATATTCCTGAAATACGCTATTACATTCCTGATAGATACATTGAAGGATATGGTATATCTCTTAAAAGTATTGATTATGCTGCTGATAACAACTACTCATTAATTATCGCCTTAGATTGTGGTATTAAAGCTAATGATAAAATAGATTACGCTAATTCCAAAAATGTTGATTTTATTATTTGCGACCATCACTTACCTGGTGATGAAATACCCAATGCTGTTGCCGTTTTAGACCCAAAGCAAAAAGATTGCCCCTACCCTTTTAAAGAATTAGCTGGCTGTGGTATTGGTTTTAAATTAGCGCAAGCTTTTTGCGTAAATCAAGGCATTGATGAACAAGAAGCGTTACAATATTTAGATTTGGTTGTAACGAGTATTGCCGCAGATATTGTTCCTATTACTGGCGAAAATAGAGTACTCGCTTATTTTGGCCTGAAACAATTAAATGATAATCCTCGGCCAGGCTTAAAGGCCCTATTAGCGCTTAACAAACAAGATAAAGAACTTGATATCAATACATTGGTGTTTACAATTGCTCCCCGTATTAATGCTGCCGGGCGCATTGAACATGGTTCCAAAGCTGTAGAGTTATTAATTAGTGATACAGATGAAGCTACTGAGTTTTCTAAAAAAATAAATGAAACCAATAATCATCGTCGCGATATTGATATTAGCATTACCGACGAAGCATTTGAAACATTGGAACTCAATCCTATAACACCTTTCAAAAAGTCAACGGTATTATTTAATCCTTCATGGCATAAAGGCGTTGTAGGTATTGTGGCTTCACGTATGATCGAAAAATATTATAAGCCAACTATCATCCTCACTGAGTCCAATGGCTTTGCAACGGGCTCAGCCCGCAGTGTAAAAGATTTTGACGTGTATACGGCTATCGAAAACTGTAGTCATTTATTAGAGCAATTTGGCGGACATAAATTTGCAGCTGGTTTAACATTAAAAACAGAAAACGTGAAAGCATTTACGGAAGCTTTTGAAAATGAGGTTTCACGAACTATTAAGCCCGAAATGTTATTGCCTGTTGTAGAAGTAGATTTGGAAATTGCACTTGATGACATTAACGAAAAGTTAATTCGCATTTTAAATCAATTTGCACCGCATGGACCACATAACATGACTCCTGTATTTTGCAGCCGAGGCGTATTAGACACAGGCTTTGCTAAAGTGGTTGGCACCAATCATTTGAAATTAGAATTATTCCAATCAAATTCGAAACTAACTAAAATAGAAGCCATAGCCTTTGGAAAGGGTGATTTTTTAAATTTCTTTAAACGCAATATTCCTGTTGATATCGTATATAAAATAAAAGAAAATGAATTTAGAGGCAAAATATCCATACAACTGATTGTAGAAGAAATTAAAGCCTCTGCTTAATATTTTTATTTTAAATAAATAATAATACAAAATCCTCATATAGAAGTATACGAGGCTTTTTAAGAATTTCAATAGTGTGTATTTTCCAAAAAGCAAAATGAACACCTATGCTAATTTCAATACTACTAAAGCTGGTATGTATTGTTTTAACTTAATAATTGCTATTTCTTAGCGAAATTTAAAAGTTGAAAGTATAGGATGCTGTCTTAAAACAAAAAGATAATCTCAGAAAAAACTAAGAAACATGTTGTCCACCATTAATGCTATAATTAGCGCCTGTTATAAAACTCGATTCTTCACTTGCTAAAAAAGATACGAGATGAGCTACCTCGTTTGTACCGCCTAATCGTCCCATTGGAACTTGCGCTACAATTTGTGCCAATACTTTTTCTGGAACTGCCATTACCATATCAGTTCCTATATAACCGGGAGAAATTGTATTAACTGTTATACCATATTTAGCCACTTCCATCGCCAAAGATTTAGTGAAACCATGCATACCTGCTTTAGCAGCTGAATAATTAGTTTGTCCAAATTGTCCTCTTTGACCATTAACAGAAGAAATTTGAATGATACGTCCAAATTTCCGATCTATCATGCCTTGTAAAACCTGGCGCGTACAATTAAATACAGAATTCAAATTGGTATTAACAACTGCGTGCCAATCTTCAGGCTTCATATTAATTAAGCGTCCATCGCGTGTGATACCAGCATTATTAACAAGCACATCAATATTGCCGATTTTTTCTTCAATTTCAGCAATCATTTTACCTGCACTCTCAAAATTACTGACATCTCCAAAAAATAATTCAATATGCAACCCTTCCTCATTCAAATTCTGCATCCAAACATCCGCTTTTTCCTTGGTATGATAATTACCAACAACTCTATATCCATCGCTGTGTAATTTTTTACACATTGCTGTTCCTAAACCTCCTGTTGCTCCTGTTACTAATACAACACGCTTATTTGACTTGTCCATATAATATTGGGTTATTTGTTTTTAATAAATTAAAATTTATATTTTTTCTGTATTCATAATTGTTGCTTCACCGTTGGTACAGGTTTTTCCTGTTACTTTATCATTAATAACTGTTTCAATAATGGCACGATGCTTTTCTGCATTTACTTCTTTTACAGTAAATACAGCTACATAGTCAACATCAACAGACATTGGTCTTAAAAAATTTAAGGATTGATTTAAATAAATTGTTCCTTCGCCTGGAAACAATACGCCAAACACTTTACTAAACAAAGCTGCTCCAAGCATACCATGCATTATTGGTTTTTTAAATATCGTTTTAGCAGCGAATTCGGCATCTGTATGAACAGGATTTTTATCGCCAGTTACTTCTGCAAAACGGTTTACTTCTTCTTGAGTAAATTTAAAATCATGAGAATAGGTTTGTCCAACTTGTATCATAAATATCGTTTTTTTGTAAAAATGAATAATATATTTGACATTGTCAATAGAGTATTTCACTAAATAAAATTTACTGAAAATTCAATTAACTAAATACTACTTCCTACTGTAAGTTAAACCTTAAACTGAAACCAGCATTGGTATTGGCTGTAGGGAATGAACTCGTTGTTTGTGGAGTTGTTTTAACCCAATCGTAAAACAAACGTAAATTAATATTTGGGGTTAATTGATAATCTATAGCCGTTTTTAAAGAAATAATATCCTGTCCCGCTGTTGGCGTGCTATATTCATCAATGATTCTTCGGATGATGGTTGCATTCCTTCGATACGATAAATCCATTTTAAAATTTAGATCACTTTCTAATGGTTTACCTTTAATCGTTATAGCTTTAATTTTTAATTTAGGGTAACGATAGCCAATACCGATTACATATTCCTGGCCTTTTGTTTCAATAATTTGCGGACCTGTTATATTTAAATTAACGGTTTTATCTTTTTTAATTTCGAAGTTGGCACTTAATCCTGGTTTATTAAATTTAAAATCAAATTTCAATAATGGGCTAAAACCTTCGCTAATAGTAGCTCCGCTGATTGCATAACGAGGATTAAAATTAGCTGTTTGTTGTATACCTCCAACTACGGAATTTTGAACAGGTACACGTGTTCCTTGGCCTTCAACAAACAAAAGGTTATTACTATAACCACCAACAGTATATGTCGAGCGATATGCATGACGAATCGTAATTGATGAAAACCATTTCTTCATTATTTTCAATTTACCTAATCCATCCCAACTAACTGTCCAGTTTGGCATTGGTATGCCATTAAACATTTGGTCTGTGCCAACGCCTTTTAATTTTGATCCAGTGTAAGTTTTATAAAATGCCCCTAATAATACATCTTGTTGTGTATTGCCATATCCATCCCAATAAGGCTTTGGATTACCATCCTTATCAATACCTGGCAATTGATTAGTCCCCGCTAAGTTAGCAAGCTCTTGGGCTACATTATCTCTATTTGCAAGGAATTCATCAAATAAAGTAGATGCCCCTGTTATATTGTTTTTATCGGTAAACGATTTTGCTAAACTAAATACACTAATACTGTAATTACCAGTATTAGTAGGTGTTTCGAAACGATAATGGTTATTCTCGGCTGAACTAGTTAATGATGTGTCGTATCTAATAAAAGATGATTGATTATAACTATGCGTTCTTGTTCCATTAAATTCAATTTTTAAACTTCCATGTGGTTCTACATTGGCGCGGTAGTTTATTGTAGTTGCTTGTGTTTGCGTGTAAGGTAAAGTTTGATTTGTGTTTTTAACTAACCAATTATTATTGATTGATTGATTGACAATATTATCATTCAAACCACTCACAAAACCAATTCCAGGAGCCATACCCTGAGCATCATCCATTCCTAAATACCTTGAGCTTGGAGTAAATCCAGGTAAGCCTGTTCCGTTCGTTTGATTATAAGTAAAAGAAACTTGTTTAAGCATCATGATTGCTCTCGCTAAAAAACCACCTAAATCAATACTTGATTTTTTAGTACTGTCATTTTTAGCTGGGCTCGTTGGATTTTTAGAATCTTTGCCTGAACCAGGTTTATCTTTCGGAGATACACCATTATTCACTTTTTTGAAGTAAGGAATTTTGTTATACAATGTTGTCATATTTAATGAGCCCGTTAAACTTTTACTATTTGTATTTTGTATGGTATTTCCAATATACTCTTGCGCAAAAGGCCGACGAGTCCATGTATAGGTAGCACTATATTTAGCAGACATATTCATGAAATCGAAAATCGGAATTTTATTAATAGGAATTTGGTAATTCAAATTAGCCGAATGCCTGTAACTGGTAGTAGTACCTAGGCCAATTAAATTTCGATTAATAGAATCTCGTTGTTCTTGAGTTTCAATTTTACCTCTTGGCTCTATAATACGAGCATCGTTATTAGCTGTGAAATCAAATTTTAAATTCTTAGTGAAACTCCATTGTAAATCATAATTTCGGGTCATCATGTAAGTTTTATTGAACTGCGCTTGCGTAAAGTTTTCGCTACTGCCTGTATAAAAAGAAGTAATATCTCTATTCAATAATTCACTATAACTTCGATTAACATCCATGTTAAATCCTAACTTACTTGGTAGTGGCATGATATTAAAATCTTTAATCAACGCCATCCATTTATTATTTAAAAATTTAGAGGTTGTTTTTTTAAATGGTGTCCATGCTTTTGCGGTTGGGGCATAATTATATGACAAGGAGCCCCTGTAAGTTTTAATAATGCTATGGTCAATATTCGTACTACGTCTTGATATTTCATTATAAGCATATGTTACGGAAATATTTGATACATCCCAAGGCATAGGTTTTTTTCCTTCCTTTTTAAAACCATCAATACGAACATTCGAAAAATTAAAGCCCGTTCTTGTAGTTACATCTTGCGACCAATCTTTTATTTTTGTTTTTAATTCAGCGCTAATATTATCGTTATTAATTTTAATATCAGGATCTAATGGACTAAACTGAGGCGTAATTTTAGTTTGACCATAGGCATAATAAAACGGTAAATTTATTTTCCACTTAGTCGGAAAAAATTTTCCTAACTGGAAGGTAGATGTATAGTCCCACTGAAAATTAGTTTCTCTGTTTCGCTCAGATATTTTCTTTTCGACTCCTCCAAAAAATGGTTTACTATAAGTTGCAGCTATAGATACTTGTCCTAAATCGGCTAATTTAGCTTGCAAACGACCAGTTGTAGCCCAGCCTCCCTCATTAGTAAAATCAGTTAAGCGCAATTCATTCACCCAAACTTCAACACATTTAGGAACTCCGCCATTATCCTTTGGATTTCTAATACCTATCATTAAACTCCTAACCGTCGAAAGATTCGGATTTCCAAGAACGGTAATTGTGTTACCACCATCCGAAACATGATAAGGTTTTGCAAAGGCTGCTAAATCAATCGCTTCATTTGGTCCATTTCTTGATAATTTTGCATTGGTTAATTTTTCAAAATCAATGGCGAACTCATTGTCTGATGGCCAAACAATAGATTTGGAAGCATCTGAATTTGGATCATAATAACCAGGGGCCGTTAATTTCACAGGAATTTCATATTCATAATAGTTATTATTGAAGTCAGAACCTAAACGCACAAATACTGTTACATCACCATCATTTAATGGATCGATGCCATATTTTTCAGCATGCATAAACAATTTCAATTTTTTAAATGAACGTACATCTAACTCAACGTTTTTAGTAATAGCGCGACTATCACCATCTTTTAAATTACATGTTTTTAAAGATAAGGCTTGTTCATTTAACAATACCAAATTGGTAGTTTGTACATTTTGTTGCTGATTGATACCTGGCGGAATCACATAATTAATTGGAGTTTTAGATCCATTCTCCTGTAAACTAACACCTGATACATCAAAGCTTGTGGTGTTATCATCATTAGCAATATATTCTCCTGGTTTTTGTAAATCAAAGGCATAACGTCTCCAATCACTTCGCACAAGCTCTAAACGCGCTAAACGACATACGACAGGTTTATCAAATCCTTTCATAAATACACGCATAAAACGGATGGAGTTAAATCCTTCTATAGAACCTACTGATGTTTCAAAATCAGCAACAGGAATTTTAAATTGATACCATTTTACGGTTCTTGCTGTTCCTCCTGCTGGAGGTGTTGATGTTCCATCTGATACGTTAACAATATAGTTTTTACCAACCATATTGGGGTTAATATCATTTGGAGAAACTTTAACGTGATATTGATAGTAATTTTCAGTTTCACTCAAGGTATTATCTTTATTGATATCCTCAATATTAGGTAAAGTACTTGATGAACTTGGAATACCTGCATCGGGATATTGATCTGGCGTTGGCGAGTTTCCTTCCGGATTATTATATTTTTTGTATCGTATTAACGTATTAGCCTGACTTTCAGTTAACGCATCATAATCCGTTCCTCTATGAAAATGGTATTTGTCGGTACTTGGATCGTCTATAGCAGCTTGTATATCAGGAGTGAGAGAATAAGATTGTATGGCATTATAAAAAGGAGCAAATTTCCTTACCTCAGCTGAATCCGTTAAACCATCATAACCTACATCTTGATATGGCCTATCGCTATTTAGATTAACAAAAGAGTTTGAGATAGGGGTTGGTAAAGGAACTTTAGCTAAGTTAGATTCGGTAAACGTTAAATTTGGATTTGAAGGCGACGGTAAGCCATTTTCATAACTCATTTTACCATCCTTTAAAATGTCTTCACTAATATTACCTAAGTTAAAATATAAATCTCCACTTGGGAAACTTGTAGAACTCATATCAGGATAAGTTGTATTATTATAATCGCTATTAAATGGATCCATCATCCAAAACTGCACATACTCTACATTTGCCGATTGAAAATCATTTGTTTCAATTCTACGCATAATACCACCCCAACGTGAAGAAGGATCAATTAAGCGCCCCGTTTGTGCACCACTCGTAATAATACCTTTCGATACATTGGTTGGTAAAATATCGTAATTGTAAGGTCCTCTTTCTCCAGGATAAAAAGCTAAATCTAATACCGATAACACAACAGGCTGACCGTTAGCTGGTGTTTTACTCGGGAACAATTCAGTTTCCAATACCTGCCGCATAAAGTTATTTGAACAAGAAACAGCTGTCGTAATATTATTAGGCTTAGTGGATGTATTCGTAGACCCATAATATAAAGGATCAATCGTATACCAGTTAAATTGCGCACGATTGATTCCCGCTTTGATATCATTATTGTATACAGACTCTGGAAATAATGATGGTTGTCCTTGAGGGACGCTGGCCAAGCTCCAAGCAGAAGGACTTTTTAAATCAATTAACGAAATACTTCCTTCAAAATCATCTACATACGAGTTACCTGATTTGCCAATAGCACTAGCATTTCCGGGTAATAACTGTGCAAACTCACCTTGAGTAACAATCGTACTCATTTCCTTGGTATTGATTAAAGGTATTTTATCAATTAAGCGAGTTAAGAAAGGTGCATCAGTTCTATAATTATAATCTACACCCCAAATTGTATTTGATACAGGCTCATCTCCAATGTTTACTTTTTGAGTAACCGGTTTTTCACTCAAGTGCATTACCGTTCCACCAAAAGTTAAATCTTTATTCACTTTAAAATCTAATCGCGCTCCATACAAACTCTTTTGTTGAACATTAAATAAGGAGTTACTCTCTGTAGTTACTTTAATGTTAGCTCCAGAATTTAAAATACTTTCATTAATAATTTTTACTCGACCTAATGTATAATCCACCGTATAATCAACATTTTCAGTCAATTTTTGTCCATTAGCAGTAACTGCTACAGCACCTTGAGGGATATTTAGAGCGTTCAACGATATCTCTGAACCACCAGAAGATTTATAAGAACCTTTAATTTTATATCTATTCTTTTCTGGTAGCTGTAAAGCAACCGTTCGTGTTGAATCATATAACTCCTGAAAAGCATATTTATCTGCAGTTGGGAAATCTGAAGCAGCAAACTTAGATCGTAAATTATTACCAAATGGTTCTTTAGAAGATAAGTATATACGACCATTTATTGGATTAATAGTATAACCATTTACAAAGTCATAAACTCCATCAGAATAAGGATCTCCATTAACGCTTAATTTATCCAAGCCCATAACTTGCACTAATAATTTCCCATTTACGCTTCCAAAAGGGATATAGGGAACGTCAATACCTGTTTCAATATTATTGTAATAGATATCACATTTAAAATCTGCTTGAGTTAAGTTGTAAGCTCCCAATGAATAAACATTTTTCATCATCAAATCCCAAGTACTAAAGCGAGGGTTAACAACACTACCACTTCTGAGTAATTTTAAATATAAAGGGCCAGTTGTAAACTGATCGCTGAACTCACCTACTTGATAGGTTTTACCATCGTATGTGTATTGATAAGCTACAGCTACCGTTACATCATTATTAATAGATTGATTGATAGATATGAATCCTAGACGATTATTGATGGTAAATTCATTTGCATTTAATTTACGAGCATTAGAGATATACTCATAATCACGCGAAGATTGCATGAACTTCTGATTATCATTACATAAATTTGGAGCCACCACATTACCTGAAAGTGCTGCATTAATTGCAGAAGCATTAGCGCCAGAGCGTGGAGGCATAATGGCAGTTCCATTTGTTATGGTATCAGTAATAATATTGTATAAACTATTAGCACCATTGCGAGGAATTTCACCTGCACTATCAACTATTGCATATTTATTAAGAACTTGACAAGGTTGTCCATTTTGCCAATTATAATCCCTTAAATCAAGATTTGTATGTGTTGAATCTTCCCCTAAATCAGCGAAAGCTACAAAGCTTCGGGTTTGATCTGTTGTTCCTGTTTGATTTGTAATATAAACCTCCGCTTTGGTAATAATGATAGGGGTTGCAGGAACAGGAATGGTTGCCATCCATTCATCATAATGATCTCTAAAATAATGCCCTAAGAAATAATGTTTGTTCACCTCATAGTTATCAGCACTTACATTAAAATACATCGTTTGAGCACCGCCTTGCACATTCACCTCTTGTTTTTTGCCTCGTTGTTGAGAAAACAAAGCTGTTGCAGATAAACGGCCAAATTGCAATTGAGTTTTAACACCAAATAAACTTTGACTACCAGTAATTAAGGTACTATTAAGAGGCATGCTCACATTACCTGCTTCAATTTTTTTAATGATTTCATCTTCATATCCTGTATACTCTAACTTCATTTGATTTTCCCAATCAAAGGAAGCTTCAGTATTATAGTTTGTGGAAATTTTTAATTTATCACCAATTTTCCCAATCAAATTTAATTGGATACGCATGTTAAAATCAAAATTCGTAACTTTTTGCTGACGCTGAGGAATAGCAGGATTAAGAGTTTTATTAGAGTTTAACGCAAAAATTAATTCGGCCGTACCGGTTGGTTTAATCTCTACGTTATTTCCACCAAAAATTCTGTCAAAAATTTCACCACCTACTTTCAGCTTTGGCAATAAGCCCTTTTTAGTTGGATTATTAAGGTCTTCAGCCTTTATTTTAGATTTCCAATGATCTTTAACAGCTTGTTTAAATAACTCATCCTGATATTCCTTAAATTCTACATAGGTTTCAGGGCGATAGTCCATATCACCAATTTTTTGGGTAATATCGTAATTGCCTGTTTGGGGGTTATAGTTTGTCTCAGTTTTGATATTAGATGGATTACTAAGATATAACCCGCTTTTATCATCGTAATTTGGTTGAGATCCATTGTTATCATTAAACTTATAAGGAAGTTGATCTTTTGTAACAATGGGAGTATCAGGTGGCAGATTTGGGATATTATAAAAATAATGCGGTTTGCTTAATGGTGCGTTTTTGGCTTTAGAACTTACCACAACGCTCATTAAACCTACAGAGGCAGAACTTACAACCAAGAATTTGATAAAACCTTTTGCCACCTATTAATTACATATTTTTTAATGCCGATTTCACCAGCAATTCAACATTATCAGTATTTATTCCTTGTTGCTTAGTTGCCTTTTCTATGGCTTTTTCTGCCAACAATTTTGGGAAACCAAGAGTAACCAATGCCATTAACGCTTCTTCTTTATTTTTATTGTACGACGGGTTCATAATTTGAGAAATTCCACCTTCGTGTTTGCCCATTTTACCCTTTAAATCCACCACAATACGTTGAGCCGTTTTTTCACCTATACCTTTAATGCTCTTTAAAATAGCCACATTAGCGGTATTAATTGCTCCAGCTATTTCTGGTGGACTTAAGGAAGATAGCATCAATAGTGCACTACCACCGCCAACTCCAGATACTGAAATTAATTTTCGAAACAACTCTCGTTCTTCTGTATCAGCAAAACCATAATATTTTGGATTATCATCACGGACGTATACGCTCTCAACATACAACTTAGCATTTTGCTTGCCTTGTAAGTGCGAATAGGTGGTTAATGAAATTAATAATCCATAACCAACACCATTGGTTTCAATCACTGCATTTGCAGGATTAAGGTCTGCTATTAGTCCATTTACATAATTAATCATAAGAAGGGTGAAAATAGGTTTTTTTTTGGAGACTGAAAAAAAATATCGCTGTTAAAAATGATATTTTATTATTCTACACTTTTATTGCTAAATCATCAAGTTTTGGACTAAAATAAACATTTTTTATCCTGACTAAAGCTTCATTTTATCATATAAATCATGTACAATACCATCCGACAACCCAATTTGAGGCACAAAAATATCTTCGATATCAGCTGTTTTCATAATAGTTGTAAATATTTTAGAAGCATGCACAATAACATCTGCTCTATCGGGTTTTAGTCCTAAAACATCTATACGTTCTTCGAGTGTAAAGGAATTTAGCATGTCATGAATGCCTTTTAATTTATTATAGCTAAGATTTTTATTTTCCTTTTTAGTCATTTTAAAAATCTTATTAATGTTACCACCTGATCCAATAGCATGAAGAGGTTTAATTCCAAACGTATTTTTCTTAATCCACTCCTTCAAATTATCCCATTCGTCTCTTTCCACTTTATTTAATAACATACGGACCGTGCCTATATTAAAGGACTTAGCAGCTAATACTTTTTGGTTGTGATATAAGGTTAATTCAGTGCTACCGCCACCTACATCTATATATAAATAGGCATGTTTAGGATTTAACATTTCTTCAATATGATTAGAAAAAACCAATTGTGCCTCTAATTTACCATCAATAATTTCAACAGTTAATCCTGTTTCATTTTTGATACGCTCAATAATTTCAACACTATTCGAGGCATCACGCATGGCACTGGTAGCAACCGCTCTATAAGCATCCACTTCATATACTTTAATTAATTCATGAAACCCGCGCATGGCTGTAATTAATTTTTCTGCTTTTTTTTCTGAAATTTTTCCATTCAAAAAAACATCTTCTCCCAATCGGATTGGTAATCGAATTAATTCTTCTTTTGAAAAATGGGGTTTCCCACCTATATCATATGCTCGGCAAAATAACAAACGCATGGCATTACTTCCAATATCTACTGCGGCAAAAATCATAAGATTGTTTTTCTTTTAAAGGTTATTGTTTTTTTGATTTGTGCTTTTGGTTTCACTTTTACAATTATTTGTTTTATAGGCTTAACTATTCGCGATTTCAAATACTGCTCTTTATCGTTTTTCAAATAATTATAAACCTCGTCCTGCACGCGAATCTTATGCTCACCTACCTTCGGATTTTTATAAATATTTTGTTGCAATCTATCTAAAATACGCACTTTCGTATTTCCAGATAATTGAATATTAATGATATCCTTAATTTGTTTTTTTACTTCAGTGTTATAAATAGGAACCGCAACTTCGCTTCTACTATCAAGGTTTCTGCTCATCCAATCGGCAGAAGTAATGTATATTTTTTCGTCACCATTATTTCCAAAAATAAATACACGCGCGTGTTCTAAATATTTATCTACAATACTATATGCTTTGATATTATCACTAAAACCTTCAATTTCTGTAACTAACGAGCAAATACCTCTAACAATCAACGTAATTTGAACACCTGCTTGTGAAGCTTCATACAATTTATTAATCATCTCTTTATCTACTAAGCTATTCATTTTTAAAATGAGATAGGCATTTTTTTTGGCTTTTGCGTTTTCAATTTCTTTATCAATTAAACTTACAAAAGTGCTACGCATATAAAAAGGTGCTACTGCTAAATGCTTATAAAAACCGGTATTGAAGTTGTTTGTATAAAAATCAAACATACGAGAAATCTCTTCGGTAATATTTTTATCTGCAGTTAATAAACTAAAATCCGTATAAATTCGTGCTGTTTTTTCATTGAAATTTCCTGTGCCGATATGAGCGTATTTTATTTCTTTACCACCAACTCTAGTTGTAATCAAAAATAATTTACTATGCACTTTTAAACCAGGAACTCCATATATTACAGTAGCGCCTTCTTCTTGCAATTTATTGGCCCAATAAATATTATTTTCTTCATCAAATCGGGCTTGCAATTCGACCAATACCGTCACTTTTTTACCATTCTTAATAGCATTTATTAATGCATTTGCAATTTTAGAAGAATCCGCTACGCGATAAAATGTAATCTTAATAGAATCAACTGTTGGATCCAACGAAGCTTCTCTTAATAAAGTAATAATATGATCGAAAGTATGGTAAGGATAATGTAATAAAATATCTTTTTCTTTTATCACACTTAATATACTCGTGTTTATATTATCTAAATATTTATGACTAATTGGTTGTGGATGATTATAAACTAATTTTTTATCACCAATATTTGGGAAACGAATAAAATCTTTAAAATTATGGTAACGCCCACCTGGTATTGCGTTGTCTTTCTTTGCCATTCCTAATTTTTTCATAATAAAGGAAAGCATTTCGCTACTCATAGTGCTGTCATAAACAAAACGAACCGGTAAGCCTTTCTTTCTATCCTTTACACTTTTAGATATTTTTTCGAGCATACTTTTACTTACATCCTGATCAATATCTAATTCAGCATCACGAGTCAATTTAATGTTTATGGTTTCTTTAGCATGATATCCCAGAACTGAAAATATTTCGTTTACATTAAAACGAATAACGTCATCTAATAAAATAATATATTTTTTATTTTTCTCTTGAGGCAGAATGACAAAACGAGTTGTTGATTTTGAAGGAATTTCTATTAATGCATATTTATTTTTTTGTTTGGGTCTATCTGAAATTAATCGAACAAATAAATAGCCTGACTTATCTTTCATGTATGGAAAAGCCTTGTTTTCATCGACCATTATTGGAAAAAGAGTAGATACAACTTCGTTATGAAAATAATCTTTTACAAATTTCTGTTGGTTTTGATTTAATTGTTTTTCATTTATTATGAAAACATTCTCTTTAGCTAATTCGTGAAGTAACTCTTGATAAATGGCTTCAAACTTTTGCTGTTGGGCAATAACTTGTTTTTGTAATTTTTGCAACAATTCTTTCGGATCATCGCCATAAACAGCAATTGCTTTTTTGCCAAGTTTTGATAAACGATTAATAGTAGCTACACGTACGCGATAAAATTCATCGCGGTTATTACTAAAAATACCTAAAAATTTTAACCGTTCAATTAAAGGAGTTGATGAATCAGAGGCTTCTTGTAATACACGTTCATTAAAGGATAGCCAGCTTATTTCTCTATTAATGTATGGAATTTGTTGTTTGGACATAGGATTAAAAAATACTTTATAAATATAGCTATTAAGCTAATAGGTTATGTTGTATTATTCATAAATTTACGTCACTTAAAGTACAAATTATCAACTTCGTTAAAAAACATATTTCTATTTTCATAATCCTCATTTTCCATATCGTTGGATTTGTGGGGTTTTCGATTAATCCAAGTTATTTTAAATCACTAAGTCCGTTAAACTTACTTTTATCAGTGGGATTAGTTTTGTTTACAAGTAAGCAAACAAGTTTAAAATTCTACGGTTCACTTTTATTAATTGCCTTAATAGGTTTTTCTTTGGAAGTATTAGGTGTAAAGACAGAACTTATTTTTGGTTCATATTTTTATGGTCATGCATTAGGATTAAAGGCATTATCTGTACCGCTGCTTATTGGCGTAAATTGGGCTATTTTATTGTATAGTACTGCTCAATTTTCGAGATTTAAAAACAAAGTTTTGAATGCTCTGTTTGGATCATTTTTAATGGTTTTTTTAGATTTTTTCATGGAACAAAATGCAGCTAGATTCGATTTCTGGTATTGGAAAAATAATATCATTCCATTGCAAAATTATATAGCTTGGTTTATAATTTCATTCATTTTAAATATTATTTTTCAAAATAGAATTAACCAAAAATCAAATTTAACGGCGAGTGCATTTTACGTGATAGAAATCATTTTTTTTGCGTCACTTTTTTTTAAAAATTAAACAATTTATAGCTTTCTTTGTTAAATAAATATGATAATGAATATATTCATAATATTAGCTACTTTTTTCATAATGGAGCTTGTTACATGGTTTATCCACAAATACATCATGCATGGTTTTATGTGGTTTTTGCATAAAGACCATCATGAAAAAGGTCCTGGGATTTTTGAGAAAAATGATTGGTTTTTTTTAATTTTCGCTATACCAAGTTGGTTGTTGATTATGCTAGGCGTGATTTATAAGGCCGAATGGTCAATTTCTATAGGCACCGGACTAACATTATATGGATTTGCGTATTTTTTAGTTCACGAAGTAATTATTCATCAAAGAATAAAACTTTTTACACGATCCAAAAATACGTATATTCGTTCTATTCGTTGGGCACATAAAATGCATCATAAACATACTACTAAAGAAGATGGAGAAAGTTTTGGTTTTTTATTGGTTGCTAAAAAATATTGGGATAAAATTAAAGAAGAAAATACAAGGACGGTAAATTAATTTGAATTCACATTACACTTATTTACTTTTAGATGTTTTAAGCGTTGCTTTCCCTTTTTTATTAAGTTTTGATAAGAAAGTAGCCTTTTACAAGTCGTGGAAATACTTATTTCCTGCGATGTTTATTGTTGGGCTATTTTTTATAATATGGGATGTATTATTCACCTATAAAGGCGTTTGGGGATTTAATCCAATATATATCACAGGCATCAAATTATTTAATTTACCTTTAGAGGAAGTTTTATTTTTCATATGCGTTCCATACTCATGTGTGTTTATTTATGAAGTTTGTAATGCCTATATCAAGCGAGATTTAATAGGCGCTAACGCAAAATATATCAGTGTTATTATTTCTTTACTTTGCTTGGTAATATGTATTCTTTTTTATAATAAAACCTATACCATTGTCAATGTAGGTATTAGTATGCTGTTAGTTATTTTCGCAACTTTCATTTGTCAATTCAAAAATTTAGGAAGATTTTACGTTGCCTACGTTGTATCACTCTTCCCATTTTTAATATGTAATGGAATATTAACATCTCTGCCCATTGTGACTTATAACAATAATGAAAATATGAATCTTCGTATTTACACTATTCCATTTGAAGATACCTTATATTGCTTAAGTTTATTGTTAAGTACAATTCTGTTAATGGATTATTTTAAACATAAACATCTAAAAACAAATTTACATAATAGTTAATCCAATGTATTTGAAAAAGTATACCATTCCTATTATCACACTACTTATAGTTGGCTTATTTGTGTATTTATTTACCAATGTGGTTATCTATCTCATTATTTCTGTGGTCTTATCTTTAATTGGTTTGCCAATTGTTCATGCTATTAGCCGATTAAAAATTGGTAATTTTCATATTCATAATACCATAGCTGCTATATTAACCTTATGTTTATTTTTAGGGGTTATTTACATATTTAGTATTACTTTTTTACCACCCCTAATTGAGCAAATATCTTTTTTGTCTCATGCTAATTTAGAAGAGGTATTACATAATTTATTAGCCTCCAATCCACCATTAAAAACTATATTTTCAAGAATCGGTAACGAACATCAAATTGCAACATCCATTGGAGAGCAAGTTACTAATTTTGCTAATTTCAAAAACATCACTTCCTTATTCAACAATACCATGTCTTATGCAAGTACAATATTAGGTGGATTGTTTTCAATACTTTTTATAACATTTTTCTTTTTAAAAGATGAACAGATTGTGTCAAAATCTATACTTTTAATAACACCTGTAGGCTTTGATAAAGAAATGAGAGATATTTTAAGAACATCGAAAAAAATGTTGAGTAAATATTTTATCGGACTATTTATTGATGTATTATATGTGAGTATTGTTGTTACCGCATTGATGTGGTTATTTGGAATTAGGAATGCGCTTGTTATTGGCTGCTTAGCTGGTGTTATGAATGTAATACCATACATTGGACCAATCATCACATTATTTTTTGCAGTATTTTTAGGAGTTAGTGGATGCATTGAATTTGCCGAATACGATACAATCGCATCAACCATCACTAAAATTATATTGATTTTAATAGGTACTAATTTATCTGATGCTATGCTTGTTCAACCTACCATATTTTCAAATACGGTTAAAGCACATCCTCTCGAAATATTTTTAGTGATATTAATGGCTGGTGCTATTGGCGGTATTTTAGGGATGATAGTGGCTATTCCAAGTTATACACTTTTGCGAATAATAGCCAAAGAATTTTTACATCACTATAAATTTTTTCAAAAATTAACTGAAAATATACCTGAATAAACGGCTTAATTAAATTTTATAGAATATGGAAACAATATTAAAATTTCTAAAACAACTCCCAAAAAACAATAACAAAGAGTGGTTTGATGCCAATCGTAAAACTTATGAATTATGTAAAGCTGAGTTTGAAAATATTGTAAAGTTAGTGATAGAAAAAAGTGTTGTTTTTGATAAGGAATTAGCAGGTTTAGAAGCCAAGAAGTGTATGTTTCGAATTAATAAAGATGTTCGTTTTAGCAAAGATAAATCACCTTACAAAACAAATATTGGAGCAAGTATTAATCCAGGCGGGAAAAAATCAATGATACCAGGCTATTATTTACACATCGAACCAGGTAAAAGCTTTTTGGCTGGTGGCAGTTATCAGCCTTCTCCCGAAATGCTTGCTGCTATTAGGCAAGAGATTGATTACAATACTTCAAATTTTAAAAAAATAATATCAGCAAAGGATATTAAAACCTTTTTTAAAGAACTTTCTCAAGAAGATAAATTGAAAACAGCACCTAAAGGCTATGAAAAAACACATCCAGAAATCGGGTTGTTACAACACAAACATTTTATTGTAGTTCATAATTTAACAGATGAGGATATTCTAAATAAAAATTTACCCACCAATGTGGCTAAGGTATTCAAAGCAATGTTACCATTAAATCATTTTTTGAGAGGTTGTATGTCTTAATTGATTAATTATTTTATCAATTCAAGAAGTGAATCTAATTTATAATCAGCAATCGAAAATTTAGGGTTATGCTTTTGTTCTTCTTCAGGAATTGCAACTACTTTCATGTGAGCTGCTTTACCAGCAATAACACCATTAACAGAGTCTTCTACAACCAAACAATGAGAAGCATGAACACCTAATTCTTGCGCACAATTAATAAAAACCTGTGGGTGTGGTTTTCCGTGAGTTAAATGTTGAGCCGAGCATAATGCATCAAAATAATCACCAAGTTGTAAGGTTTCAATCACCGTTTCCATCAATTCTACGTTTGAAGAAGTTGCTAAACCAATTTTAAAATTATTGATTTTCAAAAATTCAAAGGCCTCCAAAACGCCCTTCATTGGCTTACCTTCTTTTTTAATTAGCAAACAAAGTTTGTCAACCACCAAAGTGTCAAACTCAGAAACAGTTAGACTACTATAATTATGGCTTTTAAACCAATATTCAATAACTTCCTTAAAGCGCATGCCAGTAGTAACTCGACAATCTGCATCTGTAAAAGGGATCCCAATCTCTGTAAATCCTTCTATCATAGCCCTTCTCCAAAGGTATTCCGAATCAATAATTACACCGTCCATATCAAATATAACGGCCTTCATGTTGGTTAGCATTGTTAATTTCTTTGTTTAATAGTTGCGAAGATACATTAATTCATACTTGCTTAAGATGGTATTTTTGCTACATGTATTTTCCTGATTTTATTGATATTGGAGCCGACGAGTTTCTGTTGGTGGCTTTTTTTATGTCATTTATTGGCATATGCTTTTATTATATTAAAAATGTTCTTCCTCTTGGCAATTTAAAACCTAATTTATTAGAACAGTCTTCTATTCAAGAGCCTGTATCTGTAATAATTTGTGCTCGAAATGAAGATGATAATCTAACTGAATTTTTACCAAAAATTCTAACGCAAAATTATCCTGAGTTTGAAGTAGTAGTGGTTGATGATTGTTCATATGACAGTACTGAGAGCGTTATTGACGAGTTTGCAAATATTTTTCCTAACCTAAAAAAGGCTATTATCAAGGAAGATGATTATTATAAGCATGGAAAAAAATATGCGATGTTAATTGGTATTAAAGCTGCCAAGTATAATAATTTATTATTAACGGATGCAGACTGCTTTCCTGCCAATGACAATTGGATTGAAAGTATGAGCGCTGGTTTTGTAAATAAAAAAGAAATTGTTTTAGGTTATGGAGCTTACAAAAAAGAAGATGGCTTTTTAAATAAATTAATTCGTTTCGACACGTTTTTAATTGCCACTAATTACTTATCTGCTGCTATTAAAGGCAAACCATACATGGGTGTTGGAAGAAATTTAGCTTATAAAAAAGACTTATTTTATAAAGAAAAAGGCTTTGCCAAACATTATCATATTGCATCAGGTGATGATGATCTGTTTGTTAATCAAGCCTGTAATGAAGAAAATACTAACATTTCGGTTTCAAATAATGCCATAACTTATTCATTAGCGAAAAAAACTTTTTCCGACTGGAAGCGTCAAAAACAACGTCATTTAACTACTGCTCCTCATTATCATTCAGCTAGTAAAGCAAAAATAATGTTAGGGTATAGTTTTCAATATGCTTTTCATCTTTTATTAATTGCCTTATTATTTTTTAAAACAACACTAATTGTTGCCACTGTTGGATTAATTTTTAAAATATGCTTACAATTTGTTATCTTTAACAAAGCGGCTAAAAAATTAAATGAAGTTGATCTTTGGAAACTCGCATTTTTATTCGAATTTATCCTATTAATTTTATATCCAATTTTTCACATCAGTAAAATGTTTCACAAACCTAATAAATGGAAGAGTTAGATCCGGAAAATAAACTAACCACAAAAGCAGTTTATGATTATAGATTGATTCAATTAGCTTTACATAAGGCTGATCAGAAGGCCTATGCTGAGCTCATGCATCGGTATCGGGAATCTGTTTATTTCATGATGTTACGAATGGTAAATAATAAAGATGATGCGGATGATTTAACCATCGAAGCATTTGGTAGGGCTTTTAAGCGTTTACATCAATATACTCCAACTTTTGCTTTTAGTACTTGGTTGTTCAAAATAGCAAGTAATAACGCCATAGATTTTTTAAGAAATAAAAAGAAAATGGCATCATTCTCTTTAGATAGTAAACAGGAAAACGACGAAGGGCAAACAATTTCTCAAAACATCAAATCTCAAACACTTGATCCAGAAGAACACATTATTAAAAAAGAAAAAATTAAATTACTAAAAGAAGTCGTTGAGAAACTTAAACCGCATTATAAAGATTTAGTAAAATTGCGCTATTTTGATGAGTTAAGTAACGAAGAAATCTCCGTTAAATTGAATTTGCCTATAGGTACAGTAAAAGCCCAACTTTTCAGAGCTAGAGAATTGTTATATAACATCTTAAAAAATCAAGAAAATAAAATGTAACGTATTTTAAAATTCAAATTAACTTTTGAATTTTATCATCATTTGTATTATGCAACGAACTATTATTTTAAAATATTTCACAAATCTTACAGAAATTCAAAAAAAACAATTTGAACAGCTTTATGATTTATACGTTTTATGGAATGCTCAAATTAACGTTGTGTCGCGCAAAGACATTGATTTGTTATTTGAAAGACATGTATTACATTCATTAGGTATAGCCAAAGTAATGGAATTTAAGCCAGGCACTAAAGTGCTGGATGTTGGAACCGGCGGAGGTTTTCCGGGAATTCCATTAGCTATTTTATTTCCTGAAAGCACTTTTCATTTAGTAGATAGCATAGGCAAAAAAATTAAAGTAGTAAATGAAGTGGCTTCAGCTTTGGGATTAACAAATGTAAAAGCCGAACATGAACGTGCTGAAAAAATAAATGATCGTTATCATTTTATTGTAAGCCGCGCTGTAACAGAGTTTCCTGTATTTTATAATTGGATTTATCGCAAAATATTGAAAGATAATTTCAATGATTTGCCTAATGGTATTTTATATTTAAAAGGTGGCGATTTACAAGAAGAGTTTGGAAATCATTATGCCAAAGCAACTTTCTATAATCTTAAAGATTATTTTACTGAAGAGTTTTTTGATACAAAAAAAGTAGTGCACTACAAATTAGGGTTTGTGTAGTTGGTCACTTTGCAATTTATATAAACTTTTGCACTAAAAATATCCCGTATCTATTGCTATATTTGTAATTAGAATTTATTTTATACTATGTTATTAAATACGCTTTTATTGGTTTTATTAAATGGTTTTTTTGTGGCTGCAGAATTTGCTTTAGTAAAAGTTCGATCATCACAATTAGATATTAAAATTCAGAAAGGAAGTTCTCGTGCTTCATTAGCTAAATCATTACTCGATAAATTGGACGCCTATTTATCAGCTACCCAACTAGGCATTACATTGGCTTCCTTAGCATTGGGTGCGGTTGGCGAAGAGGCAATTTCACATATCATTATTAGCTTTTTTGAAAAATCAGGCTGGGAAATAAATACCTTAACTGTTCGTAGTATTTCTTTGCCATTAGCTTTAACCCTTCTTACCTTTTTTCATGTAACTATTGGTGAGCAAATACCTAAAATGATTGGCATAAAATATTCAATGGATACCATTTTATTTGTATCGTGGCCTTTGAAAATATTTTATGTTGTTTTTAGCCCATTTATATGGCTATTAAACAAATCTTCCAATGTAATATTACGCATCATAGGTATTAAAAAAGTGGGAGAAGATGATGTACACACGGAAGAAGAATTAAGATTAATCTTAACTGAAAGTGAAGAGGGCGGGGCAATTAAACCCAGCGAAAATGAATTAATTCAAAATGTATTTGATTTTGATGACCGTTTGGTAAAACAAATTATGGTGCCTCAAAATCGTGTTTCGGCGCTTGATGTAGAGCTTGGTAGAAACGAAATGATTAAAGTGGTAATTGATGAAGGTTACTCACGTTTACCTGTTTATTTAGGAGATATTGATAATGTAATTGGAGTAGTTCACTCTAAAGATTTATTAAAGGCTGTAATTGATAATAAATTTAAAACCATTAGAGATATCATGAGGCCTGCACATTTTATACCAGAAAGTATGCATGTCAATCATTTATTACGTGATTTCCAGAAGTTACATATTCAAATGGCTATTGTTACAAATGAGTTTGGAGCAACTGCTGGTGTTGTAACAATGGAAGATATAATTGAAGAATTAGTTGGAGAAATTCAAGACGAGCATGATGATGAGATTCCAACTGTAGAAAAGAAAAGTGAAACAGAATATGTTGTTAACGCACATAGCAGCATTAGCGATGTAAATGAAGCATTGCCCATGTCTTTACCAGAAAATCCTAAATACGAAACAGTGTCTGGTCTTATTAATTTTTTATGGGGACGAATTCCCGCTGTTAATGAGAAAAGGCACTATGATGGTTACGAAATAACTATCCTACAGCGTAAAAAACAAACAGTAGAACTTGTAAAATTACGTGTTTTAGATGCTGACAAAGTTCAATAAAAGTCTAGTGAAATTTTTATATGTAACTATTAACTCTTAATCATTACTCTATAAAATACAATGTCAATATCCGCATTTTTAAAAACTCTAATATTTTGTATCTCACTTGCAACACTTTTTTCATGTGGAAACGACGATGATGACGAAGTTTATACACCTAAACCAAAAGGATATTTTAGAATTGATTTTCCTGAAAAAAAATATATGGTATATGACAGCACTTGTCCATACAGCTTCGAAATTCCAACCTATTCATTTATCAATAACGACAAACATTTGGGCGCAGATCCTTGCTGGTTAAATATTAATTTCCCTCAATTCAATGCCCAAATACATTTGAGTTATAAAATAGTGACGAATAATTTAGATACGATTTTAAACCAAAGCCGTGATTTTGCCATTAAACATCAAATAAAAGCAACAGGACTTGATGAAACTGTTATCATAAGAGATAGCGCTCATGTATATGGTTTAGTTTATGATATCAGTGGCAACACTGCCTCTAACATTCAATTTTATTTAACAGATAGTACGCATAATTTTATACGAGGCGCCTTATACTTTAATGCTGTCCCTAACATCGATTCACAAAAAGTAGTCGTAGATTTTATTCGTAAAGACATTGAACATTTAATAACATCTTTTAAATGGAAAAATGTTTCTACTCTAAAAAAATAATAGCATGAGTTTTTTTGAAGGGTTTTATAAAGCCATAGCTAACTCATTTAAAGGGATTAGTGTTATCTTCGAAAAAGGATTATGGCCTTATTTATTTTATCCTTTGATATTATGGCTGATCATGTGGGGCTTTAGTATATGGGTTTTTGCAGAGGTTTCAAAACAAATAGCAGAACTGATCAATGAAAAATTAAGCTTAAAAGAAATCCCTGATACAGGAGCATGGTTATCGTTTGCGAAACCTTTTTTAACAGGCTATTTTAGTGTCATCATTGCTTGGATTTTGAAACTTATTTTTATCGTTATATCAAGTACATTTTTAAGATATTTAGTTTTGATCTTTCTATCGCCTTTATTTGCCTTACTTTCCGAATCATTAGAAGAAAAAACAACAGGTAAAAAATACCCGTTTCATCCCGCTCAATTAGTGAAAGATATTTTCAGAGGAATTGGTATTAGCATACGTAATATGTTGTATGAATATTTCATTATAGCTATAAGTTTTGTAGTCACCATTTTCTTTCCGCCATTAATAGTCATTACAGCACCTTTACTACTCTTCATCTCATGGTACTTTATTGGGTTTACAATGCTCGATTATAATTTCGAGCGACATAAAATGTCTATATCTCAAAGTATTCATTTTGCCCGTAAAAACAAAGGCACTGCTTGCGGAATTGGCGCGATGTATTATTTTTTAATGATGTTGCCATCTGTGATTGGAATGATGTTTGCCCCGGTAATAGCTGTTGTAGGAGCTACTATTTGTTTTTTGCAAATTAAAAATGAAAACATATCCGTTAAAATTTAAGTCATGTATTCTATATCTATCGTTAATTATTATAATACCACTCCATTTTTATTTGGCTTAAATCGAAGTACTCTAAAAAATCAATTAGATATACAACTTGATATACCGAGTGTTTGCGCTCAAAAACTAAAATCGAAGACTGTTGATATTGGTTTAGTACCTGTTGCTATTTTACCAAAATTGGAGAACTATTATATTATTTCTGATTATTGCATTGGAGCAAATGGAAAAGTGGATAGCGTGAAACTCTTTTCTAACAAGCCTTTAAACGAAATCACGCATATATTATTAGATTATCAATCCAGAACATCGGTTACCTTAGTACAAGTATTGAATACCCATTTTTGGAAACTTCCCATCCAATTTATAGATGCCAAAAAAGGTTTCGAAAAAGAAATACATGATACAACAGGCGCTGTTATTATAGGTGATAGAACCTTTGGATTAACAGAATACCCTTACCAATATGACCTTGCCGAGGAATGGAAAAAATACACTGGACTTCCTTTTGTATTTGCTTGTTGGGTTAGTAATAAACCTCTCGATCCCAAATTTGTTTCTGAATTTAATGCAGTTTTAGCTGATGGTATTAATCATATTGACGAAGCTGTAGCCGAAAAACCTATTCATATAAAGGGCTTTGATGCCATTGATTATTTAAAACATAAAATTTCGTATGATTTGAATGATGATAAACGAAAAGCTTTAAAACTTTTTTTAGAGTTGATGGGATAATGAAATTGAAATTAAGTATAACCAAAAATCATTCTCTCTTTTGGTTATAATCATTATCTTTAAAAAGTTAAATTTCTTCTTATGAAATAGCCATGTTTGCCGAAACACAAACACCAATTATTAAACTGGCTATACCATATGACAAAAAAAACAATAATTTAAACATATGAAATAGCCATGTTTGCCGAAACACTAACACATCCCGATAGCTATCGGGAGAAGATAAACTGGCTATACCATATGACAAAAAAAACAATAATTTAGACATATGAAAAAAATAATTTTACTTTCTATATTTTTACTTATTTCAATCACAGAAATAATAGCTCAAACCGAATACATTGATTACCGCTCTCAAACCAATGAGTTATATTGGAAAAACCGCAAACCCTTTGCCGATTATTGGCAACAAGATGTTCACTATAACATCACCGCTCAGTTAAATGACAGTACAGATATTATATCTGGACATGAGGAATTAACCTATTGGAATAATTCTCCTAAGGATTTATATTTTGTATACTTTCATTTATACAATAACGCGCAGTGTAAAGATTCTTACCTCGCCGACTTATATAAAAACAATAATTACCATTTGAAATTTAATAAATACCGTGATGATGACAAAGGCACGAACGTTGAAAAAATCAAAGTTGGTAACACGGAGTTAAAAACAGAATTAGATAATACCGTTTTAAAAGTATACTTGGAAAAGCCCTTAAAATCAGGTGAATCCATCACGTTTGACCTTGATTTCAAAACCTATTATGCCAAAGAAGTGATTCGTAACCGCATGAAATTATTCAACGCTTTTGGATATAAACATTTTGATGTCACACATTGGTATCCGCGTATTTCTGTATTTGACAGAAAACTTGGATGGGACACAGACCAACACATGGATCATGAATTTTATGGTGATTTCGGATCATTTCACGTAGAGTTTACATTGCCAAATAATTATGTATTAGATGCGACAGGTGTTTTACAAAATGAAAAAGAAATGTTTCCTGATTCCTTACGTAAACAATTAGACCTTTCTAACTTTGCTAGTAAGCCTTGGAATTCGCCACCTAGCATCATTATCAAACGTGATGGTACTAATAAGACATGGATATTCTCTGCATTAAATGTGCACGATTTTGCGCTAACTGCCGATCCAACCTATCGTATTGGTGAATATATGTGGCAAGGCATCAAATGTGTGGCTTTAGTTCAAGAGCCTCATGCTGCAGGTTGGCAAACCTGTCCGCAATTTATTGCGAAAGTATTAGATGTAAATACATATAACATTGGTCCTTACCATTACCCTAAAATGATTTGTGCCGATGCACAAGACGGTGTAGAGTATCCTATGCTAACCCTTGATGGTGGCTACGATCCAAACTACCGTGATTTATTGATCCATGAAATGACACACAATTGGTTTTTTGGAATGGTAGGTAATAACGAAACCTATCGTGCTTTTTTAGATGAAGGCTTTACTCAATTTTATACTGCCGACACGTATCAGTTTATTGATGGTCCAAATAAGATTGAACAAAAACCAAAGAGCAAATATGTGCAACGCTTCACTGAACAAAATCGCATTTTAGATGATCAAGTGTATAATGGATACATGAATGCCGTAACCGTAAGGCAAGAAGAAGTAACCTTGAATACACACAGCGATGATTTCAATGGAGGTATTCGTCATGGTGGTGGATATGGCGCTGTATATACCAAAACAGGAACGATGCTAAAGAATTTAGAATATGTATTAGGTCGTTCACTATTTGATAAATGTATGCAACATTATTTCAATCAATGGAAATTTGCACATCCCTACCCTGAAGATTTTAGAAATTCAGTAATCCAATACAGCGGTGTTGATTTGAATTGGTTTTTTGACCAATGGCTCGAAACCACTAAAAAGATTGACTACAAAATAGGTCGTATTAAAAAAGGAGATAAAGCGGGTGAGTATTTAATTAAATTCAAACGTAAAGGCGATATGCAAATGCCAATTGATTTTACGGTATTAGATAAAAACGATTCTGCCTATCATTACTACATTCCTAATACTTGGTTCGAAAAACCAGTAAGAGCAGATGTATTACCTCGTTGGATTGGTTGGGGTAAAGTAAAACCAACCTACATTGCAAAAATACAATTGAGTGATAAAATTAAAAATGTGATTATTGATCCTTCTCGTCGCTTAGCCGATGTAGACATGACAAATAATGTGAAACATCAACGCGTCAATATCACTTTTGATTCTAAAATTTATAATCCTTTAGATTGGAAGCATTATGAATTAAAAGCCCGACCAAGCTTATGGTATAATGGTTATGATGGTATTAAAGTTGGTGCACATTTAAATGGAGGTTACATGAATACAAAACATGTATTTGACCTAACGGCATGGTTTAGCACAGGATTCGGACAAGCCTATTTGGATAGCAGTAACAAAAAAAGTAATTATAATATTGTATCGTTTATTTTAAATTATAGAACATCTACTTCTAAATTCATAAAGAAATCAAATGTATATGCGACTGTTAAATCTTTAGATGGTTTGCAAAGTGCGTTAATTGGTTTCGAGAAAAAAAGTAATAATGAACGAAACCGTATTTACATTCAAGCAAAAGCGATGCTACGTGATTTGCCAAATGACTTAGTGTATTTGATCAATCAAAACGAATGGCAAATTCAAAAATTAAATAGTTACTTAAATGTGGGCATTGACCACAATTACAGCTATAACAGAGGAACCGGAACGATGAATTTAAATGCACGTGCTTCGGCTTTTACAAATGATTACGATTATTCTTCATTACAATACACGGCAATTAATAAAAATGATTTAGGGAAAATTAATATCAATACACGTGTGTATGCTCAATTAGGCTTTGGTTTAAAACAAGCGAGTGAATCTATGTTATTTGCATCAGGTGCTAACCCCGAAGACTTAATGGAAAATAAATATACGCGCTCTATGGGCTTCATTCCTCCTAGCTGGGGCAAATATGGCGCAGAAACCAATCACTTCAACGCTGGTGGTGGATTAAATCTAAGAGGATATTCAGGATATTTATTGGCACAAAAAGATGCAAGCGGATTAATGAATTATAATTACAAAGGCACCTCTGGCGCTTCTGCCAGTGTGGAAATTGAATTTGGCGAATTCTTTAAATTTTTAAACTTTAAGAGATTAAACAATAGCGTTAAAATAAATCCGTATTTATTTGGTGATGCCGGTGCAATTAATACAAATGCAGTTGGAAAAGCAACCGCGATGTCTGATGTGATGGCAGATGCAGGTTTAGGTTTTACATTAAGTATTCAGAAATGGGGTCAATTATATGGATTGAAACCATTAACAATTAGGTTTGATATGCCATTTTTTATTAATCGCTTGCCTTATGCCGAAAAAGATTATTTCCAATTCCGATGGATGATAGGCATTAACAGAGCTTTTTAAAGTATATTATTTAAAACTTTAAATCATTTCACAATGTTAGATAACAATGAACATTACGATTTAATTATTATTGGTGGGGGCCCCACAGGATACGCTGGTGCAATGCGTGCTTTAGACTTCAAGAAGAAAGTGTTACTAATTGAAAAAAAACACATTGGAGGTGCAGGTGTATATGATGGTGTTTTAACATCTAAAACACTATGGGAAATATCGCAAAAAATATCTTCTATACGAGAGATGATTCCTGATTACGAAGCAGACTTTGATTACATCAATAAAACAGTTAAAGAAGCCATCTTCGAGCGTAAAACACAAATGACGGTGCATTTACAACTATTACAAACACAAGCAAATAATTTATTTCATTACGAAAAAGGCACAGCACAATTTATTGATAAACACACCATCAACATTACTAAAGAAAATGGCCGCATAAAAACAGTAAGTGCAGAAAATATTTTAATTGCTTCTGGAAGTCGTCCTCGTTATTTGCCAAACATTCCTATCGATGAGCACATTATCATGACCAGCGATGGTATAAAAAATATGACAGAGTTACCGAAAAGCTTGGTGGTATTGGGTGCCGGAGTTATTGGTTGTGAGTTCGCTACCATTTTTTCAAATATTGGAAAAACAAAAGTGTATTTAATTGATAAAGCTGAACGTATTTTACCTTTTGAAGATGAAGATGTTGCTGAATTGATAAGCGAATCTTTAGAAAAAAATGGCGCTACCATTCATCACGGTTCATCGCTTAAACGTATGGAAATTAAAAACGGCAAAGTAGAATACGAATTAGAATATAAAGATGGCCGAACAGAAATCATAAATGTGGATAAAGCCCTCGTTTCTGTTGGTAGAGTGCCAAATGTAGAAGGTTTAGGTTTAGAAAATGCAGGTGTAAAATTAAATGAGCGAGGAAGTATTTGGGATAATGATACGCAAACAAATATTTCACATATATATGTGGCAGGTGATGCCACAACAGAAATGGCTTTAGTAAATGTAGGCGAAAGAGAAGCTCGCCATGCAGTTGTGCGTATGTTTGGTCCAACTATTAAACCATTGTCTTATGAAAATATTTCTACCATTATGTTCCTCAATCCTGAGGTTGCTAGCGTAGGAATGAGTGAACAGGATTGTAAGAAAAAAGGTATTGCACATAAAGTTGTGAAGCTTGATTTCAGCACTAATGCCCGTGCTATAGCCATGCGAAAGACCAAAGGCTTTTTTAAAATTATTGTGACTAATGATAACGGCATGCGTATTTTAGGAATGCGAGTTGTTGGAGAGCATGCTAGTTCAGCAATACAAGCAGTTGCATATTTAATTCATACCAATCAGGGCATCAAAGAATTAGCGGATATGATGCATCCGCATCCAAGTATCATCGAAGGCGTTCAAGAATGTTTACGAATGTTATTAGGAAAATCCATTTACAAACCTTCTGTTTTTAAAGACAAACTAAAATGTTACGTCTGCGAAAACGGCACCTGTAAGCCAATTGAAAGCTTAATGGTTAATTAGCATTAGCAAGAAAATTCCAATTCATTTGTATAATCAAATAAAGACCTTATCTAAAAGCTACTGCATACATTAGTAATAGTGTGGCTGGTTTTGCCAAAACAGTGCGAAATCCTAGTTTTTCAGGCGGAGCTGAAGCGTTGTATGTGCGATGAAAAACGGATTTGGTGTTTTGGCTTGACTTTTTTTGTTACTTTTTTTCGTCAAGGAAAAAAACGTAAAAAGAAGTTGCGTTTATGAAGAAGCTCTAATTAACCATTTTCCAAAACGCATCAAATCTTTGTAAATGCCTTATCCAAGGCAATTCTGTTTTAGCAGATTTTAATTGAATAAATAACTTAACATTTTTTCGATGTTTCTTGATCCAGTTTTTTGCATCTGGATAAAAGCAAAACAACAACGACAATTCTTTTGCATATGCAATATCTTCATCTTTCCAATCTTTAATAGAAATAGCTAATCCTTCCTTTAACAAATTAAAACAATGATCCATCGCTATGTTTCGATTCCCATGAAAATGTGAATTAATGAAAGTTGTAATTTTTTGACTCAGTAATTCTGAATCGTAAGTAGGATAACTTGTATCAGAAAGCGTTAATACTAAATTACTTTTTGTGTATTTTTTTAAAGTAGAAAGATCACTTTTATAAAAAGGATTTAATTGCTTGGCTTGTTCTTCTTTGTATGCTAATTCTTTTAATGAACTATCTTCTGGTCTGAATCCTAATTTATAATAAAACCAAAATGCTCCTGTTTTCAAGGCTTCGGTATTTTTTAATCCAAACTGGTAGGGCTTCACTACAAAACGAGTCACTCCAAAATATTGATGATATACACGTAATAACTCACAAATAATTAAACCTGATTCACCACCTCTAAAGGCTTCTAAAATATTAATTCCAAACTGACTACGTTCTCCGAAAATCCAGCCACCACCGTAAGACGCAGGAATGTTGTTTTTTAAAACCAAATAACCAATATACGATTCCAAGGAATAACGTTTATCAATTGTACTTCCGAAAAGTGCAATAGAAATACCTTTACCTAAATCAAATAATGTAATATCATCTTCATTAGCATTGGTAAAAGGTTCGGTTTCTCTATATAGATAAGTCAACGTCATTTTTGCACTATGAATGAGCTGTTGTCTTTCTTTCAAATTTAAATTAACAGGCTGTGGTAATTTTTGTGCTATTATTTCTTGGAAATTATTTGTTCTATCAAGAGGTTTAGAATGGAAATACATTGGTAAAGAAGCGCCTCTTAAAAAACTCACAGAATCTTTTTTATCAAATACTTTCCAATGTATAAAAATGCCTAACTGCTGATAAACAAATGCTTGTGCTTTTTTGTCGAGAGAAGACTGTTGAATAATGTTTAATAACCATTCTAAATCGTTGAGTTTAGAAGAAGCACTAAATTCATTAATGCGCGATTTAAGGTCTTTTTCGCCTAAATGAATTTTAGAATATTCCACCGTTGGTAATAATAATTTTAAAATAGATTTTTGAGTATCAATGCTCGATGAAGCACTATGAATAGATACTTGATGCGGAAAAGTTTTCACTAAGAATTTAACTTTTGTATACGAAAAATTACATTCAATAGCAGTTTGCAAAAATCCTGTGCCGCTTAATGAAGAAGATAATGCATATTTTTTTTCTAATTGCTTTAATAAATTAGATAATGTTATAAGAGCCAACTCAAGGATTTTTTTATTATCAGGATAAGCTAACATCGTCAATAGTAACTGATGAGTTGGTTTCCACTCCTTTGATTTTATTGGAAGAAAAGAGTTAAGTTGATGCAGTAAGTATATTTTTTCTTCACGATGAATGTCATCAAACTTAAAAAGTAAAGACTTTAACTTATTTGTTATTTCTGAAAATTGAGTGTTTGAGTTTGCGTTCATATCATCATTGCTCTTTTATAAATTTACAAATTATAAGCAATAGCATGTTTTTTATTAATTTAAACTTTATCTAAAAAAAATAAAACCATAAATATTCATTAACATCCTAAAAATCAAAATAACCAATAAAACTTCAATTACTTAATAACTAACAAACTAGTGTTTACAAATAGCTTTATCATTTAGTAAATTGGGGTGAAATTGACATAATTTTGTTTTTATCGACAAAAGTTGTAATTTAATCGCTAAATTAAACGATATATTTATGAGAAAACTATCTACGAAACTATCTTTATTAGTGATTTGTTTGGCGGTTATCAATACGTCACAAGCGCAATTATCTGTTACTGGTCAAATTGGAGGGCTTAAGTTCTTAGGAGATGTGGGAAGAAAGGGAAATGCCAATTTCTTTAGCGATATGCGATTAGGTTATAATTTAGGAGTGGAATACCGCATCGGCAAAGTGCTAGGTGTTGGATTAGAAGGCATGTATGGTAAATTAGCTGGAACCAATAACGACAAAACCTCTTATGCAAATTTTCAGTCACAAATAATGGGAGGCAGTATTAATGTATTTGCATTTTTGGATCGATTAGGAGAAAAAGAAAAAGATGTTTCCATTTATGCGCAAGCAGGATTTGGCTTTTTAATGTTTGATCCTTATGGCGATTTAAGAAACGAGAGCGGGACTGCCTATAATTATTGGTCAGATGGTTCTATTCGTAATTTAACAGAAAACACTGTAAATGATCCTATTTCAACTACGTTAAAAAGAGATTACACATACGAAACTAAACTAAACGATAGTTTAGTAAATTATTCACGAAACTCATTATATATTCCATTGGGTATAGGCGCTAAGTTTAATATTGGTTTTCGAACTAGTTTTAGAGTTGGGGCAACTTATAATTTATGCATGAGTGATTATATTGATAACGTTAAATCAGGCGGTAATGATAGTTGGATTGCTGCTAACATTGGTTTGAATGTGCATTTTGGAAAAAAACCGAAAGACGCTTATAGCAATGTTGATTTTAAATCAGTTGACAATTCAGATTCAGACGGTGATGGTGTAAAAGATATAGATGACAGATGCTTTGGCACACCTAAAGGCGTTAAAGTTGATGCTAGTGGTTGCCCCGATGATAAAGACGGTGATGGCATTTACGATTATATGGATAAGGAACTAAATACTAAAAAAGGTGCTGTTGTAGATGGTAATGGGATAACAATCGATCAAGATGCAATGGCTCGTCGTCAACTAGAATGGGATAGTTTATCAACTGAAAGAAGCGAAGGATTTAATAATGCACCAAGTTTAACCTATTTAAAAACAATAGAAGCAAAGGCAAAAGAAAATATTGCGAAGTCAGGTGCTATTAAAATACCTGCTGATTTCCAAGCTGCAGATTATAATAAAGATGGATATATATCAGCAACAGAAATCACTAAAACTATTGATGGTTTCTTTGAAGGAGATAGTTCATTTACCGTAGAAAAAATTAACAAGCTTATCGACTTTTTCTTTGAGCAATAACTTAATAATGTATGATAAAACCACTTTTTATTTTAATTAATACTTTATCTGTATTTATATTCAGTTTTTTCTTTGGCGACTCTCCTGTAGCTATTATTGGGAATATCCCAAAAAATGCTAAACCAGGAACAGAATTTTTAGCTGAATTAAAAATTGTTAAAGGTGCTGTTGGTGGTTTTGCTAAATTACAATTTGAAGTACCTGCCGGATTTACTGTTAAAGAATTAGAAAGTAAAGGGGGTAATTTTTCTTTCGCTAATAACATTGGTAAAATCATTTGGACTTCTACTCCTAGTGATGCTGAATTTACTGTAAAATTGGTAGTTTCAACAGATGCTTCTGTATCAGGTTTAAAAACATTAACATCTAAATTTTCTTATATTACTAATAATGTAAAAGAAATAGTAGAAATGACACCTGCCGAAATAACGATAGCAGATGAAGCAGCAGCTTCATCTGCTATTGTAACATCAGCTGTAGAAACGGCAACTCAAACTACTGAGGCTTTAACTGCTGTTGAAACCAATACCGTAACGCCTGTTACTAATTCTTCGGAAAATACACCTTTACAAAATCCAACCGAACCAAATTCAAATGTAGCATGTGTTCGTTCTATTTCTAAAGGTGCTACAGAAAATGAATTTAATGTGCAAGTGAAGATTAAAAAACCTGGTATCAAAGGATTTGCTAAATTTCAAGAAATAGTTCCTTCAGGCTTTAAAGCTAAAAGTGTTACCACTAATGGCAGTTCATTTTCTGTATCTGATGGTAAAGCAAAATTTGTATGGGTGTCATTGCCTTCTGAAGATGAATTGATAATCTCATACATACTTGAAAAAAATGCTTCGGTTACAAATGATGCGTCTATCTTAGGTGAATTTTCATACTTAGAAAACGATCAAACCAAAAAAGTGAAATTACCAGCGGAACTTATAAAAGTTTCGGGAGAAGTTGTTACTGATAATATAACTACAAATAACACTCCTACAACTACTCCTACTTCAGATAACGTGTCAAAAACAGATATAGTTTCAACTAACACAACTCAAACGTCTACTTTAACTGATAATTCAAACCAAACAAATAACTCCAATCCTATTAATAATACCGTTGTTGCTAAAAAAGAAGGCAATGTTGCTTTTCATGTTCAAATAGGAGCGTTCACAAATTCTATTGCGTCTAATGTATTAGCGAAAAAATTTAATATCAGCGAAAAAATTCAAAGTGAAATGGCAGAAGGATTTAGCAAATTTATGATAGGAAATTTTGGTGAATATAAAGAAGCTAGAACCAATCGTGAAACAATGAAAGATAAGGGTTGTCGTTCAGCATTTGTTGTGGCTTATAATGGCCCTAAAAGAATTACGGTTCAAGAAGCGCTAATGATTACCAATCAAAAATGGTTTAAATAATAGCAATTAAATTGCACTGTAAATTAGGATTGCATGTTAAAAAAAATACTACTGATAGCCATTGTTATAAATTGTTCTTTAACAAAAGCTCAAACAGATACTAGTGCTTCACATTCAGTAATTCCTGATAAACAAGATGCTCTTGTTAAGCCCGAAAAAGAAACTTTACCAGAGCAACCATCTTTAGGGGATGTCTTTAAACCTAAAATTTCTTTTGGTATTGGGATGCTCTCATTTAATGGCGACTTATACGCTAATCATTATCAAGCTCCATGGACTGCAAGAATTGGCTACGATTTAAATATATCTCAACGTTTATCCAAATCCTTTCAATTAAATTTTAATGTGTTATTTGGTAAGTTGGGTGCTAACGAATGGTTGGATAATAGACAACAAAATTTTCAAGCTGAAATACGTTCTTATGGAATAAGTATAATGTATGATTTTGGAAATTTTATTCCTGATAAATACCGAATAAGACCTTGGATTTCTGCTGGAGTTAATGCATTTGATTTTTTATCTAAAACAGATTTGTATGATAAAAATGGAAATAAATACTTTTATTGGAATGATGGTTCAATTAAAAATATTGATGAGTATGCAACTAATGCTTCTTCTGCAATTAATTTAGTGCGAGACTATACCTATGAAACAGATATTCGCGAATTAAATAAAGATGGTTTTGGTAAATATAACGAATATTCATTTTCATTCCCAGTTGGCTTTGGTGCCATTATGAAAATCACTGATAGATTTGATTTGAAAATGGGAATGCAATATTATTTTACAACTACTGATTATGTTGATGGTATTACCAATAATAGTTTAGGAACAAGAGCAGGCAACTCACACAATGATAATTTCGTTTACACCTCATTTGCTCTGCAATATGATTTAGTATTTAAGAAAAAATCAAAAATGGACACTATGCCTGATGGATATTTTGAGGGTGTGGATTGGTTAGCTATTGATAATGGAGATTATGATGAAGATGGCATAAAAGATTCGGATGATAAATGTCATGGAACAACAAAAGGCGCAACAGTTAATGAGTTTGGATGTCCTCTTGATGATGACAAAGATGGTGTGCCAAATTACAGTGATGATGAATTAACTACACCCGAAGGTATGGCGGTTAATTTAAATGGAGTATCACTTAATGATGAATATTGGCAAAATTGGTATAACCAATATATGGATAGTGGAAATGTAATTCCAACTCAAATTATTGAAAATTTCTATGCTGCACAGCAAGATAGTATTAATAAAGCAAATACAGCAGTTTCAAATATTTCCAATTCAAATAAAAAAAATGATAAGACTTTTACGGTTGAGTTAGCTCGTTATACAGGGCCTGTACCTAATGATGAAATGGCGTTTTTATTAAGCATAGGTGATATTCAGTCCACAATATTAGAGGATGGATCTACCGTATTATATACAGCAGGTAGCTATAAAGAAATTCAAAATGCTATAAAACGACGTGATGAATTTATTAAAGAAGGTTCTAAAAATGCACGTATTGGCCATTTTGATAAAGATGGTAAATTAATAATTTTATCAGAAGATGAAATTACTAAACTCATAGGAGGTGATAATATTATTGATAACGAAGATAATAATAATGAGTTTACAAATGGCGACATTGTTTATCGTGTGCAGTTAGGTGCATACAAAAACCGTATTTCAAAAGGTATATTTAAAAATGCAGGCAAAGTAGTGGAACTAAAAGGCGATGACGGTTTATACCACTATACAACAAAAGGTTACAAAACAATTCAAAATTCAGCTAACACAAAAGCCGATTTAGTTGTTGACGGGTATGGTGATGCATTTATTACAGCTTATAAAGATGGTAAACGTATTGCTTTAAATATGACAAACGCAACTATGGAAACTAAAGAAGAAGAAAATTTAACGGAGATTAAATCATTTAGTTCAATAGATAAATCTTTAATTTCATTTAAAATTCAACTAGGCGCTTTAAGAAAAACAGAATCAAGTATTTTGGAAGAAAAAACCGAAGGCATTAAAGATATAGAAAAACAAACGACTGCTTCTGGTTTAATTCGTTATACAGCTGGTTCATTTAATGATTTTTCTAAAGCAGATAAATACCGCGAAGAATTAGCTAATAAAGGATTTACAGAGGCTTTTGTAATTGCTGTATTTAAAGGCGAAGTTATTTCAATACAGGAAGCTCAAGA
>CAILKE010000031.1 GCA_903834765.1 uncultured Bacteroidota bacterium
ATGATAAAGATGATTATTCAAAATCAATTGAATACTCAAATGAACTTTATCCTATATATTCAGAATTAAAAGATACGGCTAAATTCGAAGCAGAGTTTAGTTCAGTTGTTAGTTATTTAATTAAAATGAGGAAGACAACCAGCGCATTTGACTCTTTAATAAATCGGCTTAAGTATTATGAAAAAATTGGAGTTAAAGAATATATTGCCTATTATCAATCACAAATTGCTAGACTATTCATTAGTTTAAACAATCCAAAAAAATCCATCGAATACTTCCAGAAAAGTTTAAATACATTCGAGGAAATAAACGCTAAAAAAGATATTGCAGCTACACTAGCATATTTGGCTAGTCAATACAATGAAATAAACGAACCCGAAAAAGCACTGGAAGCGAACCTTAAAAGCTTAAAATTATTTGAAGAAGAAAATAATCCGAGGAAATTATCTAGAGCGTTATTTGGTATTTCAACTAATTATCAAAAATTAAGAGATTATAAAAATGCCTTGGTCTACAATGAAAAATGTTTAGTAATTGCAAATGAGTTAAATGACAAATATTTATATCACTTGGCATATATAGGACGTTCTGATATATTCAAATCAGCTAAGGATTACAAATCAGCTGAAAACTTTGCTCTAAAAAGTTATAATGTCGCTAAAGAAACAAAATCTAAAGATTTCTTAAGAAGCTCTTCAGCAATTCTCGCCGAATTATATTTCGAAATGAAAGATTATAACCTTGCTTTAAAATACGCATCTGAATCTGAAAGCGTAGCAAAAGAACTTAAAGATATCTATACGTTAAGTTTTATTGATAAATTACTATTTAAAATTCATCAGCAAACAAAAAACTTTGAAAAGGCTTTAAAATTTCATCTTGAGTATATTAAACTAAATGACAGTATTAATAAGATAGAAAGGTATTCTGATCTTGAGAAGAAGGAAATGCAATTTGAGTTTGAAAAAAACGAAGCAAAGAAGATTCTTGAACAAGAAAAAAAGGATGCATTATTAAATGAGGAACAACACCAACAAGAAATCCTTAGAAATTCATTTATTGTAGGTTTTCTGCTACTACTAATTGTAATAGCTTTGATTTACCGAAGCTACAGACAAAAACAGAAAGCAAACGAAGAACTATTTATAAAAAATGATACTATAGAAAAGCAAAAACACTTAGTAGAAGAAAAACAAAAGGAAATTATTGAGAGTATTACTTATGCAAAACGTTTACAAGAAGCAATTCTTCCACCGCAAGAATTTATTGACAAACACATTCCAAATAATTTCATTCTTTATAAACCAAAGGACTTGGTTGCAGGAGACTTTTATTGGGCTGAAAAAATAAATGATTTATTTTTTATTGCAGCGGCAGATAGCACAGGGCATGGGGTTCCCGGCGCAATGGTTTCCGTTGTTTGCAGTAATGCATTGAATAGAACTATAAAAGAGTTTAATCTAACAACAA
Organism: uncultured Bacteroidota bacterium; assembly: GCA_903834765.1. GTDB lineage: Bacteria > Bacteroidota > Bacteroidia > B-17B0 > Aurantibacillaceae > UBA4416. The sequence goes on from CAILKE010000031.1 coordinate 1,471, forward strand.
CAGCTGGAATTCTTGATAAAGCCAGAGAATTAGTTTTAGAAACATTTGAAAAAAGTACAAGCGAGGTAAAAGATGGAATGGATATTTCTCTATTATGTATTGATATCAAAAATAAAAGTATATTTTGGAGTGGTGCAAATAATCCACTATGGTATATTCAAGACAATCAATTAAAAGAAATAAAAGCTGACAAGCAGCCAATTGGAAAAACTGAATATCCAAAACCTTTCACAACACATCAAATAGAATATAAAGAAAACACAACTTTTTATTTATTTACTGATGGATTTGCAGACCAATTTGGCGGACCTAAGGGCAAGAAATTCAAATACAAACAATTTTCAGACTTGCTTTTCAAGAATAAAGATTTATTGCAACTTGAACAGTCAAACATTATTTATAAAGCATTCACAGAATGGAAAGGTGACTTAGAACAAGTTGATGACGTTTGTGTTATTGGAATAAAAATATAGCTCTCGCACATTTTGCAAGCACATTTGGCGCTTCTTTTTAAAGGCAATAATTTTAGTTTGCGCCAAATAAGTTTGCAAAATTTCCTCCCCACCTATGTATGCAGACACGCAAGCAGAACTTAAACTGTGTGGCGGCAACTGGATACTAACAGCACCTTTGCCTAATGCGGGCGGACAACGAAGCATTTGCAAAAGCAGTCGCTTCGCGAAAGACTCACGATATCTATCGGGATATTTCGCATTGCAAAAGTCCATTAAACATTTATCTTTATTAGTAGTATTTCGTTAGTCACGCCATAGCGTGATTCAAATCCCAAACAAAACAAGCCGCGAAACCGCCAGCTGCAAGCCGTGAAGAAACAAATAACTGTTGATGAAAAAGCTTGTATATATGCCGACAATTCTTTAAATTTACAATTATGAAATAGCCATGTTTGCCGAAACACAAACACCAATTATTAAACTGGCTATACCATATGGTTCCCGATAGCTATCGGGATAAAAAACAATAATTTAGAGATATGAAATCGACCTCAAAGAAATCTAAAAATGGACATTCGCTTAGAGAAGAAATTCTTAAGTCTCTTATGGCTTCGTTTAAAATTGAAGGTATAGAAATTCCATTAAGTGTTGCAGAGAAGACCCTCAAAAAAGTTGAACTTAACTTGGGAAAATAGACTTGATAAAATCTATCATTTTTGAATAATCTTTATTTGCACAATTTTGAACTGCCTTGACGTATTCTTCGAATTCCTTTTTACCTACATTTTGAAATTTTAAAGATTCAAGACCTGCTTTACGAACCATTAAATTAGCAAGTAAGCGCGCGGTTCGACCATTACCTTCTCGAAATGGGTGAATAAAAAGTAACTCACCATGCACTATGGCGACATCCTTAATTAAATCTTCCTGTCTTTCGTATTTATTTTTTAGTTTCGATAAAATCTCCTTCTCGAATTCGGCCATAGTTTCTGGTAAAAACTTTGCAGCCGCAAAAGGAAAGCCTCCTTTAGACATGTTTACATCCCTGCACTTTCCAGCAAAACTATACAGATGGCTTAACGACATTTTATGTAGACCTAAAATATACTTAGCATTAAATTTAGTTCTCGAAGACAACTTTTCAGTAAAATAAATTTCTGCTTTCAAAAATCCCTCGAACTCTGACTCATTAATTTCTTTCTCAGTCGTCAGACCTAGTAAATTTGGCAAAATATCTCCTTGATTATCTGGCGACTTGTACTTCATTAAACAAATATATAAATAAACGGCCAGACTGTTAACAGCGCCTAAAACTTATGCGGGCAGAAGCACAAGCATTTGCAAATGGGGTCGCTCTCGCGAAAGACTCCCGATAGCTATTGGGATATTTTCGCTTTGCAAAAGTCCATTAAACATTTATCTTTTCTTAAACATTTCGGTAGTCAAAGTTTCATCCCATAGCTATCGGGACAAACCGTTCCCAAGCGCCAAAACGTTTTCGTTAATTGATTAAAGATGATAGAAAAAACATTAAATTTGCCGCGCAAAACCGAAAAGCGTTTTAAACAGTGTATGAAAAAATAAATACAAAACATCATGAAAAAAAACAAATCAAAACCCATATTATTAGCAGCAACTTTCTTATGGGCAGGCTTGGCACATGGACAACAAGCAACTACTGCCTCAGGTGGTAATGCTTCGGGTAGTGGAGGAACCGTTGCTTATTCGGTAGGGCAAATTGTATATACCACCAATACAGGTACAACAGGTTCGTTAGCACAAGGCGTGCAACAGGCTTACGAAATATCAGTTGTAACAGGTATTAAAAACGAAACAAAAACAAGTATGTCGTTGGTTGTATTTCCAAACCCAACCACTAGCTTTTTAAACTTACAAATTGCTGATATAAAAACAGAACAATTAATATATCAATTGACAGATGCTCTAGGTAAATTAATTAATGAAAATAAAATTACAGAAAGCAGCACACAAATAAATATGAATGCGCAAGCTGAGGCTATTTATTTTTTAAACGTGTTACAAAATAACCAAACAGTAAAAACATTTAAAATCATTAAAAATTAAAAACTATGAAAACAAAAATTTATTCAATCGTAGCAGGGCTATTATTAACGGTAAGTGTATTTGCCCAAGCCCCACAAAAAATGAGTTACCAAGCCGTAATTCGCAACAGTAGTAATGCATTACTAACATCAACACCAGTTGGTATGAAAATCAGTGTTTTACAAGGCACGCCAACAGGAACTGTAGCTTATGCAGAAACACAAACTCCTAGCACCAATGCTAATGGTTTAGTAAGTTTAGAAATTGGAACAGGTACAGTTATCACAGGCACATTTGCTGCTATTAATTGGGCAACAGGTCCTTATTTTATTAAAACAGAAACTGACCCAACAGGCGGAACAAATTATACCATTGCAGGCACAAACGAGTTAATGAGTGTGCCTTATGCCTTGTTTAGTGCTAACGGCACACCCGGACCACAAGGAATACAAGGTTTACCTGGAGCAACTGGTCCACAAGGTCCAATTGGTTTAACAGGAGCTACTGGTTCGGTTGGAGCTACAGGAGCTACTGGCCCACAAGGCTCAATCGGTTTAACAGGAGCAACTGGTTCTGTTGGAGCTACTGGAGCTACTGGTCCACAAGGCCCAATTGGTTTAACAGGTGCTACTGGTTCTGTTGGAGCTACAGGTGCTACTGGTCCACAAGGCCCAATCGGTTTAACAGGAGCTACTGGTAGTGTTGGAGCAACAGGAGCAACTGGAGGTTACCCGGTTCATACCATTGGCGAAAGCTATGGCGGAGGGATTGTTTTTTATGTATACGATGGAGGGCAACACGGTCTAATAGCAGCCACAGCAGACCAAAGCACAGGAATAAGATGGTATGGTGGTTCAAATACTAATACGCGTGCAAGAGGTGATGGTGTTGGTGCAGGACTAAAAAATACTGCAATAATTATAGCCAACCAAGGTCCCGTTGACGGTGCTGCTTTTGCCGCTGCTGTTTGTAATGAATATTCAGTAACAGTTGGTGGTGTTACTTATGGAGACTGGTATTTACCTTCAAAACATGAACTAAATCTTTTATACTTACAAAAAACTGTGGTTGGCGGTTTTGCTGGTAACTACTATTGGTGTTCTACGGAGTACGATAGCGGCATAGCTTGGATCCAGAGTTTCGCAAATGGTTTCCAGTCCAACATCTTCGTTAAGTATTTAACTTACTATGTTCGTGCGGTTCGGGCTTTTTAACTATTTATCTCCCGATACTATCGGGATTAACCATTTAAACTTATACCGCGAAGCGGTCGAATTTTTAAAACTGGCAGGGAGTAAAACCCTTGTCAGTTTTTTATTTTAAGACTCTGTAGTCGCTGTCTTGAATTCTGTGGTTTGTATAAACATCAAAAACAATTTATTAATGTAGCTCTAAACGCTGCAACCAATCCGAATAATTATCTACAATAATTTTGACCTTTAAAATATTATACGTACATTTAACTAATAAAAAACACGTATAATGACAACTAAATTAACTCTTACTGTTGAAAAAGATGTTATAGAGCTTGCTAAGACTTATGCGAGCAAAAAAGGACGCAGTCTTTCTGATCTTATAGAGAACTATTTGATGACCTTAGTTCAAAACGAGAAAGGAAATAACGATTTATCTCCTAATGTAAAAAGACTACTAGGTTCGGTTAAGGCACCAAAGAATTTTAACTATAAAACTGAACTTGAAAATGCCTTAAACAAAAAATATTCTAAATGAAACATTTTTTGCTTGATACAAATGTAATAATTGATCTATTGATAGATAGGAAACCTTTTTCTTTAATAGCCGCGAAACTTTTTGACTATTCAGCAAAAGGAAAAATAAAATTATATATAACAGCTGTTTCATATAACAACACTTATTATATCATAAAAAAATTGACCTCACACAAGGATACAATAAGAATATTAAAAGATCTTGAAGCAATTACAGAAACTATTGATACTTCAAAAGATGCTATTAAAAATGCGTTAGATTCCGAATTTAAAGATTTTGAAGATGCAATTCAATATTTTAGTGCAAAGGCAAATAAAAAGATTGATGCAATTGTTACAAGAAATGTTTCAGATTTTAAGTTAAGTAAGATCTCTGTTTTGACTCCAGACGAAGCAGTTGGTATTGTTGCAAGTACCATCAGTTAAATGCTAAATCCCCGTTTGGCATTCGCCTTCGGCTTTTGCAAATGTGTTAGCTAATTCAAAACGTAATTAATTTTCGCTTTGCAAAAGTCCATTAAGCATTTATCTTCGTTATTAGCATTTCGTTAGTCACGCAAGAGCTTTATTCAAATTTAAATTGTTACTAAGCGCTAAACCTATAGCAGTAATGGCAGTTGACATTTTATTAAGATATACTATACGGTAGTACTTTTGATTTTTAATTATTTTCATTAAATTAATAGAAATATTAATACTCATGACATGAAAAACCATAAAGAAAAAAGTTATTGAATACATTAATCACGCAGAGGACGATGTAATAGAAGCTGTATACAAAATATTAAAAATATATGAGGATAGCGATGGTAAAAGTTTAATGACAACTGATCAGAAATCTGAAATCGAAAGGCGTTCCCTATTATATAAACAAGGGCAACTTAAAACATCATCTTTGACCGAAGTAAAAAAACGAACTCGGGCAGCTTAATATTTTGTCGATTTATAAAATAGAAATATCCATTCTTGCAGAGGAAGAATATTCTTCTGCTTATAGTTACTATGAAAATCAGCAGTATGGGCCGGTCATGATTTTTTTAGTTTAAAGCTCCAATAGTTATAAAAATGTTAGTAGCGTTTCCTAATTCCTCGGTCTAGCTATTGCTTTAAAAATCGTTTATCCTGTTAAGTCCGTGACTTATATTACTCAGAAATAAGTATTCAATAAAGTATCGCTAATCTTTAATAAATTTCACGTTAGCTATTTGGTTTGTTTTATTTTTAGCAGTTAAAAAATAAATACCCGCTTGCAAACTTTCAATGTTAATGGTGTTTAAGTTAGTTGTTTCTGATAAAACAACCTTTCCTAAAACATCAGTGATAGTTATGTTTTCAAGGCTTGCCTCATTATTCATACGAATATGTAAAACGCTGTGTGCAGGGTTTGGAAATATTGAAATAGCTAAATTTTGTTTTTCAATATCAGCCACATTAGTTAACGACGCTAAATTGTATTGATTGAAAAAGCGCCAAATTTCTTTAGATGCCTTAAAGTCCTGATTGGTATTTACTCCTGCGATATTAAAAGGAGAACCAGGCCAAGAATGACCACCACCAATAATTTTATATAACTCAACTGTGCTGCCTAAATTTCCAACGCTGTATACATAATGCTCTGCAGTGCAGTTATCTGTAGTGCTTACGTTTGGCACATTACTAAAAGCTGCTGTGGGATTACAATTGTTTTTTGTTACCCAATATTTTACTACAGAGTCAATTGGAACCATCCCTTGTGATACGTTTCCTGCATAAGGCACTGTTGCATCTGCTGTTCCATGAATTTGCATAACAGGAACTGGCCTAGTTGGGTGACAAAGAGTTCCATATTGAGTAGTAAATATACCGCCTGTAACAGATGCTATGGCAGTAATACGATTGCTTAATTCGCAAGCTAAAGTATGACTCATAAAGCCACCGTTACTCATACCAGTGGAGTAAACTCTATTTAAATTAATGTTATATGTTAGATCAAGTGAATCGATTAAGTTTGATAAAAATCCAATATCATTTACAGAAGCTCCAAAACCGGCATTCCAAAAAGTGGTTCCAGTTCCATCTTTGGTACCATTTGGATATACCATAAGAAAATTAGCAGTATCAGCTATTGGTTCAAAATTACTATAGAATTGTTGTTGCAAGGCATTGCTGGTGTAGCCATGCAAATTAATAATTAATGGACGAGCTGTTGCTCCGTTATAGATTGCTGGTACATATAATCTGTAGTTACGATATATTCCTCCCGATAGGATGCTATCTACAATAGTTGTTTGTGCATGAAAGGAAAAAGCTGATATTAAAAAGGTAAATGCAAGTAGTTGTTTTTTCATAAAATGTTTTTTAAGGTTAAAAAGTTGTATGTTAAATATTGCTTTTAAGAAATTGAAGTTTTCTTGCTGACATTAAATATACAAAAATAAAGCCTGATAGTACTTAATATTTTAGTGGTAATTTATGCTTAAAAATAGTACATTCGCTCTCTTAAAATGCAACCTCTATGGCAAAATTTAAAAAACAAGATGCGCTTGATTATCACTCTCAAGGCAGACCCGGAAAAATTGAAGTAATACCTACTAAACCCTATAGCACACAGCGTGATTTAACATTAGCCTATTCGCCAGGTGTGGCAGAGCCTTGCCTCGAGATAGAAAAAACTCCTGAAGATGCTTATAAATATACTGCTAAGGGAAATTTAGTTGCTGTTATTTCTAATGGAACGGCTGTTTTAGGCTTAGGTAATATTGGAGCTTTAGCTTCTAAGCCTGTGATGGAAGGAAAAGGCTTGCTTTTTAAAATATTTGCTGATATTGATGTATTTGATATAGAAGTAGACACCACCAATATTGATGAATTCGTAAACACGGTAAAAAATATTGCTTGCACCTTTGGAGGAATTAACCTAGAAGATATTAAGGCGCCTGAGTGTTTTGAAATTGAACGTCGTTTAAAGGAAGAATTAAATATTCCTTTAATGCACGATGATCAGCATGGTACCGCCATTATCTCATCAGCAGGTTTATTAAATGCGGTGGAGATTTCAGGCAAAAAAATGAGCGATGTCCGTTTAGTGATTAATGGAGCAGGTGCATCAGCCAACTCTTGCGCTAAAATGTATATAGCTGTTGGAGTTAAAAAAGAAAATATTTTAATGTTGGATAGCAAAGGAGTTATTCATAAAAAAAGAACTGATTTAGATCAATATAAAACATTTTTTGCTTCGGATAATACAAGCAAAAATACTTTAGAAGAAGCTATTAAAGATGCTGATGTATTTGTTGGTTTATCAAAAGGAAATGTGTTAACACAAGATATGGTTCGCTCTATGGCGCCAAATTGTATTGTGTTTGCTTTAGCAAATCCAACTCCTGAAATTCCGTATGAAGATGCTATAGCTGCTCGTCCAGATATTATTGTCGCTACAGGCCGAAGCGATCATCCTAATCAAGTAAATAACGTATTAGGATTCCCTTTTATCTTTAGAGGCGCGTTAGATGTTCGTGCAACATGCATTAACGAAGAAATGAAATTAGCAGCAGCCCTAGCTATTGCATCTTTAGCAAAAGAAAGTGTACCTGATTATGTAAACTTAGCTTATGGAAATGCAAATTTATGTTTTGGTACAGAATATATTATTCCTAAACCTATAGATAATCGTTTGATTTCTGTAGTTAGCTCAGCTGTAGCAAAAGCAGCTATCGATAGCGGAGTAGCAAAACGTATAATCACCGATTGGGATGCTTATGGCACTGAATTAGATAACCGTTTAGGTAAGGATAATAAATTAATGCGAAGCCTTGCTAATAAAGCAAAATCAAATCCTAAGCGTGTTGTATTTACCGAAGCAGATACCTATAAGATATTAAAAGCAGCTCAGTTAGCCAAAGACGAAGGTATTGCAAAACCAATTTTATTAGGAAATAAAGAACGTATTTTGGCTTTAATGGAAGAGCACCAAATTGATATGGGAGATACGCCTATTATTGATGCTTGGTTGCCAGAAGAAGAAGCGCGTCGTGCCGAGTTTGGCGATATTCTTTGGAAAAAGCACCAACGCCGCGGCTTAACACAATACGATTCTCGTAAATTAATGCGTGATCGTAATTATTTTGGAAGTATGATGGTGGAAACAGGCATGGCAGATGCGATGATCTCTGGCCTAACACGTAAGTATGGTGCGCCTATCAGACCGGCACTTCAAGTAATAGGTATGCAAGATGGAGTAGGGCGTGTAGCAGGTTTATACATGATGATTACTAAAAAAGGACCATACTTTTTTGCTGATACAACTATGACGGAAAATCCTACAGCTCAGCAATTAGCAGATATAGCAGTGCTTACAGCTAATACGATTAAACAATATAACATTACACCACGTATTGCGATGTTGTCTTATTCTAATTTTGGTTCAGCAGAAGGTGAGACTCCAAGGAAAATGCAGGAAGCCACTAAAATTTTACATAAAAATTATCCAGGCTTAGTGGTTGATGGTGATGTACAAGCTAACTTTGCTGTAAATAATGATTTATTGAAAGAACAATTCCCTTTCAGTACTTTGGTAGATAAAAATGTGAATACATTTATATTCCCAAATTTAGCGGCAGGTAATATTGCTTATAAATTATTGCAAGAGTTAGGTGGAGCCGAGGCCATTGGACCTGTATTAATGGGATTAAAAAAACCGGTGCATATTTTGCAATTAGGCAGTTCTGTTCGTGAAATTGTGAATATGATTACCATTGCGGTAATTGACGCTCAGAATAAAAAGTAATTAAGAGGAATGGCATTATGATTAGAAATAGTATAATACCATTCCTTTTTTATGTGTTTTTTTCTACTTCTAATTTTGCGCAATTTTCTTTTGATGCTATTTTAAGCAAAAAGCCAATTTTGAAATCAGTTCAAGCTGATTCAAAAAAATACCGCTTACAAATTATCTATACTCAAATTACAAGAGACAGTAAGGGTTTACCGTCATTTACGTCTTACAAATATCATGTAGATTCTACTAATTATTTTTATTGTGCTAGTTTGGTAAAATTACCTTGCTCAATTTTAGCCTTAGAAAAATTAAATGAATTGCATCTTGATAAAAACACGACCATGTTTACCGATAGTGCCAATGCTTGTCAACACGCTGTATACAAAGACACCACGAGTATAATCGGGTTGCCAAGTATAGGCCAATACATTAAAAGAATGTGCTTAATCAGCGATAATGTGGCTTATGGAAGAGTGTATGAATTTTTAGGAGTTGATTATATACACAATCGTTTAGCAGAGTTAGGATATAAAAATATGCGCATCGTACATCGCTTTGATGGCGGTTGCAAAGGAGTGGAAAATGTGACAACTAATCCTGTTTCTTTTTATGATGGATTGAAGTTATTGTATCGCCAGGAACAACAAATATCTGTGAAAGAATATTCGAATCCTAATGGCATCGTTAAAATTGGTAAGGCATATATGAATGCTCAAAACAAAAAAATAAACGAACCAAAAGATTTTACGAATATGAATTATATATCTTTGGAAAATATACATTCCTTATTGCAACGATTGGTGTTTAACGAATATCTTCCAAAATCCCAACAATTGAGGATTTCTAAAACTGATCAATCTTTTTTAGTGAAACAGTTAACGATGTATCCTCGCGAAAGTTCACATCCAACCTATACTATTAAATCCTATTTTGATAGTTATAAAAAGTATTTCATTTATGGTGATTCTAAAAAAGAAATTACTGATACGAGTCTTAAAATCACCAATATTGTAGGGCAATCGTATGGTTTTATGATTGATTGCGCTTATATCACTAATAAAGCGAAGCATATTGAATTTATGTTAAGTGCTGTTATTTATACAAACGAAAATGAAATTATCAATGATGGTAAGTATGAATATAATACCATTGCATTACCTTTCTTAGCAGAGCTAGGGAGAGAGATTTATAAATTTGAATTGAATAAAAAATAATGTCAAGCACCGACCGACTTAAAAAAATAAAAGATTTATTACTCATCGAACGTGAGGAAGATTATTTTCAATACCGCGAACAATTTTTAAGAGCCAGTATAGAAGAACGAAAAAAGAATGGCGCTACTTGGTTTCCTATTCAAATCCTATCCAATGAACTTGGTTATGCCGATTATGTGCATTTAGAAATTGAACGCAATAATTGTTTGGATATGCCACATCAATTTAGTGCTGGTAAAAATGTAACGCTTTTTTCCAATAAGCAATCTGACGAAGTACAGGAATTAACGGGCACCATCAAGCAATCTAATAAAAATAAAATGAAACTCATTATGCACACCGATGAGTTACCCGATTGGTGTTATGATGGCAAATTAGGCGTCAATATTCAGTTTGATGATAATAGCTACATCGAAATGCAAAAAGCTTTAGATGAGGTGATTGGTGCAAAGCATAATAGAGTGGCGGAACTAAGAGAAATTATTGAAGGAAACGAACTTCCTACTTTTGAAAAGATAGATGATACGATTGTAATCCCTCAATTAAACTTTTCTCAAAATAGAGCAGTGCGTCATATTTTATCAGCAAATGATATATCTATTGTTCATGGTCCTCCAGGAACTGGTAAAACAACAACCATTGTTCAAGCCATTCGCTTGGTATTGCAAACAGAAAAACAAGTATTGGTTTGCGCGCCAACAAATACGGCTGTTGACTTATTAACCGAAAAATTAATTGAACAAGGAATTAATGTCTTGCGTGTTGGTCATCCGGCAAGGGTTTCCGAAGACTTATTAAAATCAACCATTGACGGTCAAATACAAACGCACGAAAATTACAAGGATATTAAAAGTCTAAGACGTAATGCGGAAGAGTATTTTAAAATGGCATCCAAGTATAAGCGAGCTATGGGTAGGGACGATTATAAGCAACGCACACTTTATTATACTGAAGCACGAAACTGTATTAAAGAATCTCGCTTATTGGAAGATTACATTGTAAACTCATTATTTGAAAATGCTCAGGTAATTTGTTGCACACCTGTTACAAGCAATAACAAAGCCTTAGCTAAAAAACGATTCAATACTTTGTTTTTTGATGAAGCGTCACAAGCCTTAGAAGCCATTTCATGGATTCCCTTATTAAAATGTAATCGTGTTATTTTTAGTGGTGATCATTTTCAGTTACCACCTGTAGTGAAGAGTGCAAAGGCTAAACAGGAAGGTTTGGATAAAACCATGTTGGATAGATGTACCAAAATTGATGCAATATCAACGCTTTTAAACAGGCAATATCGCATGCATCAACTCATCATGCAATTTAGTAACTCGTATTTTTATAACAACGAATTAGAAGCTGATGCGACAGTAAAGGATACCTTGTTGTCATTAAACGAAGATAGTGATATCTTGCATATACCAGTAGAATTAATAGATACAGCAGGTTGTAGTTTTGATGAAGTTCAAAACCCAGAAACATTGAGTTTATCAAATAAAGGTGAAGCTGATTTAATATTTAAACATTTGGAGTTGTTGTTGCAACAATACCAGCATGCGGGAGAAACAACGAAACTTGATATAGGAATTATTTCTCCATATAAAGAGCAACGTGAATTATTAAAAGAAAGCTTGCAAAACTTTGATTACAGTCAGTATTTGGTAAATGAATTGGATGTGAAAACAATTGATGGTTTTCAAGGTGAAGAACGAGACGTGATTTATATTTCCTTAGTGCGAAGTAATCCAAATTCGGAAATAGGATTTTTATCTGATATACGACGTATGAATGTGGCTTTAACACGCGCTAAGAAAAAACTAGTTGTTATTATGGATACAGCAACTATAGGGAATCATCCTTTTTATAAAAAATTTATCGAGTACTGCGAAACAAATAATTTTTATAAATCTGCTTGGGAATACAGCTACGAAGCTTAAAAAATAAATTTTGTAGACCTTCAAGATTTTCAAAACCTTGAAGGTCACTCAAACACTACTTAATTAAACTCCCATTCGCTCTTAATAATTCTGTCTCTGCTATTTTTATAGCGTATAAAGCTTCAATATAGCGGGTTTGCGCATCTTCTAAATTCTTTTGTGTTTCAATGGTTTCCAGTAAATTGGCTTTACCGATTTTGTAACGCTCTAACGATACATTTAGTACTTCTTTAGAATCTATTAAGTTCTGTCGTTCCAGATCCACAATTTCTTTGTTAAGTAAATAGCTTTTGTAATTATTATATACTACACCATCTACTTGCTGTTGTGCCTGTTCTGTATAATATTTTTGATTTAGGTATAGTAAATTTCTTTCTTTAATTAATTGATTGTTTTTATTTCCATTAAATAATAACCAACTTGCTGTTAAGCCACCATTTAATCCTGCTTGCCTGCTTAATAATACTTGACCGGCCTGACTTTGACTTCTTGCGAAGTTATATGCACCATTGAGTTGTACAAAAGGTAAATTGGCTGAACGAGCTTCCTTAATAGTTTGTGCAACAATTAATTCATTTTGTTTGGATAATAAAATGGAAGAGTTAGAAATTGATGCATTCTTTTTTAATTCGTCAATATTAGGGTTATAATTTACTACGATTGAATCAGTTGTTTTAAACTCTGTATTAACGCTCTTATTCAGTAAGTTATTTAATGTTGATTTGGTAATTAGTAATTGTAACTCTAATTGAATAATAGCGCTCTTTGCTTTGTTTTCATCCGATTGAGATAATAAAAAATCTACTTTAGAATCAGAACCAATTTCTAATTTCAATTTTGCTATTTTTTTTCGTTCCTCATAAATAGCTAAATTTTGTTTGGCGGCTTTAATGAGTTCTGTTGTTTTAACAATATTATAATAGGCTACAATAATATTATACACTGTAGTTTCCATTTGTTGCTTCAGAGAGATTGCTGTTAGTTGCTCATTTTCTGTCAATCGTTTTCTGATAGCAAACATTTTTAACCCATCAAAAATGGTCCAACTGACATTGACTGATGCTCCTGTTTGATTAGATTGAGCGCCATTTCTATCTTGAACAACACCTGTAAAAAATTCCTGATGGGAATTGACATTGGCTAAATTCAAATTACCATTTAAGCTAACTTGAGGCGACATTCCCGCATTACCAAAGTTGTTTTGTGCCTTCGCAATTTCTTGTGAATTTTTTACAATTAAAATGGCATAGTTCTTTTCCAATCCAATTTTAATAGCATCTTCAACGGTCAACAGTTCTTGCGCTAATAAATTAGTACTAATAGCAATTATTAAAAAGCAAAGTTTATAAATAATCTTCATCTTATTTCTTTTTTTCTTTAACTAAAAATGAATACATCGCAGGAACAACATAAATAGTTAAAAGTGTTGATAATAATAATCCTCCAATAATAACGATTCCCATACCCATGCGGCTTTTTGAACCTGCACCTAAAGCCATTGCAATTGGTAATGCGCCGAGCATCGTAGCCAAACTGGTCATTAATATCGGACGTAAACGTGCCGTAGACGCTTCAATTAACGCCTCTTTTATGGTCATGCCTTTTTCTCTTAATTGATTAGTAAACTCAATAATTAAAATACCGTTCTTAGTTACCAATCCTACTAACATAATCATTCCAATTTCACTAAAAATATTGATGGTTTCATTAAAGTACCAAAGAGCAAATAAGGCGCCTGCTAAAGCCATTGGCACTGTAAAAAAGACAATGATAAATGGTTCAATAAAACTTTCAAATTGTGCAGCCAATAATAAATAAATTAACACTACTGATAATAAAAATGCAAATAAGATATTTGATGAACTCTCTGCAAAATCCCTTGATGCGCCAGTTAAAGAAGTAGTGAAACCTTCATCTAAAACTTCTTTAGCAATACTATTCATCGCATTGATACCATCACCAATTGTTTTACCGGGAGCAAGGCCTGCTTGCACAGTAGCTGATTGATAACGATTATAGTGATAGAGTTGAGGTGGACTACTTCGTTCAGTAACATGTATCACGTTATCTAGTTGTATCATTTTTCCATTTGAATTTCTTATAAATAAATCTTTTATATCACTTGGATTATCGCGATTCTCTCTGTTTACTTGTCCCACAACTTGATACTGTTTATCGCCTTTGATATAATAACCAAAGCGTTGTCCGCTTAATGCTAATTGAATGGTTTGAGCGACATCAGCAATAGAAACACCAAGTGTTTTTGCTTTATCTCTGTCAATTTCAATTACCAATTCGGGCTTATTGAATTTCAAGTTAACATCAACACCTTGAAAGGTTGGATTTTTATTGGCGAGTTCTAAAAACTTAGGTAATTTTTCGCGAAGTTTTTGAAAGTCGTTAGTTTGCAATACAAACTGCACAGGTAATGCACCTCTTGGTCCACCACCCGAAGAGATTGACTGCTCCTGAATCACAAACACTTTGCCTTCAGGGAACTGAGCAATATTTTTATTGATATAGTTGGCGATATCACTTTGCGAACGTTTTCTATCTTCAGATTGAGTTAAGGCTAATCTTACAAATCCTGTATTGACTGCGCCAGAACCAGCAAAGCCTGGAGCGGTTACGGTTAAACAAACAGCTTTTTCAGGAATAGAATCTCCTACAAAAGTTGATAATCTATCCATCAACGCATCAGTCGCTTCATAAGACGTTCCCTCTGGTGTTGTGATTGCTAATCGCATCCAGTTTCGATCTTCTAAAGGTGAAAGTTCTGACTGAATATTAAACCAAAAGAAAATAATAGCAGCTATGGATGATACCCAAATAATTAATGCCCACCATCTTTTTTTTAGAAAGGCTGTAATAGAGTTTTTAAACCACGAATCTAATCCAACAAAAAATGGTTCAGACCAAATATAAAATTTACTTTTCTTAGTTGGATCTTTTCTTACCAACTTCGCATTTAGCATTGGTGTTAAGGTTAAGGATACAAAAGCTGAAATTAAAACTGCTCCTGCAATCACTACTCCAAATTCTCTAAATAAACGGCCAACAAAGCCTTCTAAAAAGATAACAGGCATAAACACTGCGGCTAAGGTTAAAGATGTAATAATAACGGCTGTGTAGATCTCGCGAGTTCCTTGAATGGCAGCTTCTTTGGGAGATAACCCTTTTTCAATTTTCTTAAAAATATTTTCGGTCACAACAATCCCATCATCTACTACCAAACCAGTTGCTAAAACTATAGCTAATAAGGTTAATACATTAATAGAGTAATCCATCATATACATGATGAAAAATGCACCTATTAATGACACAGGAATATCTATTAAGGGACGAAACGCAATGAGCCAATCTCTGAAAAACAAATAAATAATTAAGATCACTAGTAATAACGCAATGATCAACGTTTCGCCTACTTCGGTGATTGATTTTTTAATAAAGCGTGTATTATCCAAAGCGATGTTAATGGTATAATCTTTTGGCAATTCTTTCTTTAATATTTCGTAGCGTTTATAGAACTCGTCTGAAATTTCCACATAATTGGCTCCTGGTTGAGGCACTAAAGCCAAGCCAATCATCGGTGTTCCCGATTCTTTTAAAATTGTTTCTTCATTCTCAGCACCTAATTCAACCTTTGCTACATCACGTAAACGAACAATATTGTTGTCGCTTTCTTTTACGATCATGTTTTCAAATTCGGGAACGGTAGATAATCTTCCAATTGTATTAACCGTTAATTCTGTTGTGTTCCCTTCTATTTTCCCTGAAGGTAAATCCACATTCTCTTTATCTAAAGACAATTTTATATCTAACGGAGTTAAGCTATACGCTGCTAATTTATCAGGTTGTAAACGGATGCGCATGCAGTAACGACGTTGCCCCCAAATTTGAACAGCACTTACGCCTGATATGGTTTGTAGATTTTGAGCAATTACATTCTCCGCATAATCACTCACATCTAATAAGGAACGCGTGTCGCTTACTAGTGTCATTGATAATATGGGGTCTGAATTAGCATCAGCTTTAGACACTACTGGAGGCGCATCAATATCTTGAGGTAATTGCCTAACAGCTTGCGAAACTTTGTCACGCACATCATTGGCTGCTGCTTCTAAATTAGAACTTAAGTTAAATTCAACAGTAATTATACTAGTACCTTGATTAGAAGCTGAGGATAATGTTCTAATTCCATCAATACCATTAATAGCTTTCTCTAAAGGTTCTGTAATTTGAGATTGAATAACATCTGCATTCGCACCTGTATAGCTTGTGCGAACTGTAATCACAGGTGGATCAATAGATGGAAATTCTCGAACGCCTAAATATTTAAAACCGATAGCACCAAATAAAATAATGATGATTGAAAAAACGGTCACTAATACAGGTCGCTTTACACTTAATTCTGCTAAATCCATATTAGTTGATTGATTTTAATAATTTTAATTGCGCATCTTTTTTAACTGATAATAAACCGGTAGTAAGAATAGTATCTCCTGAGTTTAATCCATCTATGATTTGTATTTGTGTTTCTGTTCTAACACCAATTTTTACAAGCATTTCGGTAGCGATGCCATTTTTACTCACAAATACTTTTTGTCCTTTCAAAGTAGGAATAACACATGCTGTCGGAATCATAAGTGCGTTTTCGGTTTCACCCAAATTAGCAAATACTTTTACAAAGCTACCCGGATAAAATGTTTGATTTCCGGTATACATTGCTCTCGCTTTAATGGTTTTGGTTACTTCATCTACTCGGGGCTCTATGGCATAAATAGAAGCAGGATATAATTCTTTTTGATTTCCATTTTCACTTGTAAAATTAACTTTAATGCCTTTCTTGAATAAACTGCTGTATTTTTCTGGTACAGAAAATTCAACATACAAAGGCTTTACCTGAACTAAAGAAGCAATAGGAGAAATCGTACTTACAAAAGAACCTTCACTGATATTTTTTAAACCAACAATGCCTGTAAATGGTGCAATAATAGTAGTTTTAGCTATTTGTGCTATAATGTATGCCTGATCTGCTTTTAAAGAATTTAATTCGTTTTGTTGCATATCAAATTCTTCTTGACTAATACCGTTAATTGCTATGAGTTTTTTTAATCGTTCCAGTTTTTGTTCAGATAACGTTATCAATGTTTTTGATTTCAATAACTGCGCTTGTAAATCAGCATCATTTAATTTGATTAAAAGACTGCCTTTAGTTACAGTCTCGCCTTCTTGAAAATAAATGGCTATCACTTTACCGCTGACTTCAGGTAAAATATCTATTTGATTCAAAGCACCAATTTTACCAGTAGCAAAAACATCATTGGCAAATGCAACTGGCTTGGCCACAAAATAATTGACGCCAATTGGGCCTTTAATTTTTCCTTTATTTGCTGATGTTTTATCTTCTTTTTTTGAAAAGAAGATAAATTTGGATGCTACTATAAGAGCAATCACAATGCTAATAATTATCCAATTCGGAATTTTTTTCATAACTATGTTTAATTTTTAGTGTTGTTATTTTTTAGTTGCCTTAGCAGTTTTTTTATAATTAAAAAATAAATCGTTGGATGGTAAGTCATTTAATTTATTGGTTAATAGACATAATACTTTGATGAACGTATTTTTATCAGATTTTGAAATAGTAGAAAAAATCTCAGCATCAATTGCTTTAAAAGCGTTAACTATTTCTTCGGTTTGCTTAATACCTTTTTTTGTTAATATAATAAAATGTTCGCGTCTATCTTCAGGATTAACTTTTCGGTCAACAAAACCAGACTTGATTAGGTAATCAATTACCTTAACCATAGCTGTTTTGTCAATAGCTAAATTATTGCAAATATGTTGCTGATTACAACCATCATTTTCGTTTAAAAAATAAAGGATGGAGTAATACCTTTCAATATCGATATTTTCAAGGCTTTTACTTAATACTCCATAATACCGTTTTGATAAGATCAGAGCTTTAGTTCCAACAGGTACATTCATTTTTGTTTATATATAAAAAAGTTTAATTATATAATAGTTTACAAATATAACTATTATTTTATAAAGCACTTAGATTAACCGTTTTTAACAGTACCTAATATTTACAGTGATTTTATAAAAACTATAAAGGAATCTAATACAGATACTTATATTTGTACTTAATTTAGTATTATTTTTATGCGCATCATCGATTCCATTCCTCATCCTTCAATTAGCATTTCTATTTTCCAAATGAATGATAAATTTATTGTAAAATTTGAAGCAGGTCCCATGGAGCAAGCTTTTAAGTTTTATACCGAAGATGTTAAATCTGTAGAACGTATTAAAAGCATTATTAATGCGGCTTTTATAGAAAAAGTTAGAGCGCGCTTTAATGACATGTTCTTGCAATTAAAAGAAGCTCAGGCATAATCAGTTTTCTACACATGCGAGTTTATAAGAAGTAATATAAATGTTATTATAAATTTGAATAAAATAGATTCCTGATTTAATTCTATTATTAAAATGTAATTCATTTATACCTTCAGATAAATCCCCTTTTGATACATTATTACCCATTACATCAATCAAATTATACTTCAAATTTTGATTTGAAGTATTTGTAATTATAATTCTTTCATTAAATGGATTTGGTGAAATTAAAATATCATTCTTTAAAGTGTTTTCTTTAATTAGATTAATTGTTTCTGGCAAACAAATAGTAGTTGTAGAAATTTTACTGGCAAAAAAAGTCGCCATGTTTGTTGTTCTTAATGTGTAATTATCAATTTCATGACAAGGATTGTTAATTTGATCTGAACAGCTCCAAGTTCCAAAAATGCAGCTGTTTGGATTTGAGTTCGTAGTCATATCATTATATATAGTGATTGGATAATTGTTTGTTGTAATCATATTTTTAATAGAATTACTTCCATAAACAATTGGTGTATTTGCTATACCAAAACAACTGTAACAATTGGCCATACACCACGAAAAACCAGCTTGAACCCTACCAGTATTATACGGTACTACTAAGTCGCAAGGTTGATGATATAAATATAAAGCTGGAGCAGAGGAGCCTGCCTTTGTATATTTAAAATAATCGCCCATAATGGCGCCATAATAATTTCCCACGCCCATTATTTTATATTTCACTGTTGTTGGTTCAATATTTCCATCTATATTTCCTAAATCAGGTCGAGCAATTGTTGTTGTTGTAAAAGTTTTACCAACATTATAAGTACAATTTTGTGAGCTAATATGAGGAGGAGGAACACTCGATATAGCGTTAGCCAATATTGGTTTTTCAGAGATAGTGTCCATAAAGCCAATTCCTAAAGCAATAAATCCTCCAGCACTTTCGCCTACTACAAAAACATTATTAGTATCAATTCTATATTGTACATTTCTATTAATTAAATACCGTAAAGCTCCCTTACCATCTTGTATAGCTCTAAAATAACTTCGGTGCCATTCACTTGAGTCAGTTCCAAATATGCATGAATAATTCGGGAAATTGCAAGTCCATGCATTATCATCAGAAACAAAACCCAAGCGATATTCGATAGCAGCAGTTACGTAACCTCGTTTTGCAAAATCCCTACTCATTTTAATAATATTTGGATCATATATAGTACCAGCTAAAAATGCGCCTCCGTGTATTATTAACATTAACGGTCTTCTAGAAATAGCATCCGAACATTTAGGGGTATAAATATTCATATGCAGAGTATCATTCACTCCATTAAAATTAATTGCTGTACCGTATTTTACATCAATAATAGAATCATATAAGTAATTTTTTGTTATCCATTGTTGGGCACTACTAATCAAATAAATAAGTTGAAGTGCAAAAACTAAAGTGTGTTTTTTCATCGCAGTATTATGATACAAAATATTAGAGTATTCCAAATTTACATTTTTAGTTTTTAAAGTATGATTAAAAAAGCTAAATAATTAGCTATTTTAACAGCAATAAAAAGAAAGCATTATATTATATTTACATTCATTTTACTATTAAATATACCTCAATGTTTAAGTTTATAGGAGCAGCCATCGGATTTTTCTTTTTAGGCAAAAATTTTTTCGGAGCATTTATCGGATTTTTAATTGGATCCTTAATTGATAATTATGCTAATATTAGTGGACAAATTAAATCCAAAGGTGGCGCAGAAGATGTATTTACATATTACAAACAACATTCTAGTGCTGGTAGTGGTGATTTTGCTAATATGCTTATTGCATTATCAGCAGCTGTTATGAGAGCAGATGGCAAAGTTATTAGAGCAGAATTGGATTATGTAAAATCTTTTTTCTCTCAGCAATTTGGTCCACAATTTTCTGTAGCACATTTGCAAACATTGAAGCATTATGTGAATGGAGGGGAAATCCCTTTAGAAAAAATTTGCAGCGATATTAAACTTCGTACACAGGTAGAAGTGCGTATTCAATTAATGCATTACTTATTTGGAATTGCCAAAGCAGACGGACATGTAGCCGATGTTGAATTACAAATTTTAAAACGTATTGCTAATTTAATGGAAGTACCTCAGGCTGATTTTGAAAGCGTTAAAAATATGTTTTATCGCGATGTAAATTCAGATTATACAGTATTGGGTATAGAAAGCAATGCAACTGAAGAGGAAATTAAAAAGGCTTATCGTCAAATGGCTATTCGCTACCATCCGGATAAAGTAGCTGCTATGGGCGATGAATATCAAAAAGGTGCTCAAGAAAAATTTCAAAAAATACAAGAGTCCTACGAGAACATCAAAAAACAAAGAGGGATGAATTAATCCTTAAACTGTTTGATGTCATTATAAAAAGAACAAACGCTAGAATTACTTATCATTTAATCACTTATTTTTTTTGTTCTATTGATTATGATTGCAATGATTATTTTTTTATAGCAGAATAATAATCTCTTAATATTATAAAAATAGTTGTATTAAAAACTAAAAGCCCCTTCAGTTTCCTGAAGGGGCTTTTAGTTCTCAAAAACTAAAAAACCATGACGAATTTTAGTTTTCTATTATCAGGATCTCACGCCTGATAATATCTTACCTTTCCTTTCTTTTGCAAAAGAGGGTAGGGCGAGGAACGGATTATTTACCGTCCATTTTATTTTTCAAGTCAGATAATGCAGAGATATCACCTAAAGTAGTTTTCTCTTGGTTATCTTTCATTTTCTTAACCGCTTTTTTAGTTTCATCAGATTCAGCTGCTTTGTTAGATTTCTCAACTTTGCGAGCTTCTTCTTTCACTTCTTCATGTAAACGAGCATGAGAAACTACAATACGTTTAGATTCTTTACTGAATTCAATTACTTTGAAATCCATAACATCTTCAACTTTTGCAACTGTTCCATCAGCTTTGTTTAAGTGACGAGACGGGCAGAAACCTTCAACACCATAAGTTAAGTTTACTGTAGCACCTTTATCATTGATAGAAGTGATAGTACCTTGGTGAACTGAATCGATTGTAAACACAGTTTCGAAAATATCCCAAGGATTATCTTCTAATTGTTTGTGACCTAAAGATAAACGACGATTTTCTCCATCTATTTCTAATACCACTACATCTAATTTATCACCTACTTTACAGAACTCAGATGGATGTTTGATTTTTTTGCTCCAAGATAAATCAGAGATGTGAACTAATCCGTCAACACCTTCTTCTAATTCAACAAACACACCAAAGTTAGTGAAGTTACGCACTGTACCTGTATGCTTAGAACCTTTAGCATATTTATCAATAATGATATTCCAAGGATCAGGAGTTAATTGTTTAACACCTAAGCTCATTTTACGCTCTTCGCGATCTAAAGTTAAAACAACTGCTTCAACTTCATCACCTACTTTTAAGAACTCTTGAGCTGAACGTAAATGTTGAGACCAAGACATTTCTGAAACGTGAATTAAACCTTCTACACCCTGAGCAATTTCAACAAAAGCACCATAATCAGCTAAAACTACTACTTTACCTTTAACTTTATCGCCTACTTTAATATCAGGACTTAAAGCTTCCCAAGGATGAGCAGATAATTGTTTTAAACCTAAAGCAATACGTTTTTTATCATCATCAAAATCTAAAATTACAACGTTAATTTTCTCGTCTAATTTTACAATTTCTTCTGGGTGGTTAATACGTCCCCAAGATAAATCAGTAATGTGGATTAATCCATCAACACCACCTAAATCAATAAACACACCGTAAGAAGTAATGTTTTTTACAACACCTTCTAATACTTGTCCTTTTTCTAATTTAGAGATGATATCACGTTTTTGAGATTCAATTTCTGCCTCAATTAACGCTTTGTGAGATACTACAACGTTTTTAAATTCATTGTTGATTTTCACAACTTTAAATTCCATTGTTTTACCAACGTAAACATCGTAATCACGAATAGGTTTCACATCAATTTGAGAACCTGGTAAGAATGCTTCAATACCAAATACATCAACGATTAATCCACCTTTAGTGCGACATTTAACAAAACCTTTAATAATTTCGTCTGTATTAAGAGCCTCATTAACTCTATCCCAAGATTTTCCAGCGCGAGCTTTTTTGTGAGATAAAATTAATTGACCATTTACATCTTCAGCTTTTTCAATAAAAACTTCGATAGAATCACCAATTTTTAAATCAGGATTATAACGGAATTCTGATAAAGAAACCACACCATCCGATTTGTAACCAATGTTTACAACAACTTCACGTGAGTTTTTAGATACTACAGTACCTTGCATAGTTTGTGCATCAGCAATAGTGCTTAATGATTTACCATACATTTCATCTAACTTTGTACGCTCGTCTGATGAGTAATTGTCGTTTTTCTTTCCAATTGAATTCCAGTCAAAATCTGGATTACCAACTGTTGCATTTTTTTCTGCCATTTATTTATTAATTGTATTTGGTATAATGAGGCTACCAAAGCGGTTAGTTTATAATAATTAATCCCTGTTTTTACCTCAATTAAAAATCGGGGTACAAATATAAGTTATTTTGAGGGTACTTTTTAAAGGAAACTTAAAATAAAATAATATTTTTAAATGCTTGATAATCAATAATTTATTTTATTTATTTTATTTTGATAACTAATTTTAATAGCATATATTTCGTTAAGTTTTATAGTAAATATAGATTTATGAACTCGATTATTACACATGGTATACAAATTTCGGTACAAACCCGTTATTACGCGCCACAGTCTAGCCCTAAGAGCAATCATTATTTTTTTGTTTATGAAGTAACGATTATTAATAAAAGCGAATATACTGTGAGATTATTAAGCAGACATTGGGATATCATAGACGGCTATGGCGAAATGAGAGAGGTAGAGGGTGAAGGTGTGGTTGGTGAAACTCCAAGTATTCAACCCGGAGAAACTTATTCGTATAATAGTGGCTGTGATTTCAGCACTGAAATTGGCAAAATGAGTGGTTATTATACTATGTTAAAGTTAGTTGATAAAACAGAGTTTAATGTTCAAATACCTGAATTTATAATGGTTTTACCTGCTAAGCTTAATTAAGTGGATAGTTATTTTTTTTAATTAAGTTGTTTGATTAGTCAAATTCTCAATAAGTTCTAAATCCAGAATCTAACAACTTATATCTTAGCTCTTACTTATTGTTATTCCCGAAATAAATAAGATATTTGAATCCTATATTAAATAATAATGAAAAAACTAATCATAGCTGCAATAGCACTTACATGGCTTTATGCTTGCGATAATTCAAACAAGAATGCTTCAAGTTTTGAAATCACTGGTAATTTAACAAATACGAAAGGCGAGTCTATTTACTTAGAAAAACTTGGCCAACAAGGTGCTAATGTTATTGATAGCGCTATTATAGGTGAAAAGGGTGATTTTAAAATGAATCATTATTCTCCATCTGTTGGTTTTTACCGTTTAAGAATTAGTGCTTCTAATTTTGCCATGTTGGTTTTAGATTCTGCCCAAAAAGTAATGATTACAGGCGATGCACGCGATTTGGGAAATACCTATAAAGCAGAAGGTTCTCCTGATACCAAATTGTATTTAGAATATAACACCTTAGCTCAAGGTCAAAAACATCGTACAGATTCTTTGGGAAATATCATTAACGATTCTGTTATGAAAATTAGATTCATAACAAAAAAAGAACGTTTAAGTAAAGAAGATTCATTGAAAATTGTATCCCTTTCAAAGTCATTACAAAAACCTTATGAAGAAATGATGAAAGTTTATGATGATGTGTTATCAAAAAAAATAAAAGAAAACCCACAGTCTTTTGCATCTATTATGGCTGTGCAACAATTAAATACTGAATCTTATTTAGAAACCTATCATGAACTAGATAAAGGTTTAACCAAAAAATATCCTAATAATAATGACGTGAAATCTTTTCATGGTATGGTGCAACAAACTGAAATGACACTTAGCAGATCACAAGCTATTAAAGTTGGAGCAGAAGCACCAGAGTTAATATTACCCATGCCAAATGGCAAAGATTTAGCATTATCTAATTTAAGAGGTAAAGTGGTGTTAATTGATTTTTGGGCTAGTTGGTGCGGACCTTGCCGTAAAGAATTACCTAACGTAAAACGTTGCTACGAAAAATATAAAAGCAAAGGCTTTGAAATTTATGGTGTATCGTTAGATAAAGAACGAGATGCTTGGATTGAAGCCATATCAAAGGAAGGTTTAACATGGCCTCAAGTTAGTGATCTTAAATTTTGGAACAGCGAAGCTGTAAGAATATATGCAGTAGAGTCTATTCCTTTCACCGTATTAATTGATAAAGAAGGTAAAATTTTAGCAACTGATTTAAGAGGTGCTGAGTTAGACGAAAAATTAGCAGAAGTTTTAAAGTAATTAAGACTTAAAAGACTTTTTTCACTTAAAGGATTTAAGTTACTAATAACCATTATCTTTAAAACATGTTGAGATTATTTTTTATTATTAGTTTTCTTTTCTCTTTCTCTTTTGTTAGCGCTCAGCAAAATTATTTTCAGCAAGAGGTTAATTATAAAATTGATGTTACCCTGAATGACGTGACGCATGATTTATCTGCATTTGAAAAAATTGAATACATCAATAAATCAAATACTTCTCTTTCGTTTATTTATTTTCATTTATGGCCAAATGCCTATAAAAACAATGAAACAGCCTTAGCTAAACAATTGCTAGAAAATAAAGAAACGGAAATGTATTTTGCTAAACCTGAAGATTTAGGATACATCGATAGTTTGAATTTTTTAGTAAATGGAAAACCAATTAAATGGGAATATGATGCTCAGCATATAGACATATGTAAATTGTATTTGACAAATCCACTCAAACCGCTTGATACTATTACTATTTCAACACCCTTTCACGTAAAACTTCCTTCAGCTAAAATTTCGCGGTTAGGCCACATTGGTCAAGCTTATGCAATTACACAATGGTATCCTAAGCCCGCAGTGTTTGACCGAGATGGATGGCATCAAATGCCATATTTGAATCAAGGCGAATTTTATAGCGAGTTTGGAGCATTTGATGTGAATATTACTTTACCTAAAAATTACGTGTTGGCCGCAACTGGTGATAGAATAGATGAGCCGGAAGAAGAACTTTGGCTTTTAAACAAAGCAAATGAAACCGCTAAAATGATTGCTGATTCAAATTTCTCGTCTGATAATTCTTTTCCGTTATCTAGTAAAGAGTATAAAACCATTCGCTTTAAGCAATATCGAGTGCACGATTTCGCATGGTTTGCAGATAAACGTTTCCATGTTCTTAAAGGAGAAATGCATTTACCTAACACAGGCAGCTTAATTGATTCGTGGGCTTTTTTTACTAATAGTGAACCGAAATTATGGGCTAAATCTTTAGAATATATTCACGATGCAACGTTTTTTTATTCTTTATTAAATGGTGATTATCCTTATAATCATGTAACAGCAATTGATGGTACAATAAGCGCTGGTGGTGGTATGGAATATCCAAATATTACCATCATTGGTGAAAGTAGTAATGCATTTACGTTAGAAACAACAATCATGCATGAAGTTGGGCATAATTGGTTTTATGGTATTTTAGGAAATAATGAAAGAGATTATCCATTTTTAGATGAAGGTTTAAATTCATTTTATGAAATGCGCTATATCCGAACAAAATATCCTGAACTAAAATTAACAAGTGTATTAGGTAAAGATAGCACATTTAAATTTTTTGGTTTAAATAAATTTAAGCATAGAGCAGAATATGAATTTGCTTATTTTTTAGCTGCTAAAAAAAACCTTGATCAACCTATAGAAACAGAGGCTTCAAAATTTACAGAATTTAATTATGGAGCAATCGTTTATAGCAAGTCAGCGCTAGTGTTTGATTACTTAATGAATTATTTGGGTAAAGATAAATTTGATGAGGCTATGCAATTCTATTTCGAACAATGGAAATTTAAACATCCTAACCCTACTGATTTAATTAAAACACTATCATATTATTTGAATGCAGACTTGCATTGGTTTGAAGAAGATTTGCTGATGACAAATAAAAAAATTGATTATAAAATAATAAAGCAAAAAGAGTTGCAAGACCATAGTCACACAGTTTTAATTAAAAACAAAGGCGATATATTGAGCCCAGTTTCTGTGTCTGGTTATAGAAATGGACAATTGGTTGGAACCGTATGGTATAATGGATTTTATGGAAAACGCATAATTGAATTTCCTGCTGCTAAAGTGGATGAATTTAAAATTGATGGAGAAAATTATATGCCAGATATCAATCGGAAAAATAACAGAATAAGTACAAAAGGATTGTTTAAAAAAATAGAAGGGTTTCAATTTAACTTCATTGGAAAAATAGATAATCCAAAATATAATCAGGTAAATTATTTGCCGATATTAGGTTACAATCAATACAATAAATTTATGTTAGGCTGTGCATTTTATAACTATAGTTTCTTGCAAAAAAAAGTTGAATTTACATTAGCTCCTATGTATGCCTTTGGTAGCAAAACCCCAGTGGGATTTGCAGATTTAACGCTAAACTTTACTCAAAACAACAAAGTATTGCAGCAGATAACGTTTATAGCTAAAGCTAAATCTTTTTCACACGATTATTTTAATGCAAAATCGTTTAATGATATCAATGGTACAAATAACAAATCCTTCAATTTAAATTATTATAAAGCATCTGCCACTCTTGATTTTGAACTTAAAAAACAAAACTCTCGGAGTAGCATCACGCAACATATTGGTTATACCAATACTAATTTGTTTGTAGATAATGAAAAAAATAATATAGATACTATTAATAAGTCTCAGTCTTCTATTAGTATTATTAATAAAACAACTATTATTAATAATTTGTACTATACACTCCAAAATGATAGAATAATTAACCCTTTCAAGCTTAATGTTAATTTTCAGCACAACGATTTGTTTGGCAAATTAAGTGCGGATTTAAACTACGCCATTACATTTAAACATAAAAATAGTTTGGATATACGATTATTTGCAGGAGCTTTTGTTTTTCAAAATACTAATTTCCAAAATGATTATAGATTCCGAATGAGCGGATTTAGTGGAACAAAAGATTATTTGTATGATTATAATTACGTTGGTAGAAATGATTCAAAAAATATAGCAGGTGCACAAATGGTTGAAGCTGATGGTGCATTTAAAATCTTAACTAATAATGGGCAAACATCTAAATGGATAGTGGCTTTAAATATCAAATCGCCTAAAGTTGGCAAATTACCTCTTAAATTATTTTTAGATATGGGAGCAAGTGAAATTGACCGTATTCTGTTTGATGCAGGCGTTAATATCTGTATATGGAAAAATATTTTAGATATTTATATTCCCGTTTTTTATAGCACTGATATTAAAAATGAGTTATTAGCAAACAACAAAGGTTTTTTTGATACCATTAGATTTACATTAAATTTGCATAACATAAAACCTAAAACATTAATTACAGATAGTTTCTTTTAATGCAGGCTAACAAAAAAATATATTTTGCTTCTGATTTTCACCTTGGTGTTCCAAGCTTTGAGTTGAGTTTAGCGCGCGAAAAAAAGATTGTGCGTTGGCTCGATGCTATCAAATCAGATGCAGAAGAAATATATTTGGTAGGCGATATTTTTGATTTTTGGTGGGAATATAAATACACTATACCTAAAGGCCAAACGCGTTTGTTAGGCAAAATCGCAGAGCTTACAGATAGTGGAATAAAAGTTCATTTTTTTACAGGTAATCATGATTTATGGATGCGTGATTATTTTGTTCAGGAATTAGGCGTTACAGTCAATCACGCTCCGATAAAGAAAACATATAATCATAAATCTTTTTTAATTGGACATGGCGATGGTTTAGGTCCAGGAGATAAGTGGTATAAATTTTTAAAAAAATGTTTTACAAATCCTTTTTTAATATGGTCTTTTAATGCGTTGCATCCTAATATTGGTTTTTGGATAGCCCGTCGTTCTAGCAAGCGCAGCCGAATAACAACTGGAGATAGCGATAAACAATTTTTAGGAGAAGATAACGAATGGCTTATGTCTTATTGTAAAGAACTATCAAAAAAAGAACATACAGATTTTTATATTTTCGGACATCGTCATTTACCTCTTGATTTAAAGCCAACACCAACCTCGCGCTACATCAATTTGGGTGAATGGATCAACGATTGCTCCTATGCTGTTTTTGATGGCGAAAAATTAGAATTAAAAACCTTTGAAGGCTAATATTCTCAGTATAATTTAATACACATCTTGTACATCAATCAAATCTTGAACCTCACTAGGCTTTAAATTTTTGATTTTAGATTGCTTGGCTGGAATCTGCGAATTCCCTGTTTTTATGTTATTTTCGCCACCATCGATGATTGTATTCAAATCTTGCGCATCATATAAATTGTAATTATTATAAATTGATTTTGATTTTCCGAATTTGAAAACTAAACCTGCATTTATAAATAACGATTTACCTATTTTTTCGGTATAAAAATTTTTATATACACCTTTATTATCATTATTAAATGTTTCTGAATAAAAACTAATATTATTTTGAGTAGTATATCCTGCGCTTACATAAAAATTAAAATAGTTATTAGGCAAAACATCAATTCTTAGTCCTGAAATAAGTTCATTTATACCGAAGTTTAGTTTTTTATCAGGGTTTAAATAGTAAATTGTATCGCTGTTGGCAAATGAGTATACACCGCCCTGTGGTTTAGTATATAAACTTGTTTTTACATATTTACCAATAGGAAGATTTAAACTTATACTTCTAGGGAATTGCATGCTAAAGTTGACTCCATCTAATTTTCCTATTCTAAAACCGATATATGGTAGGTGATAACGATTACCCAAAGCATATGAACGAGTATAGCCTAATCTAAAACTAAAATATTTATTGACTGTACAATTATAAATAACTGAGCTAGCTAATCTGTAAGTTTGTGTATAGTTGTAACCATTATCCTGAGTCATGTAAGGTGAAAATTCAACAAAAAATATACTTCTCTTACCCGTATTATAGATAGCCCTCAATCCTAAAGATGTTTTACTCAAATGATGTTGCTCTGTAATGCCATCAAATAGAGGATTTACTGAGGAATAACTTCCTGTTATTAATAAATGGAAGTTGGAAATACGCGTACTATCTTTTTTGTAAAAATCTTTTGTAAATAATGGAGCATTTACACCAATTACAAATTGATTTACTTGATAGCTTTTTAATTTTATTGATTGAAAGGTAACGTCATTTAATTCTCGTTTACCTCTGCTATAGTAATCAGTATAAATAGTAGTCTTAAAATAATGTTTAGCAGGTTTAACTACTTTTAAACTATCATGATTAAAGGCTAAAAGCTTTGAGCCAAAAAACAAAAAGCTGCAAATTAGATATAGTTGTTTTAGAATTCTCATTAATCGGGCGAATTTCCTTTAATGTTTTTTATTAATTCTTTTTTAAATTCTTCTTCTGCTTTTAAAAGTAATGCTATTTTTTTGACAGGAATTATTTTTTTTAATTTGTCTAAATAATCTTTATAATATTCAACTTCTTTTTGTTTTAAAATTATTTCAGCATTTAAGTATGCTTCAGCTTCTTTGTCTGTAGTAAAATTATAGTCTGTGTTTTTATTATATTGCTGTCTAAATGATTTGCGTGCATTAATTACCTTGTCTTGGTACTCATTATATAATGGCCAAAAAGCTTGTGCTTCCTGTGTAGTGAAATTTACCTTTTGGCTAATAAAGGAAACTCTCAATGCCTCTATTTTATCGCGCTTGCTTTCTATTTGGCCAACAGCAATACTCGCAATAAGCCAACAGATAAGTAAGTATATTAATTTAATATTTTTCATGTTTTAGTTGTTATAATTCTTCTAATAATTGATCTGTATTTACATTATCTAAAATATATTGTTCATGTTCAGTGGAGTCAGATTGAGAAATTGTAGATTGTAATTGTTTATTAAGTGTTTTTATATTTACCATTTCTATTAACTGGTCATCATCCAAATTTGAAAATGATGAATGATTAATGATTTCTAGTTTTTCTAAACAAGCTAATGTTTCACAATGGCTTATTGGTATTGGTTTTGTTGATTGATACAAGTAGATAGAAAGTCCAATAATGGCTATAACAGTAAATGCAAAAGCCATTTTTTTGTTAAATATGAATTCTGCAATTATATCAAAAACAGAAACTGATTTATCATGAGATGAATAAATTTTATCTTTCACGCGCATCCCAAAAGTTTCAAAATAATCTTCAGTAACAACAAATGGATTAGTTTTATCAAGATGATATAACGTTTGATAATCTTTCAATTCGTTCGCTAATTCAATTTTGTGATTGATAGATTGATTAAGCGAATGAGCATATTCAATTTCTAATTCATTAAATACTGGTTTTTTAATAGTTTGTAATTTTTTATAGAAAGCTAATTCAGCCTGGCATTCCATAGCAGTATAATTTTCTGTAAAATAATTTAAAGGAACCTTAAATACAGGCCCTTTTGAAATGCTATTTAATAAAGGAAACTCAGTCAATTCATTTTCTAATTCTAGTTTGAGCTTTATTTTTTCTTCAAACGAAGCAAAATAATCTGACGGTAAACCAAATGGAATTTTCCCCTTATTTTCAAAAGAAAAATTTGGTTCATTATTAAAATTATGATCTTCGTTATGACTCATTATGGCATTTTGACTGGATTAATGAATTAAGGTTTAATGATTTATTATAAGTTCTTCTATTTTTTTTGCAGCAATATGGTAAGATGCCTTTAATGCACCAACAGATGTTTCTAGTACTTCCGACATTTGTTCATAAGGCATTTCATCATAATAACGCATATTAAATACCAATCGTTGCTTTTCAGGTAAGGTTAAGATTGCGTTTTGAAGTTTTAACTGAATCTCGTCACCACTAAAAAAGCTATCACTTTCTAATGATTTTGATAATTGATATTCTATAGAATGAATCGAAGTTGTATTTGCCCTTGCTTTTTGTTTTAAAAAAGTTAAAGATTCATTAGTGGCAATTCGATACATCCATGTATATAATTGCGACTCTTCTTTAAAATTAATTAAGCCCTTCCAAACTTTGATAAATGTATTTTGTAGCACATCATCTGTATCATCATGGCTAATGACGATTTTCCTGATATGCCAATATAATTTTTGTTGATACTTCTTAATTAGATGATGCAAGGCCATATTTCGAGATCCTTCATCGCGGTATAAAGCTAATATATCTTCATCAGAATAATGTTGCATATGGCCTATTGGACTTTATTTACAGCAAAGGGTTTAATTGGTCTTAAAAATAGTTTCCTTTTATTTTTCCTTCACTAAATTCAATATTTGGGAAGGGAATTTTTATAATATTAATACAGGAAAAAATGGTTTTTAAAACTTTTGATTTTGTTTTAATTCTTGTTAAATCAGCATCTAACGATAAATAACATTGTCGATAACGATTAAAATTAATAATCTTTCCATCTTTATCGGTTATAATCATATTATTATTTTCCGCTCCTATCATGCCATTGGAACCATAGCCTATAGCAATATTCAACCATTTTGGGAATTTAGTTTGTGGTTTCATAAATGCTGATGGATTGACACTCAACCAGTATGTTTGTCCGTTATAATCCTTTAATATTTGCTCCGAAAATGATTTACCTAATAAGCTAGGATTATATTGAGCATAAGAAGATGAAGAATAGGAGAATTTCAAATGAATACGTTGCTCGTTCCATACTATTTTTTGTCCGATAGCTAACCCACTGCCTAGTAAATTAGCACTCATATCTCCCCAACTAAACCCCCAACCTTTACTATATCCATCCATGACTTCAATAGCACTCATATAAGCAAGTCCGCTAAATCCCCCTATTATTAATTGTTTTTTTTTTTGTGCAACCTGCCCATTCCATAGCACTCATCATTAATCTTCCTGTTTGATAAGTTGTAATTATGTGCCCACATTTATCCATCTGTAGCCACTCATCATTGTCATTAAAAAAATGGAATTGTGAAGTATTATATTGCTGATACCAAGCCTGATTAAGATATACCAATGAGCTTGATGTTAAAGCAACTGAAGTAATTCCTAAAAGTATCTTACGTTTTTTAAATACAGAAGTTGAGTCATACGCAAATAGAATACTATTTACAAAACAAAATAGAAGTATTAAAATTTTTAGTTTCAATCGATGACTGATTAATTTGAAA
This sequence comes from uncultured Bacteroidota bacterium, assembly GCA_903834765.1. GTDB lineage: Bacteria > Bacteroidota > Bacteroidia > B-17B0 > Aurantibacillaceae > UBA4416. Next base: position 34,314 of record CAILKE010000031.1, read on the forward strand.
AGTACATAAATTTAATCAATTATTTAGTGTCATTTCAAAAATCATAATCTAATTGATAGTTGTTAATTTTTGTTTAATTATAAAAAAAATGCTTATTAAACCTTAGATTTACATCAAAACAATTGTTAAAATGAAAAACCCATTAACAATGAATTTGTTTCAAATAAACACCAATAAATATAATGGGTATATTATGTGATAACTAAAAAAATAACTATTACAAATGAAACAACTATTATTTTATATTTTACTTTTTATTTCTTTAAAGGATTATTCGCAAACAACTAACACGCACAGTCCAGTTTCAGATAAATATATTCAAATTTCGGGAGTTGTATTAGATGATAGTTTACAGCCATTACCTTTTGTATCTATTATGCTTAAAGGCACTCATTCTGGCACAGTTAGTGATTTTTACGGATTCTTTACAGTAGTTGCAAAAGCAGGTGATGAGATGCAGTTTTTCTCTATCAATCATAAATCCAAATCGTATAATTTATCGGATACATTAACGGGAAGACATTATTCTATTATTCAAATTTTAACAAAAGATACCATTCAATTAGCTACTGTTAATGTATTTCCTTGGCCCAGTAAAGAGCAATTTAAAAGAGCAATACTTAATTTAGACTTATCTGACACAGATATAGAAAGAGCTTATAAAAATATGGATAATGAAGACGTAAGGGCATCTATAAATGGCGGCTCTATGGATGCTGCCGCAAATTATAGAGTACGAATGCAACAGCAATATACTAAGCTTTATCAAGCTGGTCAATATCCTAGCATCAGTTTATTAAATCCTTTAGCTTGGGCTCAATTTATTGATGCCTGGCGTAAAGGCAAATTGAAAATTAAGTAAACTTTAGAAAGAATTTATTTTAATAGATCCTTATTCTACCCAGCTTTTATAATATTTTCCATCATCAATACCCATCGCTTCTTCCGTAACTTGTAATGGACGAAATGTATCTACCATTACGGCTAATTCTTGAGTTACTGTTTGTCCAATACTTCGTTCCATTGCCCCAGGAGCAGGTCCGTGTGGAATACCTTTTGGATGTAATGTAATATGACCTTGCTCTATATTATTACGACTCATAAAATCACCATCAACATAATATAATACTTCATCGCTATCAATATTACTGTGATTGTATGGAGCAGGAATAGATTGAGGGTGATAGTCATATAAACGTGGCACGAATGAGCAAACTACAAAAGTTGATGTTTCAAATGTTTGATGAACTGGAGGTGGCTGATGAACACGGCCTGTAATAGGTTCAAAGTTGTGAATGCTAAACCCATAAGGGAAATTGTAACCATCCCAACCAACAACATCAAAAGGGTGAGTAGCATAAAGAACTTCATGCATCATCCCTTCTTTTTTTATTTTTATGATAAAATCACCTTTTTCATCGTGCGTTTCTAATTCTGTTGGCAATTTAAAATCACGTTCGCAAAATGGCGAATGTTCTAGTAATTGGCCTGAAGAGCTTTTATAACGTTTTGGAGTATAATAAGGAGCATGAGATTCTACATAAAGCAAGCGGTTTTCTGATGTTTCAAATTCTATCTGGTAAATCATCCCCCTCGGAATAACTAAATAATCGCCATACTCAAAATTAATATTACCCATAAAGGTTCTTAGCTTTCCTTTTCCTTTATGAATGAATATTAGCTCATCAGCATCTGCATTTTTGTAAAAATATTTAGTTAAGCTTTCTGTTGGCGCTGCTAACCCAATTTGACAATCGCTATTTAATAAAAGCGTTTTTCTGCTTTCTAAAAAATCTGCTGCAGGTTTAATGTCAAACCCTTTTAATAATAACGACTTAATGTTTTTGTCAATTGCTATTTTAGGTTGAACAGAATAACTTTTAATAATTTCCTTTACTTGTGTTGGGCGATGAACATGGTAAGATAGAGACGAGTGACCGCTAAAGCCCTCGGTGCCAAATAATTGTTCATAGTAAAAATTTCCTTTGGGAGATTTAAAAATGGTATGTCTTTTTTGAGGAATATTACCTAAGTGATGATATATGGGCATATAGTTGTTTTAAATTTTATTTAAAGATAAATCAATTTTTAATATTTCTGCTAGATTCGGACGTAATCTGCTTTTATAAACAGATAAACACTCCGGTCCATTTTTTATTTTTCCTTTTCTTAATTCACGTTGCATTTCAATTGGCATAGCTGCAATTTCCTGACACTTTGGAGTACAACAGCCTTGCATTTTTTCGCCACAGTCATCACATTGTATAAATAACAAATGGCAATCATCATTTTTACAATTAACATGTGTGTCGCAAGGTTTGCCGCATTGGTGGCAGTTACTCAAAACATCTTTAGTAATTCGTTCTCCAATACGTTCATCAAACACAAAATTAATACCTCTGAATTTACTTTCTAATCCTTGTTCTTTCACTTCTTTGGCATATTGTATAATACCGCCTTGTAGGTGATTAACGTCTTTAAAGCCTTTATGTTTTAAATAGGCACTCGCTTTTTCACAGCGAATACCACCAGTACAATACATAATTACTTTTTTATCTTCTTGTCCTTTTAAATGATCGACTACTAAAGGTAATTCTTCTCTAAAGGTATCAGCATCCGGGCAAAACGCATTATCAAACCGCCCAACTTCACTCTCGTAATGATTCCTCATATCAACCACAATTGTGTTAGGGTCTTCAATAGCTTTATTAAAACCCTCTGCATTTAAATAAAATCCTGTATTTGAAGCATCAAAGTTTTCATCATTAATACCATCTGCTACAATTTTATCTTTGACTTTAATAATTAGTTTGTAAAACGATTTTCCGTTATCGTCAAAAGCTATTTTAAATGGAATATTTGCAAAACGAATATCTTGATATAATTGATTAACGAAATCATCCCAATTACTCTTAGGCACGCTCATTTGTGCATTAATTCCTTCTTGAGCAACATATATTCTGCCAAAACAATTCAAGCTTGTCCAACTTGTAAATAAACTATCACGAAGTTCTTTAGGATTATCAATTTTTACATATTTGTAAAAAGAGAAAGTAACTCGTTCAATTTTTTCTTGGGCTAAACGAGTCTTTAATTCGTCTTTGTTAATTCGATTTCTTAATTCTGGCATTTTCATAAATAGATACAATTGCAGGTTATACTATTTTTAATTTGGTAATTTAAAAAAACATAGATTTTCAAATTAGCACATTTTTAGTTACGTTTGCAAAGGTAGTAAAAACTAAAAATATACCTAACTTTTATAATGTATAATAAAGAAGATAAAATTTTAATTATTGGTGCTGGCGGACAAATTGGGATTGAATTAGCGCAAGAACTTAGTTTATTATATGGTTCAAGTAATGTGATAGCTGCTGATTTAAATCCTATTCCAGCATTAGATGTTAATCCGTTTGAAAAGTTAGATGTTTTAGATAAGGATGCTTTATTAAATATAGTAAAAAAACATGGGATATCTCAGGTTTATCTTTTAGCTGCCTTATTATCTGCTACTGGCGAGCAAAACCCCATGTTTGCATGGAAATTAAATATGGAAGGATTATTTAATGTTTTAGATTTAGCAAAAGAAAAACACATTTCAAAAGTATATTGGCCTAGCTCTATTGCCGTTTTTGGCCCTACAACTCCAGGAATAAATACACCTCAATATACTATTATGGAGCCTTCAACCATTTATGGAATTAGTAAACAGGCAGGAGAACGATGGTGCGAGTGGTATTATCATAAATTCGGAGTTGATGTTAGAAGCTTACGTTATCCTGGATTAATTGGTTGGAAATCAGCTCCTGGCGGTGGAACAACAGATTATGCAGTTCATATTTTCCATCAAGCTCTTAAAAATAAAACATATGAATGTTTTTTAACTGAAAATACAGCTTTGCCCATGATGCATATGGAAGATGCTATTAGAGCTACAATAGAGATTATGCATGCACCCTCGGAACATGTTAAAATCAGAAGTAGTTATAATTTAGCAGGAATTAGCTTTACACCTAAGCAAATTGCTACTGAAATAAAAAAGCATATTCCCGATTTTACCATTTCTTACAATCCCGACTTCAGGCAAGCTATTGCAGATAGTTGGCCAAAAAGCATTAATGAAGATAAAACTAAAGAAGATTGGGGTTGGTTGTCAAAATATGAACTTTCGTCGTTGGTTGAAAATATGTTAACAAACTTGGCATAAAATATGATATGTAGTTTGTAACTTTTTAATTCTAAATAACGTACAACCTTAAACTCAAATCCAATTTTGATTAATCATCGTTAAAAATGAATAGTTTGTCTAATTTTATTTTTGATTTACAGTAAAAATACATAATTTAGCAAAAGTATATCAGTTCAATAAATATTAAAGCCTATGAGAAAAGTATATTTTATCTTGATTTTTTTAGTTTATCAAATGAGTCAAGCTCAATCACAGTCATATGAATTTGGTGGTCCGACAGGTAAAGATACTATCAATTTAATTGATGCTTTAGGTAAAAAGCAAGGTCAATGGGTTTTAAAAGGAAAGCATAAACCAGGATCTTGTTATGCAGATGAACAAGTGGCTGAAAAAGGTAAATATAATGATAACCGAAAAATTGGAAAATGGTTGGAATTTTATTGTAATGGTAACATGAAGAATCAGTTAACATTTCAAAATGGAAGAACTGATGGTTACGCCATTATGTATCATGAAAATGGTAAAGTGTCAGAAGAAGGGATTTGGAAAAATAACAGATGGACAGGTCCTTATAAGTTATATTATGAAAATGGACAGCCACAACATGAATTCAATTTTAATGCAAGTGGAAAAAGAGAAGGTCCAGTAAAATATTTTTATGAAAACGGACAGTTAGCTATCGAAGGAAGTTTTATTAATGGTAAAGAAACTGGTGTTATTAAAGAATACCATGAGAATGGAGATATTAAAGCTGAAAAAACTTATAATGACGGCAATGTTGATGTAGCTTCTATTAAAGAGTTCGAGCCTAAAAAACCAATTGTGAAAATTAAAGAATCACCACTTGATAATGCTCCAAAATTAGTTCTTAAATCAGACGAAAAGCCTAATGGTGTAACTTCTAAAGGACCATTGGTTTTAAATGGACAAAACATTACTTATAATAAAAACAAACAAATTACCAAAGATGGTATTTTCGATAATAACCGATTAATGGATGGTAAAGCATATATCTATGATGAGAATGGAATCTTACAACGAATTGCTAAATACAAAAATGGAATTTATGTTGGGGACGCTCCAATCGAAAATTAATTCACATTAATTTCATTTTAAATTAAAGACGGTTATGTGCCGTCTTTTTTTATTTGCTACATTTAAACTCTTTAATTTAACTATGGAAAAATTATTTATTTACAATACATTAAGCAGAACAAAAGAAGAATTTAAAGCTATAAATGCACCTTTTTTGGGAATGTACGTTTGCGGTCCAACCGTATATAGCGATGTTCATTTAGGGAATTGTAGAACCTTTATGTCATTTGATATTATTTATCGTTACTTAACGCATATTGGCTATAAAGTACGTTATGTCCGTAATATTACTGATGCTGGACATTTAGAAAGTGATGGTGATGTTGGTGAAGATAAGATTTCTAAAAAGGCTAAATTAGCTCAGTTAGAACCTATGGAAATAGTGCAAACCTACACGGTTGGTTTTAGAGATGTAATGAATTTATTTAATGCTCTACCGCCAAGTATTGAGCCTACAGCTACAGGTCATATTATTGAACAGCAAGAAATAGCGAAACAAATTATTGCTAATGGCTTGGCTTATGAGCATAATGGAACAGTTTATTTTGATGTAGATAAATATGCTAAATCAAATAATTATACGGTTTTAACTAATCGTAAGTTGGAAGAATTGCTTGAAAATACAAGGGATTTGGATGGACAAGATGAAAAGCGTAGTCGTTTGGATTTTGCATTATGGATAAAGGCCAAGCCTGAACATTTAATGAAATGGCCTAGTCCTTGGGGAGTTGGTTTTCCTGGTTGGCATATTGAATGTTCCGCAATGAGTACTAAATATTTGGGAGAACAATTTGATATACACGGTGGAGGTATGGATTTACAAGCAACTCACCATACCAATGAAATAGCTCAAAATATAGCTTATTGTGGAAAATCGCCAGCTAACTATTGGTTACATACTAATATGCTTACTGTAAATGGACAAAAAATGAGTAAAAGTTTAGGTAATAGTTTTTTACCTATGGAACTTTTTACTGGAAATCATCCCTTATTAAACAAAGGATTTACTCCAATGGCAGTTCGCTTTTTTATGATGCAAACACATTATAGAAGTACGTTAGATTTCAGTAATGATGCCTTAGAAGCTGCAGAAAAAGCATTTAATAAATTGATGGAAAGTTATAAAACGCTTCAAACGCTGATTGCATCGGGTAGTTCAAGTGAAGATGTAAAGGCAATAGAGCGTTCTTGTTATGATGCGATGAATGACGATTTTAATACACCTGTTTTAATCTCAAAATTATTTGATGCTATTCGTTTAATTAATTCGGCTTACGATAAAAAATCAACTGTTACAAAAGAAGATATTGCACTTTTACAATCAATCTACCAGCATTTTGTATTTGATGTAATGGGCTTGAAAAAAGAAGAAGAAACTGGTAAATCTAATACAGCTTTGGAACAAGTAATGAATTTAGTGTTGGATTTAAGAGCAAAGGCAAAAGCGAATAAAGATTTTGCAACATCTGATGAAATTAGAAATAAACTAACTGAGGCTCATATACAGGTAAAGGATGGGAAAGAAGGCGTGACTTGGAGTATTTAGAGCTTCCTCATAAACTCAATATCTTTTTAATCTTTATTTTGCTTAATCAAAAAGAAGCAAAAAATCAAGCTAAATCGCCAAATCCGTTTTTCTTCGCTCAAAGAACCTTCGCAATACCACCAGAAAAACTAGGATTTCGCACCGATTTAGAAATACCCACCGCACCACTGCCAACGTATGCGTTATTTTAATTATCCGTGTACTATTCTCAATTAATTTGTATTTTCGTAAGAACGAATATTATATCTCACAAAATGAAATCCATATTTTTCATATTTCTTTTTATCATCACATTTAATTTACTGGCACAACCACCTAGTAAATTTTACACACGTATTGGTGGTAATGGATATGATGTTGGTTATGATGTGAAACAAACCCTTGATAATGGTTATATTATTACCGGTTCTACAAGTAGCATGGGTGTTGGTAATACAGACATGTATCTGATGAAATTAGATAGCATGGGTCAAATTAAGTTTCAAAGAACATTTGGAAATGCAAATAATGATATAGGTAAATCGGTTATACAACTCCTAGATTCAAGTTATGTAATTGTTGGATATACTAATTCTATTGGATTTGGAGGTTATGATATTTTTTTGGTTAAAGCAGATAAATACGGTGATTTAATTTGGCAAAAAACTATTGGAGGTACTGATTGGGATTTTGCAAACAGTTTACAACAAACAAGTGATGGTGGTTTTATCATTGCAGGTTCCACATATAGCTATGGGTATGGTAATGCTGATGGTTATGTAGTGAAAACAGATGCGAATGGAAATATTACTTGGAGTAAAACATATGGTGGTGCTAATGACGATGAGTTTAAATCGGTTATACAAACAGCGGATGGAGGCTATGCTTTATGTGGTTATACTAAAAGTTATGGGGATATTAGTGGTGATGCTTGGACTTTTAAATTATTAACTAATGGGGATTCGGCATGGAGTAAAAATTATGGTGGGGTTAGGGAGGATTATGCAAACAAAATAATTCAACTTCAAAGTTTAGATTTAGTAATTGCTGGTGGAAACAAAAGTGTATCTACTAATAGTGTAGCTGAAACAATGTTAGTTATATATGATGTTGTTTCAGGAAGCCAACTTTTTAATTATATAGATCCTGGAACTAATGACGAATATTATAATAGTTTTTGTGAAGGAGTAAATGGTTATTTAGTAGGTTGTGGAAAAACAAAAAATCCAATATTTGGTTTTCAAGGTTTAGTAGATATTTATAATTCGGGGTTTGGTTATCTTAATTTTTTTCCATTTGCAATAGGAAATAACGATGAGTTTTTTTCTATTTGTAGAACTAAAGATAAAGGTTTTGCATTAGTTGGTTTAACGCAAGGCAATTTCCCTTCATTACAGGATGTTATGTTTTTAAAAACAGATAGTATAGGAAATTATGGGAATAGTATTACATCATTAAAAAACGTCCAATTAAATAAACTAGACATATCTATTTTTCCAAATCCGTCATGCGATTTAATAAATGTTAATTTATCGAATGAATTAGATTTAAATAAATCTAATTTTAAAATAATAGATGTTAATGGAAATCAAGTCTTATCAAATAATATTCGCAATTATCATTCGAGAATTTATATTTCTGATTTATCAGCTGGATTATATTTTTTTCAGTTTTATAATGAAATTGAGTTACTTAAAACATTTAAAATTTCTATTATAAAATAAACGAGATGTTTAATAGTTTATTTTTTAATAATACACAAAAAACCACTAATCGTTTATGGATTTATTTTGCGATTGTCTTTTTTGTAAATTTTATTTTGAAGATTTCTTATTTAAGCTTTTCTTCATTTTGGTATGACGAAATAATAAGTGTTCAGTCTGCATCGCTAGATTTTGGTCATATAAAACATGTATCTGAATGGGATAATAATCCACCATTTTATTTTTATTGCTTAAGTGTTTGGATAAAGCTATTTAATGATTCTGAATATACAGTTAGGTTGTTAAGTGTGATTTTTAGTTCATTAGCAGCTGCAACATTATTTTTATTAGCTAATAAATATTTTAATCAAATAACGGCTATCCTCGTATCATTTATTTTTCTTTCAAATAATGTGTTGTTTTATTATTCACATGAGGCTAGAGCTTATTCTTTAGTATTATTTCTTGCAATTCTATCAACTTGGATTTATTTTAAATTTAAAGAAAAGCCTACTATTCAAATTGTTTTAATATTAGGTTTAATTAACTTTTTATTAATATATACCCATTATATCTCTGGTTTAATACTCGTATTTCAAACATTATTAATGTTATGTTTTTTCGACAGAAAACAAAAAAAATATTTCTTATTTAGTTTATTAATAGTTCTATTATTAACAGCAATTCGTTTCACAAAAAAACAATTTTTTTTAATCATTGATTTTAACAAACCCACAAGTGCTTTTTGGGTTAAAAAATCGGATATAAGCTATTTAAAAGAAGTAATATCAATGTTTCTATTTAATGAATATATTTCTATTTTATTTTTAGGTATTATTATCATTGTTTTCGTTTCTTTAATTTTTAGAAGGCATATAAGAACCCAATTTATCATTATATATAGTTTTTGTGTTGGATTAGGCTCCATACTTATTTTATTTTGTTTAGGTAAATTTACCCCAATTTTTTTAGATAGATATCTCATTTTCACTTTACCATTTTTATATATTCTTATTGCTTATGGATTATCATTTATAAAGTACAAATACATTTCGTTATCACTTGTGGGCTTGTTTTTTATTTATTCTGTTTTTAAAATAGATTATAAAACAAATAAAGGAATGGATTATAGATCAGTTGTTAAATTTATAAATTCGATAAAAGATAAGAACGATTTAATCATTGTTAAGACAAAAGACATAAAGCCTTTATATTCTTACTACTATGATTCTGAATTTTTTAGTAAACAAAAGAAAGATTTGTCTCAAGACGATCATATTATTTTTTGTAGTACTTGGCAAGATGTAGCTTTGGATATTAAAAATTTTAAAAGGATAATTGTTGTGGATTCTTATCAAGAATATAATTCAAATGAAAAAGATTTTGTGTTAAAGTTATCAGAACAAAAACAAAAATACTTTACAACAGAGTATTTTAAGGGAGTTAAAATCGCATTTTATAAATAGCTATTAGTTCTATTAAACATAATCAACTATCAATCGGATTTTAAAATATATTAATTATAGGCTTACAGCTTTTACGGAGCATGATTTGCATTCGCCATTTGTATATAATTTTTATGTGCAATTGGTAAAGAATGAAAACCCTTTTGGTGATTTTGAAGAATTAACGAAACTAAGGAAACAATTAAGTGTTAATTTGGAAATGATTGCTGTTAGTGATTTTGGAGCTGGGTCTAAAAAATTACATTCAACCAATAGAAGTATCAAACAAATTGTAAAGTATGGCATTGCACCTCAAAAACAAGCGGAATTTTTATACCGTTTCATTAATTTTTTGAATCCGAACACTGTAATTGAATTAGGCACATCTGTTGGTTTAACCAGTTTGTATTTAGCTAAGGCTGCTCCAAAGGCAACGATTTATACTATAGAAGGCTGTGAAAATTTAACAGCATTTTCAAATGAATTAATTAAAACACATCATGTAAAAAATATTGTTTCAATTACAGGAAATTTTAATGATACGCTTCCTAAATTATTAAACTCGCTAACAACGGTTGATGTATTCTACATCGACGGAAACCATTCGTATGAGCCAACGATGAGGTATTTTGAATTGGCATTGCAAAAAAAGAATGAACAATCTGTTTTTATATTTGATGATATAAACTGGAGTAAAAGTATGCAACAAGCGTGGCGAGAAATATGCACACATCCAGAAGTTACCTTAAGTTTAGATTTTTTCTTTTTTGGTATAATCTTCTTCCGAAAAGAACATAAACAAAAAGAGCATTTTATTTTAAAATTTTAAAATATCAAAAAGCCTACTTTTAAGAAGGCATTGATGCGGTTAAGTCCTCTAATCCTTGCTCCTGCAGTATTTTCTATATAAGTATTATTTACGTAATTTATATTTTTACTGGATTGAGCTAAATCATACAATAAGCCTGGGACAGATAATACCTGCATATTAATACCGTAATCTAATGTAATTCTATTAGCTATAATTCGAGTACGACCCCATCCGAATAAGATATTAAATCCAACAAAAGACTGATTTAAAGAACCGTAATTAGAAACTGGTGCAATTGTTTGATTGGTATTATAATCTGTAGCTTTCTGAAACATGACATTAGGATCGTAAGTTGTATTGTATAAATTCAATACCGGACCAAAAACAATATATCTACCCCAGGGAGCTACATAACGTTTTCCATATAATTTTCCATATAAGCATAAAGATTGCCCGTTTATTTTGTAATAACCTTGAATATCTTCAGATAAGTTATAAGAATTATTATTATTAACAGAGTATGCATTTATAGCATTATCATAATTTGTTCTATAAAATTTACCTGAAAAGCCGAGCATAAAACGAGTATTAATAGCAAATTCTATATAGGCTTCATGTGTATAATTAAAAGCAGGCGAACCAGTTTCAGCGCTACCAGGGTTAGTTTTTTTGTGCCCTATTATAGTTTCGTTTTGTGCATTTGGATTTGAAAATGCAGGACTAAAATGTGCGCCATAACCTAAAACAAAGCGTTTTCCTAAATGTCCTGGTGCTTGCGCAAAAGCAAGAGAAAATGAGGCTGTAAAAATTAATTGAATTAAGAATTTCATATATAGCTTGTTAAGTTATGGTTATCCCGATAGCTATCGGGAATGATTTTTATAATTTGTTATTTTGAATGAATTAATTCAAAAAAAGATTGATAAACTTTAGCATTAATTAAATCTTTACTTGCTTTGCCATGAAAGGCTTCATATTTTTTATAAACCATTTCATTATTTTTTATATCATAGATAAAGCTATAATAATAGGTTGTTAAGCCTTTTCTGCCGCCTCGGTAATTAACGATACCTGTTTTCATGACATATTGTGTTCCATATTTTGCAATAACCTTATCAATGTCATCGGTATTAAAAATAGGGTTTCTATCAGCATCATTCGCATCAAATTTTTCAGTAAACCAATCGTTGATTGTTGAGTAGTCGTTTACTTTATCAGCTTCTGAGGCAGATATTAAACTTGGATCAAGAGTTACTAATTCGAAATTCTGACGTTTAGCACAATCGTTTACGGTTACTGTGAATTTTTCTTGATTCTCGTCAGACTCAATGTATTGCATTTTTTGTTCCTTAATAGTTTCGTTAATTTTCAAATAAAAAGGTTCTAATAGCAATACTTTTTCTATTTTTAGTTTTTCGGTTTTTACATACTCACCATTTTTAGTGGTTTTTGTATTGGCTTTGCGCGAATTATAAATAGAAAATCCAGCACTGTTATTTTCAGAATTTAAACCAGCTGTAGGGAATTTTGTTGCAAATTCAGTATCATTCATAAATAAATCTACATACATTTCTTTATAATATGCTGTATCATAGTTTTTAAAACTATTTTCTTTTTGAAGACTTGCAATTAAATCAGTTTTTGAATTAGATTCATCTTTCGTGATGCTTGTATCTTTTTTTATTTCAGTAATAACTTCTGGTTTTTTAGCTACCCTTACAAAATCAATAATTCCCCAATTTGTTTCTTTCATTAATTTAAATAAACTATCAGAGTATGCTGCCATAGGTTTGTTATTAGTAAATTTTTTATGAGCACGATATACATAATTCAGGGACATCATTGTCCATTCGTTAGATGGCATTTTACCAATTAAATGATAAAGTTGCTGAGGATAACTTTCAATATCAGTATAAGATTTCATGCCATCTTCTAAATAAGAATCACTATTGTAACGCAATAACCCTTTCCCATGCAAGCTTATAGCATACATACATTTAGATATAATTTCAGCAACATATTCATTATTTGGATATTTTTTAGCTAAAATATAAGCAGCATATAAAGCACTTTGGTAATCTCTATTTTTTAAATATAAGCGGCATAATTCCATTCGAGCTAAATCTCTGATGTATTCAAATTGTTCTTTACCTAGTATTTCATTTACTTTACCGGTATTGTTTCTATTGGCAATTAAATCGGCAATGGCTTGTTTACGCTTAGCAGTATTAGGATGCGTGTGTTTAGTATCATCTTCATTAGAATTATTTCTAATAGAGGACACTTCTTTTAAAAAATATCCAGCGGGTAATTTGTAATGTTCATTTTCGAAGAATTGTTTTTGAAATTCGATTAACTCAAAAGGTAAGTGTGCATATTGCAATACGTCAAATGCTTTTTCGGCTTGCTTGAAGTTATAATTTGTTTGTTCAAATAATTTAAATCCTTCGATATCAGCTTCGCTTTCTGTTTCTTTAGAATATTGACATTTTTCAATTAACTTATCTTCACGATTTTTTCCATTGTAGTTTTTATTATCAATTTTTTTATCATTCACATATCCATTTATGTTGTGTTTTTTTGTGTAATGAGAAATTTCATGACAAAGTATATAAGCTAATTGGGCTTCTGTTTCGGCTTGGGATATTAATCCGATATCTAAAAAAATATATCCTTTATCATAACTATAAGCATTAACTATAGGTGATTTAAGCGTAAAGATATGTAGTTCGTTTCTTAAGGTTGGATTGTTTTTTAATACAACATCTACTACTTTGTTGAGGTAATTAGTTACTTCGTCATTAATCAATGTATTCCCACTTTTTACGATTTTTTCAATTTCGTAATTTGCTTGAGTTAGATACACTGTTTTTAGCATCTTATCGTTATCGCGTTGCTTATTAAGCTCAGTGATATCATTTTGAATAACATTACGAATATTTTGTGTGAAAATATCAGGAAGCGTTCCCGAAGATTTAAGTGGTGTGAAATTTTCGGTTAAATTTTGTTGCGCAAAGAATGCATTTGCAGATAGGAATAACAAAAGAGTTAGTTTATTCATGTGAGAATGATTAAGATATAAATATAAAAAAAACCGCTTTAATAAAATAATTAAAGCGGTTTATTATCTGAAGAGATATCTTATAGATTATTCGAATTTAATTTTTGAAAAACGATCTTGACCTTTGTCTTCTGTGTAAATATAGATTTCATTATTTGAACCCGGAGCAAAAATCTCTGTATCAGATGGAGGCATGAATTGAGGATTACGCTCTTGAATAGGAGCAAAGCAATAATCATCATTTTTCATTAATACAGTTCGTTTAGTTATTTTACCGTCTAATAAAGACATAGTATTACAAACAAAATTAGATCCATGAATACCTGATACATTTTTTAAATCTTTAGGTTCAAAATCAGCTTTTTCGTAACGTTCAATATTTTTAGGATGATCGTCATTTAAGATATATAAATTTTTAGAAGTAGCTACAGCAATGTATTGTTTGAAAACGTGCGCAGCACCATTAACTCTATCATTTTGACGTAATGGAGAGTTTTTGATCCATTCAAATTCACCTTTAGCGTTTAATTTAGCAACTATTACATCCATATATTCATAAGCATAATAGCCATTATTCATTCCAAAGCCACCGGCACCAAAAGCCATGCCTCCAAAACCACTACTATTGCTATTTTGATAGTATTGTTCGCTATATTGCTCTCCAACATAATAAACTGCATCTCCTACAGGAATAATATAATCCAATTTATATTTGAAATATCTTGAGCGACTTGGATTTGATTCTAAATCTTTTAATAATTTGTCATCAAAAAATTTAACAGTTTTTGCCGCAACAGTATTACTAGTAGTATTTATTTTGAAGCTGAAAATACCAACCTTTACTAAGTCTCTTCCTTTTCTTTCAACTACATCTTTTAAGAAACCACCAATAACTAGTTCATTATCGTTAGTTTTAGAGAACTCAATATCTCTTACGTAATAATCATCATCAAAACCAAGGTCTAATTGTTTTGGTTTTTGATCAGCAGCACTAAGTGAATAAACTTTTAATTTATATTTTTTTTCTTTTTCAGTAGATGATTTAGCTAATTCAGTAACACAGTAATAAATGTTATCGTTTTTATCTAAGTGTAAACCAATATAACCATAACTATCTATTTTAGTTAAGTCAAAACCAAATAAAGAAGCCGCAAAACCAGCACCCCAAGAGCCTCCTGAGTGAAGATTTTGATCAACTGTTTTTGTCCATACCTTTTTCTGACTAGTAGCATCCATTAAAATCAAATCCGTTTTATAGGTATCTGTTTTGTTAGCTTTATGCGCTGCTTTAATTGCAAATTTAGTTTGTGCTGCATTAGGATAAATATCAAAATCAACAAATTCGTAATGATCTGAACTAACCGTCAAAATTTCTTTTAATTGCTCAGAAACTATGCCTGCAGAAGAAACTGTTTGAAAAAATAGCGTCATTTTATCCGCTTTTTTATCGTATTGTCTTCTGAAAATAAAAACGTTTCCCGCAGAATATTCTACGTCTTCAATTTTTGTGTTATTCTCTTCACCTAAATTGATTTCTTTTGAGAATAAAGGCTTCAACGTTTTTTTATCATATTTCTCTACATAAAAAGAAGTGCCTTTACCTTTACTTCTGATACGGTAGCAATAATAACTATTATCGTCGCCACCAAGCATACGATTCATTTTATTGTTCTTGTCATTATCTAAAGCCGGTCCGTCCGTCATCTGAACTTGAGCAAAAGCCATACTTCCTATTGAAAGAAGGCAAGTTGTTAATGTTTTTAATTTCATAATTTACTTATTTTAATTAATGATAAATACTGATTATAAATGTATTAATTTTTTTGAAATACAAAATAATAAAATCGCAAATAAATGGTTACTTCCTACACATATAAAGTAGTTCTCCTTTAGGCAAGCGGTAACGTTCAACTAATTCTGAAGAAATCTCTTTAGTGTAATCTTCAACTGTTACTTTAAATCCTGCCGCTGCTAATTTATCTTTATAATCTAATCCAAATAAACGCACATGGTCTTTTTGCCAAAAATGAATTTCTCGGTCTTTTTCAGTAATAATACTTTTATCTTCGTATGTTTCATAGCGATTGACATCTTGAGGAATTTGAAATATTCCAAAGCCTCCTGGTTTCATTATGCGGTATAATTCAGAGATGCATTGCTCTGCATTGTCTACATGTTCTAAAACATGGTTACAGAAGATAACATCAAAGGTATTTTCTTCAAAAGGAGCATGGTGTAAATCAAAATGTACATCAGCAATTGGCGAATTATAATCACCAGTAGTATAATCTAAATTAGGCATAGCTCTAAAAAGCTTATAAAAGCATTGTTCTGGAGCAATGTGTAATAATTTATGTTTAGCAGTAAAAAAATCTGTTTTGGTTTTTAAGTACAACCATAATAAACGATGTCTTTCTAAAGATAAGCTGCCAGGGCATAATACATTATCTCGTTTAGCTCTTCCGCCATATCCGTATGGTAAAAATTTGCGGTACGTTTTTCCGCTAATAGGATCTTCGTATGTTTTTCCATAATATACGATGGGAGCAATTTTACTAAAGATTAAACTGAATTTTATCAGAATAGGACGGGGGATGGTGCGAAGCAGAAAGTGAAACATAATTTATTAGTTAGTTGAAGTTTGTTTTTTGCTGTTTGAGGTCTAAGTAATCACACAATTATGAAATACATAATTCAAAATTGAAACGTTGAAATTACGAAATGTATATCTTCAAAACAAAAATTCATTAGTAAATGCAAAATCATTAGATTAGTCTTGATTTCGAGAAGTTAGACGAGTGATTTAAAATAAGTCTTTCAACTCGATGAGCTTTTCAATGCGGGTTAATTTTTCAATTGAATTATCAATTGGACTCGAAGATAAAAAAATGGCATCCCAGCCTGCATTAAGCGCCCCAATTATATCTGCTTCGTAATTATCACCAATCATAACACATTCATTTTTGTTTGTATTAGCAAGGCTTTGGGCTATTTCAAATAGTTTAATATCAGGTTTATTATAGCCATGATCTTCAGAAATAATTAAATGATTGAAATAGGGTTTTAATCCACAACAATCTAACTTAATATGTTGTACTTCCTTAAAACCATTGGTAATTAAATGCAGGGTGTATTTACCTTGCAGGTAATCTAAGGTTTCTATAGATCCTTCTATTAAATGTGTTTTATAAGGAGAGATTTTTAAGTACTCATCAGCCCATTGCTTCGCTAGTTCTATATTGTTGTATTGATAATGCTTAAAGGATTGATGAAATCGTTGGTAACGTAATTCTTCTTTAACTATTTGTTTTAAGCTGTATTGATGCCATAAATGATGGTTAATTTTTTCGTATGTTGCAATGAAATTTTCAAATGAAACATCACATAATATAGAAATATCAGACTCATTAAATAAATGTAATAAGGCTTCGCGAGAGTTTTTTTCAAAATCCCATAAGGTATTATCTAAATCAAAAAATATATGTTTGATGTGTTTCATTTATATAAAAGTATTTATACGATTCTTAACATAGATTCAAAAGAGTTTTAAGATTTTGATAAAAGAACTCTGTGTACTCAATATCTCTTGATACTCTGTGTTGAAAAAAGCATCATCATTCCGTTGTGAAATAATTTAATTCAACTTCCATATTAAGCCATGGATAATGTTGTTTAAGAACTTCACATTTTTTGTAATATGTTTTTTTAAATTGCATAAAAGCGTCGCCTTCCACATTGAATGGTTTATGATTCACAGCTAAATTAATGTCAATTAACTTTTCATTAATTAATTTTGTTTCATTCGAAAAGTAAGTTTGCTCAAATTTTTGCCAAACATAATCAATTGCCTGGTGATTAGGATGCGCCATATCTGCCTGATAAAAGCGGTAATCGCGTAAATCGTCCGTTATTAATTCGTAAGCAGGAAAATAGGAGCAATTGATAAATTTACTTACTAATTGATGAACGGCTTGAATTAAAATAGCTTTACTGAGTGAGTTTTCAATCACTCCATCCCGCAAGTGTTTAACTGGTGAAACAGTCAGTAATATTTGCAATTGAGGATTGATGCTTTTGACATTTTCAATTAAAATGGAATAGTCGGAAACGATGTCGTTTGTTTGAAGGAGTTGTTTTTCAAACAAGGTATTCGGTAACTTGTGACAATTAGCTACTGTAGTTTGTTGTTCAACATGTTTGTAAGCATAGGCTGAACCAACAGTAATCACAAGCCATTTGGTATGTTTAAGTTTAGTATGCCATTCGTCAATTAGTGCATTTAATTTTTGCAATAAATCAAATTGAGTATTAGCAAAAAGAGAAGTATGTGTTTCTAAACAAAACCAAGTACCATCTTTTTCAAAAATATCAGTCGTTGTAAAATAATGTTTTGTAATTATGCGATTGATTGCTAACTCAATACTTTTAGGATTAAAAATGATACCGAATGGATTGGTATCAACTTCAAATTTTAACTGATTAAGTTTTCCTGCGATGTGTTCGCTAAAGCAAGAGCCCATAAATAAGACACCTTGCTGGTGGTTAATTTGGTTCTGACTTATTTTTGGAGTAAAATCTAAATGAAACTTCATACCTGTTGGCAAGATAAGGTTAATTGCTTAACAAAAAAACACTAAAAATTTAAACTGTCTTAACCTATAAATACTAAATTTGTAGCCTAAATTTAAAATTATGTCAACAGCAGCAAACAAAGGTCCTATTTCTCAATTCATTGAAAAACACTATAAACATTTTAATGCAGCCGCATTGGTTGATGCTGCTAAAGGATACGAAACACATCTCACTGAAGGTGGTAAAATGATGGTTACACTTGGCGGTGCCATGAGTACTGCAGAGCTTGGTAAGTCATTAGCAGAAATGATTCGCCAAGGAAAAATTGATATTATTTCTTGCACAGGTGCAAACTTAGAAGAAGATATTATGAATTTAGTTGCTCACAGTCATTATAAGCGTGTACCTAATTACCGTGATTTGTCGCCTCAAGACGAATGGGATCTATTAGAAAATCATTATAACCGCGTAACAGATACTTGTATTCCTGAGGAAGAAGCTTTCCGTCGTTTACAAAAACATATTCATAAAATTTGGAAAGACGCTGATACAGCCGGAGAACGTTTCTTTCCTCATGAATATATGTACAAGATTTTATTAAGCGGTGAGTTAAAACAATATTATGAAATTGATCCAAAAGATAGTTGGATGTTAGCAGCTGCAGAGCGCAATTTGCCAATTGTAGTTCCAGGTTGGGAAGATAGCACTATGGGAAATATCTTTGCTTCTTATGTAATCAAAGGCGAATTGAAGGCAAGCACGATGAAAAGCGGCATTGAATATATGACTTGGTTAGCAGGCTGGTATCCAAAAAATAGCGGTGGAAAAGGAATCGGATTTTTTCAAATTGGCGGTGGTATTGCAGGTGATTTCCCAATTTGTGTTGTGCCAATGTTATATCAAGATATGGAAATGCATGATGTACCATTTTGGAGTTACTTCTGTCAAATTTCAGATTCAACAACAAGTTATGGTTCATACTCAGGAGCAGTTCCAAACGAAAAAATTACTTGGGGTAAATTAGATATCAATACACCTAAATTTATTGTGGAAAGTGATGCAACTATTGTAGCGCCATTAATTTTTTCTTGGGTATTAGGTTGGTAAGAATGTCAATCTTTATGTGTTTAATATCATATTTAGTTTAAATTTATTTACGTAATTTTAATTTTTAAAATAAAAAATACATGAAAAGAATTATCACAATAGCCGCCATAGGCTTAGTTTTAGTAATATTAATGGGATATGGTTGTAGTAAACGTAATTCCTTTGTAACGCTTAATGAAGGAGTAAAGTCTCAATGGCATCAAGTTGAAAATCAATATCAACGTCGTATCGATTTAATTCCTAACATCGTAAAAACAGTAGAAGCTGAAGCTAATTTCGAGAAATCTACTTTAACTGCAGTAATTGATGCTCGTGCAAAAGCAACTCAGGTAACTATTGACCCTAATAATTTAACTCCTGAAACTATCGAAAAATATAAGGAAGCACAAGGACAATTATCATCTGCTTTAGGTCGTTTAATGGTGATTAGCGAAAATTATCCTGATTTAAAATCCAACCAAGCTTTTGGTGATTTGCGTGTAGAGTTAGAAGGATGTGAAAACCGTATTGCGCATGAGCGTGATAATTACAATACTGCGGTTCAAGGTTTCAACACTGAAATTAAATTAATTCCAGGAAGTTTATTTGCTTGGGGCTTTAAAGACGCTGTTTACTTTGAATCAGATAAAGGGGCAGAAAAAGCACCTAAAGTAGAATTAAATATTAAATAAGAGGCTTATCGAAGATGCCTTTATTGCCTAGTCTTAACAAATTGTTTAATAAGAAATTGTTTTCTCCCTCAGAGGAAGAACGATTGATGAAAGCTATTAAATTAGCTGAGCAAAAAACGTCAGGCGAAATTAGAGTTCACATCGAAAGTAAACATAAATTAGAGCCTGTAAAACGTGCGCAAGATGTTTTTATAGCATTAAACATGAACCAAACGAAGGAACGTAATGGCATTTTATTTTATTTAGACATACATTCTAAACAGTTTGCTGTATGGGGAGATGAGGGCATACATCAAAAAGTAAGTCAGGCTTTTTGGGATGAAATTTCGGAAGTTTGTATCACTAATTTTAAAAAGGATCAATTCATTGAAGGTTTAGAAGCTGCTATTAATTTGTGTGGCGATAAATTAAAATTGCATTTTCCTTTACAAGCAGATGATACGAATGAATTATCGGATGAGATTTCTTACTAAGTATTTAACACAGAGGCAAAGAGGAGATGAGTTCACTGAGATAAAAGTTATGGTTTTCAGAAATATATTTAAATCATGTATAAAACTCTGAGAACTCCAAAACTCTGTGTTGAAATAAGTATCAAAAAAACAATTGAAACACAAAGACATAGCGATTATGACTTCACGGAGATAAATTTCAGAAATATAGCTGAATAAAGTGTAAAACTCCGAGATCTCTAAAACTCCAAAACTCTGTGTTGAAAAAAGAAGTAAATAAAATATTGAAACATATACTTACATATTTATTACTACTAATCGCATTTGGCCTAAACGCTCAGGTGCCAGATAAACCAAGCCCTCCAAGGTTAGTAAATAATTTTTCGAAAGAGTTTCCTAATTTTATTTCGGCTGAACAGCAACAAACGTTAGAAACACAATTACAAAATTTCAGTCAAGAAACATCCAATCAAATTTGTATTGTCATCGTTGATGATTTGGGTGATTATGATGCGAATACTTTTGCTACCGAAATTGGTAATAAATGGGGCGTAGGGCAAAGTGGTTTTAAAAACGGTGTTGTTTTATTAATTAAGCCTACGGGAGGACAAGGACAACGCAGTTTATACATCGCAGTCGGCTATGGTTTAGAAGGCGCTATACCGGATTTGGCAACCAAACGAATCAGAGAAAATGATATAGAGCCTTATTTTGCAAATGGCCAATTTTACGAGGGTTTACAAGCGGGAGTTAATTCCTTAATGAAAGCTGCCAAAGGCGAATACGATTTTAAACAGGATAATTCAAATAAAGGAGATTTACAGAGTTGGATCAAAAGACATCCTATTTTATTCATCATCATTGTTATACTCATAGTATTAGTATTAATTGCTAATAGTAAAGGCAAAGGTGGAGGTGGTGGAACCTATTTCGGGGGAGGTTTTTTGGGTGGCTTGGGTGGCGGTAGTTTCGGAGGTGGAAGTTCAGGCGGAGGCTTTGGAGGCTTTGGTGGCGGAAGTTTTGGAGGTGGTGGTTCAGGAGGTAATTGGTAAAATAACTAGTGTAAAATTTTAAACATCAATTCTTTCATTAATTCACCATTATTAACGCCATTATTATCAACACCTTTTGTTTTTAAATCATATTCTTTTAAGTAACTAAAAATTGATTTTAGTTTGACGGTGTTGTAGTTTTTAGCAGCAATCATATATCCATCTACAAAAAAAGGATTAACTCCTAAAACTTGTGCAACTGCAAATTTAGATTTATCAGTTGCAAAATGGTAGAGCAACACTTTTGTAAAATAGCCATATAGCGAACTTAAAGTCAATACGGCAGGATTTTCTTTTTCGTTAGCCGAAAAATAATAAATGATTTGATTAGCCTTTAAAATGTTTTTTTTTGCAAGGGCATCTTGTAATTCAAATACATTAAATTCCTTACTGATACCGATATTATCTTGAACAAGTTCTAGCGTTATTTCTTCGCCTTCTTTAAGATTAATGTATAATTTCTCTACTTCATTGGCTATTTTAGATAGATCATTGCCAAGGCTTTCTGCCAATAAATAAGAGGCTTTCGGACTGATCTTAAATTTGTGTTCTTGAACAAGTTCAGTGATCCATTCAGGAATTTTATTGTCGTACAGTTTTTTTGTTTCTAAAAAAACATGATTTTTTTGTAAAGATTTGTATATGGTACTTCGTTTATCTAAGGTTTTGTATTTATAACAAAATACCAAGATAGTAGATGTTTGTGGTTGTTGTAAATAAGTTACCAAAGCATTAACAGAACCATTCGATTTTTTTGCAGTTGCATTAGAATCATCTTCGTCATCACTACTACCAGATCCTTTCCCAAGTTCTTTTAGGTTTTGTGCTTCTTTTACAATGATCACTTGGTATTCGCTCATCATCGGAAATCGTTTAGCTGCAGAAATGATGGTATTCATATCTGCTTCTTTTCCGTAAAGTATCGTTTGGTTAAATTCTTGTTCACTTTCATCGAGTACATTCTTCTCAATGTAATCGCTTACCATATCAATGTAATAAGCCTCTTCGCCACTTAAAAAATAAATGGGTTTAAAGATTTTACGTTTTAAATCAGTTAATATTTGAGTAACTTCTTTCATGAATTGAATCCAAATTTACTTTTTAAAAAAGAAAAACAAAGCAATAATTAATCACAAAAAACCAACAATATGTTTCTAGCAATAGTCCTAAAGGTATTCGAAGTTAAAAGTAAAAGGATGGTAATGAGTCTTTTAGGTATAGATACTTTAATTTAAGCTTTTTTTACTTTAGTTTCTTTAATACCTAATTTTTTCATACTACGTTTCTTTTGTTTTTTTGCCGCCCTTAATTGCTTACGTTGGTCTCTAGCATTGGTTTTATTTAATTGCGCGCTAGGTTTATCTTTTGCTTTTTTATCTAAATAAGGATTAAATGCTTGACGGTTTTTGCGTCGTTTAAATGATTTACGCCACATTTTTTTTCGCTCTTTACTTTCCGTAAACTGCGCTTTAATTGGCATATAGGTCGTAAATAGAAAAATTAAGATTATAGAAATACGTTTAATCATACACACAAATAACGGTTTTTATTAAAAAGGTTACTGTTTTAAAAGTATTATTTACTAACAACTAATTAGTAGCATTTCCTTTTGGAGATTAAAGCATTAGTCGTAAATTTGTTAGATAAGATTTGTAATAAAATGGCTATAAAAGATTGGACTAAAGAAGAAATTTTAGAGGTGTATAATACCCCCTTAATGGAATTAATATATAATGCAGCAGAAGTTCATAAACAACATCACACAGTTGGTGAAGTTCAAGTGAGTTCTTTATTATCAATTAAAACAGGCGGTTGTCCTGAAGATTGCTCTTATTGTCCACAAGCAGCTCGTTACCATACAGAAGTAAAAGTTCATAAATTAATGAGTGTTCCTGAAGTGGATGCAGCTGCAAATAGCGCTAAAGCTGGTGGAGCAAGCCGTATGTGTTTAGGTGCAGCTTGGCGTGAAGTTCGTGATAACAAAGATTTTGATACCGTATTAGATATGGTAAAAACCATTAATAGCAAAGGCTTAGAAGTGTGTGCTACACTGGGAATGGTTACAGAAGATCAAGCGAAACGTCTTGCAGAAGCTGGATTATACGCTTATAATCATAACATTGATACTAGTGAAGAGAATTACGAAAATATTATTTCTACTCGTAAGTTTGATGATCGTTTAAATACTATTAATAATGTTCGTAAAGCTGGGTTAACAGTTTGCTCTGGAGGCATTATTGGGATGGGAGAAAAGATTGAAGATAGAGTAGGGATGCTATATACTTTAAGTTTGTTGCGTCCTCAACCGGAGTCTGTGCCAATTAATGCCTTAGTAGCGGTAGAAGGTACTCCTATGGAAGACCAGCCACCTGTGCCAATTTGGGACATGGTGCGTATGATTGCTACAGCGCGTATTGTTTTACCACGAACAGCAGTTCGTTTATCAGCTGGTCGTTTAAGCATGAGCATGGAAGGACAAGCTTTATGTTTTATGGCAGGAGCTAATTCTATTTTTGCAGGTGAAAAACTGTTAACAACTGCTAATCCATTGTATAATCAAGATATGGAGATGTTTAAGATACTTGGATTATCCAATAAGCAAGCCTTTGTTGATAAATTGAAAAAAGAAGAGCTAGTATAACTTGTTTTGAGTAATCATCATAAGCAAATAAGTTCCCCATCTTTTTTAATAAATTCTCTTGATAAAAGAAGAAAAGATAAAACATTACGAAAATTAAAAATTGATTACCCATCCATTGATTTTTCGAGTAATGATTATTTAGGATTTTCAACTCAGGGTATTTTATATAATGAGATCAATAAGCTTGACTCATCAATAAAAATTGGTTCTACAGGCTCTCGTTTAATTTCTGGAAATTCATCTGTATATCAAGAATTAGAACAATCGATTGCTTTATTTCATCAAGCTGATTCTGCATTAATATTCAATTCTGGATATGATGCAAACTTAGGTTTATTATCAAGTGTTCCACAAAAAGGTGATTTGATTTTAAGCGATGAACTGATTCATGCTTCATTAATTGATGGGATTAGGCTTAGTTATGCCACTCATTATAAATTTCAGCATAATTCCATTGAGGCTTTAGAAGCTTTATTAGTAAGACATAAAGAGACTTTTAAAGAAATTTATATTGTTGTTGAAAGCGTATACTCTATGGATGGTGATTGCGCACCATTAGCTGCATACGTTGAGTTGTGCCAAAAATATGGCACTCATTTAATTGTTGATGAAGCTCATGCCATTGGCTTGTTTGGAGAACATGGTAAAGGATTATGTAATGAATTAAAGATTGAAAAAGATTGCTTTGCTCGAATTTATACTTATGGAAAAGCTATGGGTTGTCATGGAGCTTCAGTTGTAGGAAGTATAGTATTGAAAGATTTTTTAATTAATTTTTCCCGTTCATTTATTTATACAACAGCTATGCCTGAACATAGTTTATTGGCTATTAAAGCAGCTTATCAGCTACTACAAAATACGCCTCAAATTGCAGAGTTAAAAAACAACATTAGATACTTCAATTCCAAGATAACCGCTTCTAGCTCGTTTATAGAGAGTGCCAGTTCCATCCATTGTAAAATTGTTTCTGGAAATCAGGAAGTTCAAATGTTAGAGGATACCTGTTGGGAAAATAAGTTATTTGTTAAATCCATCAAAAGCCCTACAGTTAAAGCAACTCAGGAACGGGTACGTATTTGTTTACATGCATTTAATACTCAACAGGAAATAAATTTACTTCTTAGTTTTATAGGCTAGTATTCAACTAATTCTTTGTAAAATCACTATTTATAAATATATTTAAACTTTATATCACATATCATTATGACAAAAATTAAATTTGGAACAGACGGCTGGAGAGCCATTATAGCTAAGGATTTTACTGTAGAAAATGTATCTCGTGTAACTGAAGCAACTTCTGTATGGCTTAAGAAAAATTTCGAAAATCCAAGTGCAGTAGTAGGACATGATTGTCGATTTGCAGGTGAGCTTTTTGCAGAAACAACTGCAAAAGTATTTATAGCAAATGGTATTAAAGTGTATTTAGCAAAAGATTTTGTATCAACACCAATGATCTCTTTAGGAGCTTTAAAATTAGGCGCATCACTTGGAATTATTATTACAGCAAGTCATAATCCACCATCTTATAATGGCTATAAATTAAAAGGTCATTACGGTGGTCCTTTAATCCCTGAAAAAATTCAAGAGATAGAAGATATTATTGCAGATACTTACAATTTTGATTTAGATACCATTAGCTTGAAAGATGCTGAATCTAAAGGCTTATTAGAGTATACAAATTTAGAAGACATGTATGTGAAGCATGTTGAAGAATCGTTTGATATTAAAGCGATTAAAAACTCTAACATGAAATTGGCATACGATAGTATGTTTGGTGCCGGTAAAAATGTGATGAAACGTTTATTTCCAGAGATCATTCATTTGCACGATGATGATAATCCAGGATTCCACGGTCAAGCGCCAGAGCCAATTCACAAGAATTTATTAGAGTTTAGCGAATTGATTAAAAAAGACGGTAAAATTAGTTGTGGATTGTGTACTGATGGAGATGCCGATAGAATAGGTCTTTACGACAGTAAAGGTAATTTTGTGGATTCTCATCACATCATTTTATTATTAGTTAAATATTTAGTTGAAGAAAAAAAATATGGTGGTAAAATTGTAGCTGCATTCTCTGTAACTCCTCGTATCAATAAATTAGCAACGTTATACAATTTACCAATTGTGATTACTCAAATTGGATTTAAACATATTGCAGGTTATATGATTTCTGAAGATGTTATTATGGGTGGTGAAGAAAGCGGTGGAATAGCTATTAAAGGGCAT
Source organism: uncultured Bacteroidota bacterium (assembly GCA_903834765.1). GTDB lineage: Bacteria > Bacteroidota > Bacteroidia > B-17B0 > Aurantibacillaceae > UBA4416. The sequence goes on from CAILKE010000031.1 coordinate 60,864, forward strand.
ATTCCAGAGCGTGATGGAATTTGGATGGGATTAACCATTTGGGAATACATGGCAAAATCAGGTAAATCGTTAGAGCAACTGATTGAAGATTTATATAAAATTACAGGACCATTTGTATATGAGCGAAATGATTTACATTTAGATGAAACAACCAAACAAAAAGTAATTAAAGGTTGTAAAGATGATATTTACAAATCATTTGGTTCGTATAAAGTAGAACGTTTGGAAACGATTGATGGTTGGAAATATCATTTCGAAAACGAACAATGGTTAATGATCCGCGCTAGTGGAACAGAGCCTGTGTTGCGTCTTTATGCAGAAAGTGATACTTTGGAAAACACACGCAAATTGTTAAAAGCAGCACAAGAAACTTTATTAGGTAAATAATTTCCTTAAAAGAAAAATTTAGAAATGTCCAATGATATTACATGTCATTGGACATTTCTTGTAATACACGATACGATTTGATTTCTGTTAATCCTGGCAATTGCATTTTATAGTAATGGATCACGCAATCAAGCAAAGCAAGCCTTTCTAGTCGTGTTATTTTTTTTTGATTCGTGATTGAATACGAAAATAATTCTGAAAATAAAACCGATTGCCAATTATCAAAACCTAATGGAAAGCTATTAGTGGATCCACCAAATTTTCCTTCCAACGTATTAAAATAGGATAAGTGTTTGCTATAATTATTAGTCGGATAAAAGCCTAAATGCTTGCTTAACTCCATTAAAAAATAAATATGTGTATCTGCATAATTTGCATCTACTTTATCTAACCATTGATACGTATGGCAAATAAGATGAAATAGATCATCGTTAGGAGTTTGCTCTTTAATGCATTTATAAAGCATTTCATTTAAGAACTGTGCTATGCATAATTTATTAAAATTAGCTTGTAGATCTGTATAAACAAACAAACATTTAATCTCTGAAATTTGTTGAATATCTTTATTTTCTTTTAAAGAAACAACAAATTCGATTTGAGTAAGAGGTTGTATAACACCTGATTTTATTTTTGATTTAGGAGAGTTACCAATATGAATATTGGCAGAAATTAAGCCAAAATCTTTTGTGTATATTTTTGAAATAATGCGCTTGTCGGCATATTTAATATTATGTAAAACAATGCCTTGTGTTGTATGCAGCATTATTTAGTTAATGACTAATAGTTTAGTAGTGCCGGAAAGCTCACCATTGGCTGTAGAGCAATTGATTAGATAAACGCCGCTTGAAACTCTTGAGCCATTATTGGTTTGTAAATTCCATCCAATTTGTCCACCTTGAGATTTTGATTCCCACACTAAATTACCAGCAACGTCTGTAATTTTCACAATTGTTTCATCTACCAATCCTTTAATATAAACGGACCCTGTATAACCTGGTCTGATTGGGTTTGGAAATGCATGTATATTATTATAATCTTCATCACCTTTAATGATAGACCCTCTATATGATTGAACACCTATTTCATTTGCAATAAATACATCGCCTGTAATTTCATCAACAACTAAGCTTGTAATTGAATTGGAGTATAATGGGCTATTATCTTTTGTGAAGTGATAAATTTGTGTTTGTCCATCAGGTGATAAACAGTATACACCAGAACTTTCGGTGCCTATCCATTTTCTATTGGCTCCATCAACTGCAATCGCTGTAATTTTATCATCTCCTAATAATATTGCTACATGTCCATCTTGTTCAATTAATATTTGCTGACTATCCCAATTATTCGCCGTAAATACATTTTCAGGGTTGTAAAAAATGGTAACACCTTTTTGTGTTCCTAACCAAATTTTCCCATCTAAGTCTTCGCAAATAGAAAAGATATCTAATGATGGTAATAAGCCTTGTCCCTTACTTGTAGTTACAAGTTTTGTATTCGAAGGGTTTGGCGCTGATAAGCCTGGAACATCTTTATAAACCATTAAACCGCCACCACGAGCCAAAATAATCCAAGCCTGATCATGTTTATCAAATATTACCTTAGCAACAGTAGCTGCAGAAATAGTTTGACTAAAATTTAATAAAGCCCAAGTATTATTTTTTTTACGAACTTGTATAAGATCTGGACTATTTGTAACTAACCCCCAAAGATTGGAATTTTTATCAAAATTAATTCCTGTAACAAATAGCAGTGTCGATCCTTGGTATCCAACCATTGGACTATTTGTAGCTGAAATAACAGCGGTTAATTGATTATTTGTAACTTCAATAATACCTGAACTCATACAGCCAAAGGCAATATGGTTTTTATCATTAGGATCAATTGCTACGCAATTAATATCCTGAATGTAGCTAGGAATAATGTTCTCTAAAGAACTCCATTCATCATCTTGATAAATACTTGCAGGTGTATTATTAAATCTATTTAAGTAGGCATCTCCTAAGTTAATTGGAGCTAGTACAATGTGGCCATCTTTAATTGCAATATCATTTGCGAAATTATAAGCTGGACCGTTTAAGATAATTTTTGATACATTATAGGAACCTTTTGCGTCAATAAGCCCGTAAATATTGTCGGCTAAATAAAATTGATTATTATTATCATAATAAATATCATTTATCGAGGCATATGTTTGAGGTGCGGTATTATAATTTGTTATGTAATTATTTTTTGTTCCATTAGGATTGAAATCTGAAACACCCCATTGGTCATTAATTACAATCACATTATTTTTTGAATAGTCATATAGTTTTTTATTTGTGCTATTTGTTTGGTAAGGATATACCGACCAGTTTGTCCCATTATACTGACAAAGGGTATCTTCTCTATCATTATTCAATTTTAACTTTCGAGAGTAGTTAGCTATAATATTACCATTAAAATTGACGATTCCATTAAACGGGCCAGAACAGATGCCGGTATTAAAAGTATTCCAATTTTGATAGTTACTTAAATTAACATTGATTTTTCCATAAAATAAACCAACGTCAGTAGCGGCAAAAACAGCAGTATCATTAGTTGTTACTTGGTATACATTATAATTTAAAGTACTATTTCCAATATAATATGTGTCTTTAATTTCTAATTTTTCAGTATCAAAGACGATAATCCCAAAGCCACAAGCGATGTAAGCAAAAGTACCTTTAAAGTATACTTCATTAATAGTTTTATTACCAGTAATACTTTTTCGCTTAATATCAGATACATTGATAATAGAACCATCCGGTTTAATAACATCAATATTTGTGTTTTTATAAATAACAACAAGAGCATCATTGGCATCACACTTACGAACCAACTGAACACCAACATCCGACAAGCCATCAATTTTTGTCATTTTTTCAATGCTACCGTCTATTGCATTATACTTAGCTAATCCTTGACCATTTGATACATATACGCTATTGCCAACCTTAGCAACACTATTGGTATATTTATACGAAAGATGATCAACCCATTGCCCAACTTTCACTTGAGAAAATGAGCATAGATTAATGAAAATTAGTAATGTGAGAATTTTATATTTTAATGGCATAATCTAATAACGAAATTCAGCTATGTTTATTGTATTTATATCCCATAAATTTAGTGTAAATATTTGTGCTTTCAAACGGATTATTTTAAAGTAGTTAATGGACACTATTTAAAATAATCAGGATGAATATCCCAAGTCAATAATTCTTTATAACGCTCTGTGAGCTCAATGAGGAATACATCCGGCTTTTCTTTCACTAATATTTCGGGCGAGGGAATGCCATCTGTATATAATTGGCGTTTGGTGATCCTTGAAAATAAATAATTAAAACCTGGGTCAAGGGATTCTAAAAAGGAATCATGTACAATCATTACATGAGGAATTTTGACCGTGTTTTTTTCGTTGAATTGGATTTGATACACGGTATCTGCATAACAATTTTTTAGGGCTAACATATTAGCTAAATCCTTTCCTGAATTTATTACAGAATCATTTATAGAAATATTATTAAAAGACATGATGTTTTGGAAGTAAGGCGTTAATCGCTGAGCTAAGGCTTTACAGGCAATTGCACCAGCCAATAAATTCCAATGCGTATCGGTTTTGTAATACAATAAGTTGCAAGATGTTTTTTTATATGTTAATAAGATACTCTTTAAATTAATAGCCTCTGGAAATGCCTGATGCAGCTGGTCATAACGATTATCCTGTTTTTGTAAATAGTTAGCAGGAAGATATTCGGGATAAATACTTTGCTTACTTGGACAAATTAATAATTGAAATTGAATGTTATTTTTCTGACAAAACGATTGAATAGCTTTCAAGTTAGAAACCACTTTGTGTAACTGATTCGCATTCCATTGGTAATAGCCACAATGCTCATTGAATCCCAAACTATCAAAAATAGAGGCGTTATAAAACAACCACTTGTTTTTACCGACAATGACTTTATCACTCGCCGTATAAGATTTAAAAGCATCTTTTTTAATATAATTCAACGTTTTGATATACGCATACTTATAAGGAAAATGATCCGTGAAGTAAGCTTCGAAATGCTTCATAAAACCTGATATTCCGGAGGTATCATATACAGGAAAAGTTAATTTTTCTTTATTCGCAATTGTATCAATCTCGTATTTTTTGACTGTAAAAAATAAGATAAAGTTGATGCATAGCACTGCTAAAAACACCACTATTGTGAGGTTTTTAACGAATGAATTATGTGTTGCTAACTTCAACTTAAAATCTATAATAAATAAAAGGGTTATATGAATTACTCATAACTTCCATCACGCACCAACCAAATAATAAAATGAGCATCAACGATTCTAGCATTCTATAATGAGAAAAACGAAGTTGTTTATGTTTTAATAATTTAAGAAGTTGCTTATGTATAAAGCCAGTAGATAATATACCACCAATTATGCAAATGCCTATAAAATAAGGTGTGGAGTATGATCTGATGTCAGGCATTGTATCTGTATTCGGAATTTTCAAACACATTTTTTTCAGAATGATAAGCGCCTCATCTATGGAATTACTTCTAAATAATACCCAACCGACCATCACTACTAACCATACATAGAGTTGTTTTATAAATGAAGGAATTTTTTTTGTGAATGGATGCTTGATAATTCGCTCCATTATTAAAAAGAAACCATGAAACAAGCCCCAGGCAAGGAAGGTGAAATTAGCACCATGCCAAAAACCACATAGCACAAAGACGATTAATAAATTAACAGCCGTAAAAAAAGTGCCTTTGCGATTGCCTCCTAAAGGAATGTACACATAATCTCTAAACCAGGTGGATAATGAAATGTGCCAACGTTGCCAAAAATCCTGGATGCTATGGGCAGAGTAGGGGATGTTAAAGTTTTTCTTGAATTCAAAACCAAACATCTTTCCAAGTCCTATAGCCATATCGGAGTAGCCAGAAAAATCGAAATAAATTTGAAGTGTATAAGCAAAAATACCAAGCCACGAGTAGAGTGCACCATAAGCAGTTGTATCGGCATTGAAAATAGTATCTGCCATTAAGCCGACCGTATTGGCAATAATCATTTTTTTGGAAAGCCCGTAAATAAAGAGTTTAGAACCATTTCGTAATCTGTTCCAAATATGTTTTCGTGTGGTGAGTTGAGTTTCCACATCATGGTAACGAATGATTGGGCCTGCAACCAATTGTGCAAAGTTAACGATGTACAAGCCCATTTTAGGAAAATTAAGTTGAGCTTTGGCCTTGCCTCTGTATATATCCACTAAATAAGAAATGGAATGAAAGGTATAAAACGAAATGCCCAAGGGCAAGGTTAAGGACTTGAAATAGTTGGTATCGATAGAGAGCGTGTGTGCAAAAAAGCCTGCATATTTATAATAGAATAACACCGAAACATTAGCAAAAACGCCTATCAACAAAGTAAGTTGTTTTTGAGAACTACGCTCTATAATAATGCCCCACATATAATTAAAACAAATAGATGATAAAATAAGCCATGCGTAGGTGGTTTCGCCCCATATATAAAACAAGAGACTAAAAAGCAGTAAGGTATAGTTCCTGAATTTGGTAGGTGTGAGGTAATAGCCCATCAAACACAGCGGTAAAAAGAAAAATAAAAAAATGGAGGAACAGAAAACCATCAGTGTTTGTTTGAATCAAAAATAATAAAATTTAAGGTTCATCGATATATTTAGTGGAATTGAGTTATATAAATTAGCGCATACGTTGGTAATGGTGCGGCAGGTGTGGACGAACGGAGCGAAATTTTGTTTTATAGCAATTAGTGGGCAGACTTTTAGAGCGTGTAAAACAAAATATGGCGTTCGTTCTTGACTTTTGTTTCTTTTGGTCAAGCAAAAGAAAATAAAAAATAATACCGATAGCTATCGGTACAATTGTTTTTTATAGTAGAGCAAAATTTAAGAGCGAACCGAATTAATGCCGTTGTTTTATTACTTATATTTGGGGTTCTACAATGGCCTTGTAGTACAACGGATAGTATTTGGGCCTCCGAAGCTCGAGATCCAGGTTCGATCCCTGGCAAGGCCACTTTCATATTTTTTAATTGTTGCGATTCAGAATATAATATTCATAATCCAAGTTTTATTTACCAGTTCCATCTATAGTCAAAGCAGTGCTGGTGTTTGGACTAATAGAAAATATTGTTTACCTCTTTTGAAGCGATAAATTATTATTCAGATGAACCTATTACATTTAATGATGTTTTCACGAGAAAACTGTTTCTTTCCTTAATTAGCAAGGAAAATAACACCTTTGACAGAAGCGTAAAATCGACTAATCATGGTAAGGATTTCTATTTAGAAAGCGAATTGATTAAAGAGCGCGTTATAAATTATGAGGAAGATTTATTTCACCATTAATTGAAAAATAAAATGATTAATTTTACTTGGTTGTAATCTCCTTATTTTGACACATAAAAACATATTAGTGATACAAACAGCTTTTATAGGTGATGCTATTTTAGCATCCTCTGTGCTTGAAAAATTACATGTGTTTTTTCCACAAGCTAAAATTTCTTTATTGGTGCGCAAAGGCAATGAAAGTCTTTATCAGGAACATCCTTTTTTACACACATTATTAGTTTGGAATAAAAAAGAAGGTAAGTATAAAAGTTTGTTTCAGTTACTTAAAATGGTTCGTAAGCACCAATTCGATACTGTTATTAATTTGCACCGTCACGCCAGTTCAGGCTTTATTACTGCTTTTTCGAAGGCTGCATATACAAGTGGTTATAACAAAAATCCTTTTTCGTTTTTATTTAATTACAAAGCACCGCACTTAATTGGTGATGGACGCCATGAAATAGAACGTTACAATGACCTCATAGAAACAATCACCGATAAAACAGTTGCTAAGCCTAAGCTTTACCCAACGTTTAAGCAGTTTTCGGCAATTGAATCATATATTAAATTACCCTTTGTTTGCATGGCACCATCTTCGGTTTGGGCTACCAAACAATTACCGCCGCATAAATGGGTAGAATTGTGTGATAGCCTTGCCAACGAAACAACCATTTATTTATTAGGTGCAGCAAGTGATACAGAGCTTTGTGAGCAAATAAAAGAAAAGACCAAGCACACAAACATAGAGGTATTAGCCGGTAAATTAGCGTTATTAGAATCCTGCGAATTAATGAAACATGCGTCCATGAATTATGTGAATGATAGCGGACCTTTGCATTTGGCTTCTGCCGGTAACTCTCCAACCACTGCCTTTTTCTGTTCTACAGTTCCGGAGTATGGTTTTTACCCCTTAGCAACTAATTCAAAAGTGATTGAAGTAAAAGATTTATATTGTAAACCTTGTGGCTTGCATGGTTTCAAGGCGTGTCCTAAAAATAACTTCAGGTGTGGAAATGAAATGGTGATTTCTTAAATTATAAGTATATATTAAAAATTCAGTAATAACCTTTTGTTTTTATCTTTTTCCTTAGATGAAAAAGAAACAAAAAATCAAGTCAAAAATATGCTCCACGCTCCTCTCGGAATTCTACGATTTTTACGTTCTGCTTGCGCTACACTAAAATCTTGAATTCTCGATTCACCACCACTCTGCTCGCATTTTTGAAAGGCCTACGCTCTTGTTCTATTCTACATTGTCTTAAAATACAATCCATTTCGCTCGTTAGATACGTTTAAAATAACAACTAATTATAGATGTTTTTCTCACTAAATTATAATTTAATGGCGTTAGTCACCGAAGATACGATGGTAAATTTCTTTTCAATTGTTTGAATCGTTTCTTTAGCGCCTTCGTATCGGAATTCTAATTTATAATTACCGGGTTGCAAATAAATAATTTCACCTTGTAGGTTATAATTTAAGTTACAAACCCAGATCACTTTTTTGCCATCATCCGTAAAAATACTACCATAGCCTTTGCTTGCCTTGGTTAAATAAACGTTTCCGGGCGTTGGTACTTTAATGGTATTGGTGGTACTTTGTAAAATTTCAACATCATTTAATTTGATTCGAGGTAAGGTTAGTATTTCCAAATCATATTTTCCTACAATGTATTTTTCGGTTTTACCAAAGTCTTGTATGGTCAAGGTATTCATCTCTCCTTTTTTTCGGACAACGGTTGTAGGATAGTAATTAGATGTTTTGCCTTCTAAATCTAGTCTTAAGTAGCCTTGTGGAGCATCAACAGGTATTACATTGTGTTTCCCTTTTTGTATGACGATATTTTTTTTCTCGATAGGTGGAATGGTATGTACTACTAAATCATAATTGCAATTGGGGCTCAATACTAAGGTATCAGGGTTTCCGCGATGATTGATGGTATGCAGGTAGTTATATTTTACTTGTTTGGTATTGGAATCGTAAAAGGTCATATTCACATCCGTTTCTGTTGGCTTTTTAGTAATATCTAAAAGATCTACTTGAACGGTTGTTTGCGAAATAGCTTCTGTTAAAACTAAATTCAGTACATCTTTAAAATTAGCTTCATTGCTCACGTCATAAAATTTACCCATACAGCCAAACACATCTGCAAACTTCACATCAAGCCCAACGCCAATAACAAAGGGCCTTAAGAAGATTCCTTTTTTTTGTAAAGCCGCAGATACTTCGCAGGGATTACCACCACATTCTTCAATACCATCAGTAATTAAAATAATAATATTACGGCAATTGCTGCAAGGTGTAAAGTCAGCAGCCGACTCTCCAAGCGAATAGGCAATAGGAGTTGTTCCTAATGGTTCTAATTTTTGAATGCGTTGTTTTATTTTTAATGCATTTGAATTAGCGCTGGCGAAGGGAATTTCGAGCTTCGTGTCTTTGCAATCTCTTGTTGGTTTAATAAACGTTTGATGTCCGTAACATCGCAAAGCCAATTCTAAATTCGGGATGGTTTTGAGGCTATCTAAAAATTCGCCCATTATTTTTTTCGCTACTTCTATTTTGATGTTACTGTTCCAAGGCGCATACATGCTATAGGAATCATCAAAAATAAAGAGAATGCGATTAGTGGGCTGAGCAGATGAAGAATTATAAATTATAAATGTTAAATTATA
>CAILKE010000032.1 GCA_903834765.1 uncultured Bacteroidota bacterium
GTGTTTGGGCTCAGTGTGAAAGCTCGAACTGACAGAGGTTTCGATTGTCACATCGAGCGCAGTCGAGATGTGTTTGGGCTCAGTGTGAAAGCTCGAACTGACAGAGGTTTCGATTGTCACATCGAGCGCAGTCGAGATGTAAAACTGATCAACTTCTTTGCACTAAAATTTATTAGATTTGTAAAATGAAGACAGTTAAGTTTCTTTATGTTTATATTTTACATTGCTCTGATAATTCTTTTTATACTGGAATTACCAATAATCCTGAACGAAGATTTAAACAACATCTTTTAGGTATAAATAAAGAATCGTACACTTATAGTCGACGACCAATAGAATTAGTTTATTGTGAATTGTTCACTGATTTTAATATAGCATTAGAATGGGAGGCTAGAATAAAAAAATGGAGCAGAGCAAAGAAAGAAGCTTTGATTGCTGGTAACTGGAAAAAGTTAAGTGAATTGGCAGCTTGCAAAAATGTTACTAGTCATTTAAATGAATTTCGCAGGCAAACGGAGATATTGCAAAAGCTGGAAGATAAAACATAGTTTTAGGGTATAACCTAATAGTTCTCGACTGCCACTTCGACTACGCTCAGTGTGACAGCTCGAACTGACAAAGGTTTCGACTGCCACATCGCGAACAGACAGTGGTTTCGATTGTCACATCGAGCGCAGTCGAGATGTGTTCGGGCTTATTGTTCTCGACTGCGCTCGAACTGACAAAGGTTTCGATTGTCACATCGAGCGCAGTCGAGATGTGTTCTGGCTCAGTGTGACAGCTCGAACTGACAAAGGTTTACATGAAAACTATTTCATTTAAAAATCTTGCGTCATCAAACTCCTCCAATTCAACGTTTCTCTTCCGATACTTCTTTTTTGATTTTGTGAACCAGCATACAACAAAATTGATTTTTTAACTTTACTCAAATCACTCCAATAATCCATGTTTTTAAAAAACTCTGTATTAATTGTTTTACCCGATTTAATTTCAATAGGCAGCAGTTTGCCAGCATTATCAACTATAATATCAATTTCGTGTCCTGTTTTATCTCGCCAATAAAATAAATTAATTGGTAAGCCTGCGTTAGTTCGTTTTTTTATTAATTCAGTAACAACCATGCCTTCAAAAATTGCTCCTCGTAGTGGATGTGTTTGCAATTGAGAGTTATCTCGAATTCCGAGCAAATAGCATACAATAGCGGTATCATAAAAATAAACCTTGGGTCTTTTTACAATCGTTTTATTAAAATTTTTATGATGTGGTTTTAGAAGATAAATAATATAACTGCTCTCCAAAATTCCTATCCACGACTGAATTGTTTTTACATCTACACCTGTTTCTACAGCTAAAGCACTATTATTTAATTCCTGTCCCGATCGTCCCGCCAACAGTTTGATAAATCGCTCGAACACAATTAAATCAGTTATATTTTTAATTTGTCTTACATCTTTTTCAATGTAGGTTCTAATATAATTAGGACACCAATCTGCTGGTGGAATTTCCTGATCATAAATTGGCGGATAAAAGCCATTTAGCATTAAAGTATCATCATCATTTGGTAATAGTTTTGCTTTTTTTAATTCTGAAATAGAAAATGGCAATAAATTAATATAACCAACCCTACCTGCCAAAGTTTGAGAAATAGTTTGTTGCAATAAAAAATTGTTTGAGCCAGAAAGAATAAATAAACCTTTAACTTTTGAATTATCTAAAACCTCCTGCAAATAAGAAAACAAAATAGGAACACGCTGTACTTCATCTAAAATAGCACCATTTGGATAAGTTTCCAAAAATCCACGAGGATCTTCTAATGCAAAATTACGAGTGTCAGGATTTTCTAAAGACACGTATGGTTTACTTTTAAACACTTGTTTTACTAAGGTTGTTTTGCCTGTTTGCCTAGCTCCAGTTACAGCAACAGTTTTAAATTTAGAAGCTAAATCTATTAATTTATGTTTTGCAATACGTTGAATCATAGATCAAATATATGGAATTTTTTGGAATTGAATTCCAAAAAATTCCACTTTTTTTAGTCACTTCGCTCAGGGCAAGAGTGCAAGGAACGAGCGTATCGAGAAGGGCTTTGCGTGTTCTCGATACAGCGCAAAAGGCGCGCTTACTCGAACTGACAGAGGTTTCGATACAGCGCAAAGTTTTTGAGTGCCACTTCGACTTCGCTCAGTGTGACAGCTCGAACTGACAGAGGTTTTGAGTGTCACATCGAGCGCAGTCGAGATGTGCTCTGGCTCAGTGTGACAGCTCGAACTGACAAAGGTTTCGATTGTCACATCGAGCGCAGTCGAGATGTGTTCGGGCTCAGTGTGACAGCTCGGGATAATTGAATTTGTATATAAATAAAAAGGAGTCATAAACTATGACTCCTTTTGTTTTTTAATAAACTACATTATTATATACAAAGAACGTACTCAAAAATAAATAAAGGATACGCGACAAAAAAAAAATAATGAAAATTTTCCACAGTTTGGAAAAAATAAATAAGTGCATGATTTTTTTTAAACATCAAGTCATGTATAAAACCATTAATTTTAGTATTAATAAGAGCCTCTATTTGTTGCTACAGAGCTTGCTTGCAGCACTATTGGCTAAAAAATAACGAGAGCTACTACAGCAACTCTCGTTATATCACTTTTATTACATTCAAAAAATGTAACTTAAACTAAACATAATAAAATTAAAATATAATAAAACACAAATTAAAAAAATCGAAAAATTTTCCAAGAAATGGAAACGAAGATGTAGCTTACATTTTAAACTCGTTTACAAAATGATTATTCGGCGCTTAAATATATTTTATTTATTTCCTCTGCGCTTAATGCAACATCCCAAATACCAATGTCATCCAAATCACCAGTAAGATAAGAATTTTTAACGGGTGTATTAGTTCCAATTTTAAATACAGCACCAAATACTAATGACAATGAAGAAGGCAGTATTGCATCGGTAATTAAATTTGTTGCAACAAATTTTCCATTAATGTACACTAAAACAAAACCGTTTTTAAAAACACAAACTATATTAGTCCATTTATTAAAATGATTGCTAAAGCTTATTAAATTATTAGTGTCAAAATTTTCTTTATTGATATATAAATCTTGTTCATTAGAACAAACTAAAGAATATTCGTTAGACGATTTATCACCTTTAGAAAAAATAACTTGAGAATTATTTAGGTTGAATTTTAAATTAGCCCAAACAGAAATTGTAAAATTATTTTTTAATTGCAAGGTATTGTTTTGAATTTCAACTTCAATATGGCTATAAATCCCATCAAAACTATATGCTTTATTTTGTACACCAAATCGATCAGTAGTTAATTTGCATCCATGATTAATTGCATAATTGCCATTCATACTTTCGTCATCGGTATTACCATTAAAAGGCCACCAAGCAACCAAGCCTTTAGTGGGAAGGTAATTAGGAGTTGTTTGAGAACTAACTGAAATAATACATGTAACGTTTAGTAAAAGTATAAGTGTTATTGTTTTCATCAAATTGGTTTTATATAAATCTTTGTATGGTGTACTAATTTTATTTTTATAATACTAAAAAGAATTATTAAATATACTCATTAATGAATTCCACTACTAATACTTTCTCGCTTCATTGGATTGACAGATAGCACAGGTATAGCACTATTTTGTACAATCTTATTAGTTAATGTGCCGAAAAGCATTTCTTTTAAACTTAGATTTTGTTTATTCATTTGCACAATAAGATCACAGTTATTATTTATTGCATAATTTAAAATAGAATCAGATAAATCATTGCTACATATTGATTTATTAGAACAACTCACACCTTGGCTTTTAATATATTTTTTTACTTGATTGATGTAAGGCAATAAATCATTTTCGTATTTTTCATTGTTAGGAGGAAAAACAGAAATGATACTAACAGAAGAATTAAATATTTTAGCTAACTGAATAACAACACCCACTTTTTCTCTACTCTCGGCACTTAAATCAATTTGCATAAGTATATTTTTACAGACAGATCTATTATCTATTTCACGGATAGTAAAAACCGGACAGGGTGCTTTTTTTAAAAATTTATAAATTTCAGCTGGACTATAAAAAGGTTGCAATTTCACATCTGTATTTAAATCAACAACAATTAAACTAGATTCAATTTCAATTGCTTTTTGAATAATTGATTTAAAAATATTTCCAGAAATATAAACACTATCAACCTCCAAACCTGATTCATTTTTAGTTATGTCAGTAATTTCGATAAGCTCATTTGTTTTTGTATTTTCAGCTTCTAACCCAACGCACATAAGCGTTATTTTTGCATTTAATGACTTAGCTAAAGTATATGTTTGTTTAATTGCATTAATTGATTTATTTGTAAAATCAATTACTATAATAATCGAAGCATTTCTTTTAAGTATCATAACAATATATTTTATAGGTTAATTAATGAAACTAAAGCCTTACTAAATTTATGTCATAAAAACTACAATTATTTTAATTTCACCATTTTTTCCAAGTAATGGAATAAACGGTGAAATGAATTTTGGAATTTGACCACGTTCTTTAAAAATAAAAAAATAATTAATGGTAAGTGTGTTTGTTTTTCACTCTCCCACTCTGCTGCATTTGGAGTTTTTATAATTAAAGCTTGAAATTAACTTTTTGAAGGTCGACTAAATAACAAAAATAAAAAATCCTAAACGAAATCGTTTAGGATTTTTTATTTTATTGTGGAGAATACCGGATTCGAACCGGTCGCCTCTTCACTGCCAGCGAAGCGCTCTAGCCAAATGAGCTAATCCCCCTTTTTTGAAATTAAAAATGTGAAATTAAAAATTTTAAATAATTACTAATAATTTAAAATCTAACATTTATCATTTAAAATTATTTAAAGCTTAGCTTTAATCTCAACCATATCGTATCCTTCAATGATGTCATCAACTTTAATATCGTTAAATCCATCAATATTTAATCCACACTCATAACCAGTAGTTACTTCTTTAACATCGTCTTTAAAGCGTTTTAAAGAACCAAGGCCACCAGTATGAATAACAATACCATCACGGATAATTCGAATTTTTGTATTGCGCATTACTTTACCGTCTAATACATAACATCCTGCAATTGTACCAACTTTAGTAATGTTAAATACTTCTCTAATAATAATGTTACATACAATTTTTTCTTCAAATTCAGGTGCCAACATACCTTCCATCGCAGCCTTAATTTCGTTGATGGCATCGTAAATAATAGAATATAAACGAATATCAATTTCTTCTGTTTCAGCTAATTTACGGGCAGTTACAGAAGGACGAACTTGGAAACCAACGATAATAGCATTTGAAGCACTCGCTAACATTACATCTGTTTCACTAATAGCACCAACCGATTTATGAATGATGTTTACTTGTATTTTTTCAGTAGATAATTTTAATAACGAGTCAGATAAGGCTTCAATAGAACCATCCACATCACCTTTTACAATTAAGTTTAATTCTTTGAAATCACCTATTGCTAAACGTCTTCCAATCTCATCTAATGTAATATGTTTTTGAGTACGAATACCTTGTTCGCGTTGCAATTGTAAGCGTTTATTAGCTAATTCACGAGCTTCACGTTCATCAGACATCACATTAAATTTATCACCTGCTGTAGGGGCTCCATTTAATCCTAGTAATTGAACTGGCATAGATGG
This sequence comes from uncultured Bacteroidota bacterium, assembly GCA_903834765.1. GTDB lineage: Bacteria > Bacteroidota > Bacteroidia > B-17B0 > Aurantibacillaceae > UBA4416. The sequence goes on from CAILKE010000032.1 coordinate 5,692, forward strand.
GCCAGCTTCTTTTACATTAATACCATGTTCGTTGGTCATCGCTTTAACTCTGCCACTGTAACAACCTGCTACAACAATATCACCAACACGCATTGTACCTTTTTGAACGATAATATCAACGACGTGACCTCTTCCTTTATCTAATTTTGCTTCGATAACAGAGCCCGATGCACGAGATTTTGGATTAGCTTTTAAATCTAATAATTCAGCTTCTAAAACAACTTTCTCTAACAATAAATCGATGTTTTTACCCATTTTTGCTGATATTTCCTGACACTGTACTTTTCCACCCCATTCTTCTACTAAAATATTCATAGCAGACAAAGCTTCACGTATTTTATCAGGGTTAGCTCCTGGTTTATCAATTTTATTGATTGCTATAATCATTGGAACACCTGCAGCTTGAGCATGATTAATTGCTTCTTTCGTTTGAGGCATTACGCTATCATCTGCTGCCACAACAATAATAACAACGTCAGTTACTTTAGCACCACGGGCACGCATAGCGGTAAACGCCTCGTGACCTGGTGTATCTAAGAACGTGATAGATTTACCACTTTCCATTTTTACATTATAACTTCCAATATGTTGAGTAATTCCGCCTGCTTCTCCAGCTAATACATTTGATTTACGAACATAATCTAATAAAGATGTTTTACCATGATCAACGTGTCCCATTATGGTAACAATTGGTGGACGTTCTAATAGGTCTTCTGGGTTTTCAGATTCTTGTTCTTCAATAGCTTCTTGTACTTCTACACTTACAAATTCTGTTTTAAATCCAAACTCTTCTGCTACAATTGCTAATGTTTCTGCGTCTAATCGTTGATTGATTGAAACAAATAAACCTAAGCTCATACAAGTAGAAATAATTTGAGTAACGGAAACATCCATCATTTGAGCTAATTGATTAGCCGAAACGAATTCAGTTACTTGTAATGTTTTCTTTTCTAAATCAGTTTGCTCTTGAGCTTCAACCATTTTATCCCTCACATCATCACGTTTATCACGACGATATTTAGATGTTTTAGATTTAGAACCTTTATTACTTAAACGAGCAAGTGTTTCTTTAATTTGTGTTTGAATTTCTTCATCAGTTAAAGCTGGTCTAGCTTCACGTGGAGTATTTACAGGCTTTCTAGCTCTTGGATCACCATATTTTTCTTTGGCTTTATCCTTTGCTATTTGAGCTTGTTCAGTACCTACTTTTTTGATTTCTTCAGGGCTTAGTACTCCTTTACGAATACGCTTGCGTTTTTTCTTATCAGCTAAAGAGCCACCAGCAGGAGCACCAGGTCCTTTTTTAACTTCTTTAATTACAGGTAATTCTATTTTACCCATAATTTTTGGTCCTTCTAATTTTTGATAAACAGTTTCGTGAAATACTTCTTTCTGTTCTTCAGTATTTACGGACTCATCATTAACTTGACTTTCAACAGCAACTGAAGAAACAACTTCTTCAACTATCTCTTCTTTTTTCTTTTTACCTTTTGTTGCTTTTGCTTCGTTATCAGCTTTTTCTTCAGCTTTTTTCTCGTCTTCTTTTTCCTTTTTTGTTTTTTTATCAGGCTTTGTTTTTTGATTTAAAGTACTTAAATCAACTTTTCCTAAAACTTTAGGGCCCGATATGGTATTAGTTACATCTTTAGCTTCTTCAACAATTTCAGTTGCAGCAGCAACTTCTGTGGCTTTTTTTGAAGCAGCAATTGCATCTGATTTTTTCTTTTCCTCAGCAATTTTTAATTCCTCTGCGGCTTTAGCAGATGCTATGGCAGCATCTTTCAAGCGTTGCTCTTCAGCTTCACGTGCTTTTATGCTTTTAATATCCTCAACAATAAAAGTTTCACGTTTTATTTTAGTTAAGTTTAAGCCAACATGTTGAGCTTCTTCTTTAGCAGATTTATCTCCAGAAAACTCTTTTGATAATAAAGCATATTCTTCATCACCAATTTTAGCATTTGGATTGTTTTCTACTGGACGACCTTTAGCAGCAAGGAATTCAGCAATTTTACCCAACGATAAGTTGAATTCTTTTGCTACTTTGCTTAATCGCATTTGTTTTACGTCTGACATATTTCTTTAGTTTCCTTGTCTTTTTTTAGTGTTTTAAATAAATTGAAACACAGTAATAATAGTTCAAATATGCCTTTTATCTTTGTAAAAGAAGGCTAACTTTTTATGCTTAACAATTTATTAATCCTCAAATTCAGATTGTAATACTTGTTTCACATCATCAATTACATCTTCTGTTAAGCCTGTACGACGAGATAATTCAGTAACATCTAATTCTAACACAGACTTAGCTGTATCGCATCCAATAGCTTGTAACGCTTTAATAACAGACGATTCAATTTCATCAGAAAATTCTATTAAATCAACATCATCAATATCTGCAGTCGTTTCATCACTATCACGGAATACATCTATTTCGTAACCAGTTAATTTTCCTGCTAGTTTTATATTAAATCCACCTTTTCCGATAGCTAATGATATTTGATCAGGTTTCAAAAATACTTCAGCACGTTTGGTATCTTCATTTAATTTAACTGATGTTACTTTTGCTGGGCTTAAAGCACGTTGTATTAATAATTCAGAATTAGAAGTATAATTAATTACATCTATGTTCTCATTTTTCAATTCACGAACAATACCATGTATACGCGAACCTTTCATACCAACACAAGCTCCAACTGGATCAATACGATCGTCATAAGATTCAACAGCTACTTTAGCTCTTTCTCCTGGTTCACGTACAATTTTTTTGATGGTAATTAATCCGTCAAAAACTTCAGGAACTTCCATTTCAAATAAACGCTCCAAGAAGGTTGGTGCAGTTCGAGACATGATGATGGAAGGTGTTCCATTTTTTAATTCTACTTTATAAACAACCGCTTTTACGCTATCGCCTTTTTTGAAGAAATCAGAAGGGATTTGCTCAGTTTTTGGTAATAATAATTCGTTGCCTTCATCATCCAACAACATAATTTCTTTTTTCCAAACTTGGTAAACCTCAGCGTTGATGATATCTCCAATACGTTCTTTGTATTTATTGTAAATGCCTGCTTTTTCTAATTCAAGAATTTTTTGAACTAAATTTTGACGAACTGATAATACATTGCGGCGTCCGATTTCATCTAATTTTACTAATTCAGTAACCTCTTCGCCAATTTCAAAATCAGGTTCAATTTTATGAGCATCAGTTAAACTAATGTGTTTGTTTTCATCAAAATCAAATGAATCTTCAGCAAACTCATCGTCAACAATTGTTCTGTTTTTATAAATTTCTATATCTCCTTTATCAGGGTTTACGATAATATCAAAGTTTTTGTCCGAACCATATTTTTTGATTAGCATCGTACGAAATACATCCTCAATAATGCTCATTAACGTTGCTCTATCGATGTTTTTGTCTTCTTTGAATAACGAGAATGACTCAATTAAATTTACACTTTCCATTGTTTTGTTTTTTAAAATGGTAATACTGATTTTGTTTCTTTTGTTTGTTTATATGTTAAAGTAATGTTTTCTGTTACAGTGTGATTGCCTTTTCCAACTGCTTTTTTCTCTCTTCGCGTTTCTTCAATCACAAATTCATTTTCATTAGCACTCATTAAAATACCTTCGTGTTTTAAACCTTCTATAGTTTTTACAGATACTTTAGTTCCAATGTATTTTTTATATTGAGCTAAAACTTTAAAACTTTCTGTAGCACCTGGCGAAGACACTTGTAATTCATAATCTTCTTTTTCTCTATCTAAGTTTTCCTCTATAAATCTGCTTAATGCTACGCAATCAGCTATTACTATATGTTTTGGAGCATCAATATATACTTCAATTTTATTTCCAGCTAGCACTTTTATGTCTACAATAAATTTATCTGTGCCTTCAAAATGGCTTTCAATTAAATCTATAATCGTTTGTTTCTTAATCATAATTTAGTAAAATAAAAAAGGGACTTATTCGGCCCCTTCAATTTTCTATTTTCGATGACAAATGTAAGCCTTTTATTTATAAATACAAATTAAATTTTAGGTAACTAACTTTTTGATAAGGCGTCTAAATTATTAAGGAGTATCCACAAAGTAAGTTTAATTGCTTTAAAATCTTAATAATTGCTAAAAATAGATTGACAAAGCATCATATTTATTACTAAGAAAACTATAGCACAAATATTTCGAAGAGGAAATTTATTAGATTAAGTTTATTTTTTGCTTTTTACTTAATAAACAAGCTAAAAGCAAGTAAAAGGCTCATCGATGAAAACAAAAAATCAGTCGAAGGAGATGGAATTACTAGTATTTACATTATCGGCTGAATTTTTTGTTTCGGAATACGTGGGTACTTTAAAGTTGATAAGACTGCTAAACATTCTAAAATGGAAAGCGAAGCAAAACATTTTATCAGAAATCGCACTTCAAAAAAATCAACATCGAATAATAAAATAAAGATCATGATTTTTTGTTTCTTTAATTTACGTTGAAAATCGTTTTTTATTAACCACTAAAAATCGTTTTTTGTTTAATTATTTGATAAACAGTTAATTACTTCAATCCTTTTTTTTTTGATATTTGGTTGATACAGTTATCTTTGTTGCGAATTTTAAAACCAAAACAAAATGTCAGACATTTCAACAAAAGTAATATCTATTATCGTAGATAAATTAGGTGTAGAAGAAAAAGAAGTAACTCCAGCAGCAAGTTTCACTAATGATTTAGGTGCAGACTCATTGGATACAGTAGAATTAATTATGGAATTTGAAAAAGAATTTAATATTGCTATTCCAGATGATCAAGCTGAAAAGATTGCTACAGTAGGAGATGCTATTTCTTATATTGAAGCAAACGCAAAAAACTAAGAACTTACTTTTAATCAAATTTATTTTTTATGCAATTTAAGCGCGTAGTAGTTACGGGACTTGGTGCTGTTACACCATTGGGCAGTAATATTAACGATTATTGGACCAATTTAATTAATGGCGTATCAGGTGCCGCACCTATTACACGTTTTGATGCATCTAAATTTAAAACTCAATTTGCTTGTGAAGTTAAAGGCTTTAAATTAGAAGATTATTTTGATAGAAAAGAATCTCAACGTTTAGATGCTTTCTCTCATTACGGAATTGCTGCTTCTGTGCAAGCGGTTGCTGATTCCGGAATTGATAAAGAAGGTATTGATAAAAATGAAATTGGTGTAATTTGGGGTTCTGGTATTGGCGGTTTAGATACTTTTCAAACAGAAACCTTTAATTTCGCTAAAGGAGATGGGACACCTCGTTTCAATCCATTCTTTATTCCAAAAATGATTGCTGATATTTGTTCAGGACATATATCAATTCGTTTTGGCTTTAGAGGACCAAATTTCACTACTGTATCGGCTTGCGCCTCTTCTACTACTGCTTTAATTGACGCATTTACCTATATTCGATTAGGTAGAGCAAACGCTATTATTGCAGGTGGTTCTGAAGCTGCCATTAACGAGAGTGGTATAGGCGGCTTTAATGCTTGTCAAGCTATGAGCATGCGCAATGAAAGCCCTGCAACAGCATCCCGCCCTTATGATAAGGACCGTGATGGTTTTGTGTTAGGTGAAGGTGGCGCTTGTTTAGTATTGGAAGAATTAGAACACGCATTAGCTCGTGGTGCTAAAATTTATGCTGAGGTTATTGGAGGTGGTATGAGCGGAGATGCTCATCATATTACAGCACCTCATCCTGAAGGATTAGGAGCAACGCTTGTTATGCAGCGTGCTTTGAAAGATGCTGAAATATCTCCAAATGATGTTGATTATATTAACACACATGGTACTAGTACTCCATTAGGGGATACAGCTGAGTTGAAAGCGATTGCCAATGTTTTTGGTGAACAAGCATATAAAATGAACATTAGTTCTACTAAATCTATGACAGGACATTTATTAGGTGCTGCTGGAGCTATAGAAGCTATTGCTACAGTATTAGCGGTGCAAAATAATATTGTACCTCCTACAATTAATAATGTTACTCCTGATCCAGATATTGATCCGAAATTAAATTTGACTTTTAATAAAGCTCAAAAACGTGAAATCAATGTTGCTATTAGTAACACCTTTGGCTTTGGTGGACATAATGCTGCTGTGGTCATAAAAAAATACACCGCTTAATTTATTGTTTTGGTAAAGCTTTTATCTGTTTTCGCCTCCATATCTAAGGAAGACAAAGAGTTTAAACAAAAGCTTAAAAATATTTTAGGATTTTCTCCTAGTAATTTAGCATTGTATAAACAAGCTTTTAGGCATAGTAGTTCAAAAAAGGAAATTACTGAACACATCCAAAGTAACGAGCGTTTAGAGTTTTTAGGCGATTCCATTTTAGGCGCTGTTGTAGCTGAACATTTATTCAAATTATTTCCTACAAGAGACGAAGGATTTCTTACTCAAATGAGAAGTCGCATTGTGAATGGTCAGCATTTATTAGTATTAGCCAGAAAATTTGGATTAGATGTTTTATTACAATCGCGTTTAACGAAAAAAGAAAAAGTTGATTCATCTGCATATGGAGACGTGTTTGAAGCTTTTATAGGTGCCATATACTTAGATAAAGGTTATATTTTAACCAAAAAATTCATATTAAATGATGTTATTAGAAATCATTTAGATATTAATGAGCTATTGCAAAATAACACTGATTATAAAACGCAGTTTCAAATTTTGATGCAACGACAAAAAAACACCTTTGCATATACTATTATTAAAGAAGGAAATAGTGGCAGAGAAAAAACATATACAATTGAATTATCTATTAACGGTGAGCCACAAGCAACTTTTGAACATAAGTCGAAAAAAGTAGCAGAACAGAAGGTTGCTCAAGTTGTTTTAGAGCAGTTGGGAGAACAGAAAATAATTGCTAATTAATAATTTTATTAAAGGAAAAAACTTTTATTTTTTTATAAAAAAATTTTGTCAAACTAAAAAAACAGTTACCTTTGCATCCCACTTAAAAAGTTGGAAGTTCATTAATATAATATTTCAAGCGAAAGTAGCTCAGTTGGTAGAGCGTAACCTTGCCAAGGTTAAGGTCGCGGGTTCGAGACCCGTCTTTCGCTCAATGCTTAACTAATAAATGCCCTGGTGGTGGAATTGGTAGACACGCAGGACTTAAAATCCTGTGTCTTCGCGGACGTACGGGTTCAAGTCCCGTCTGGGGTACTACTTCAAAGTACCAATGTTAGTAAAGCAGAAACAAGAAAGCCTCTCAGAAATGAGAGGCTTTTTTTATGTTTTATAATACTTTTATAATTGTTTTTTTATTACAGACAAAATTTTAATAGCATCTTCATCAGGTAGCTGCATCCCAAATTTAATGAGTTTACCTTGACAAATAAATTCGATACGCTCACCCCCTTTTACCCAAAATGTTTGGCTAAAATAATCAGCTATGTTGGCTTGTTCAACTTTTATGACATCCCAATCTGATATTAAATTTAAATCGAATTCTTTTATTTTACCGCGTCCATTGATGTTTTGTTGATAATGCAATACCCCTTTTTTGACCCATAACTTTTCTTTTCCGAATCGTTTCCACATATAAACACGAATAATCTTAAATTCATAATAAGCCCAAAAGCCTAACCAAATAATAATCATCAATTTTGCATTATCATTGGTGAGCTTAAAATAATTAATGAGAATAATGAAACCACTTACTGACCAAGCAAAAAGCCATAAGAACAATAAACTGGTCTTCTTTTTTTCGGCTGTAGGTAAAATAACTAAACTAAACACGTTATCTTTTATATAAATTGAAGAACGTTTACCTATAACTTGTACATTTTCTTTTGACATGTATAACCTGTTTTAAATTTATTTAATTTGAAGAAAACCAATATTACATTTTAACAAGATATTTTCCTTCCATTACAGGTATAATAGGGCACAAATTTAAAGAGAGGCAATATTTAATATCCCGTTCCAAATCTAATTTCGCTAAACGATTTCGATGAGATGAATTTGATAAGAATTCATACATATCATCCTTTGCTATATTATACAGGTGTTTTGAAGCAATCGCAGAATCGCAATCAATTTGAAAATCAGATTCTGATGTTAATTTATTTACTACAGCACCTGCGAATAAAGTATCTTCCAAATTAAATTTATTTTTCCAACCAGCACATACTAAAATCACATCTTTTTTTTGCGCTACTAAATAATCACAAACAACATCTAAATTTAAAAAACTACCAATAATAATTTTTGATGCCTTACGACTCGATTCAATAGCTTGTGTTCCATTAGTAGTTGAGATAGCGATAGTTTTTCCTTTAATTTTGAAATTCATATAACCAAATGGACTATTTCCCAATTCAAACCCTTCTATCATTTCTCCATCACGCTCTGCAGCAGCCATAAAACCATTAGCCTGATAATCTTTTGCTTCCTGAACTGTAGCAACTGGTATCATTTTGCTAACGCCATTATAAAATGCCGTTACAATAGCTGATGTAGCTCTGAATACATCTATCACAACTACAACAGCTTCATCTTTATGAAACAAATTATATGCTTGTGGTGTATAGCAAACTTCGATTTTCATGGTAGAGTTAAAATTATTTTTTCAAAAATGGCAACTTCGTTACTTTAGCTTTAATTGCTTTATCTCTAATTATAATAAAAATTTCTGTATCCGATTTCGAAAAATCTTTATTAACGTATCCCATACCAATAGCAATATTCAACGTTGGTGACTGAGTACCTGAAGTTACTTTACCAATAATATTTCCTTGAGCATCTGCAATTTGATAATCGTGACGAGGAATACCTCTATCAATCATTTCAAAACCAACTAATTTTTTTGAAACACCATCTGTTTTTTGTTTTTCAATAGCTGCACGATTTGTGAAATCTTTTGTAAATTTAGTAATCCATCCTAAACCAGCTTCAATAGGTGATGTTGTGTCATCAATATCATTTCCATATAAGCAGAAGCCCATTTCTAAACGCAACGTATCGCGAGCGCCTAATCCAATTGGCTTGATATCAAATTCTTTACCTGCATCAAAAATAGAATCCCACATATCAATTGCATGTTCGTTTTCGAAATAAATTTCAAATCCTCCAGCACCAGTATACCCAGTATTAGATACAACTACGTTGTCAATACCATTAAATTTTCCTTTTACAAAAGCATAATATGGTATCTCTGCTAAATTTATATCCGTTAATTTTTGTAACGTAGCCATTGCATTTGGGCCTTGAATAGCAAGCAACGACGTCTTTTCAGAAATGTTTTGCATATCAACACCAAAAGTGTCGTGTTGTTTAATCCAATTCCAATCTTTATCAATATTAGAAGCATTCACTACTAACATATAGGTCTTTGCATCTATGCGGTAAACAATTAAGTCATCCACAATTCCACCATCGTTGTTAGGAAGGCAAGAATATTGTGCTTTTCCATCAACTAAAACAGAAGCATCGTTACTTGTTACTTTTTGAATCAACGCTAAGGCGTTATCTCCTTTTAAAATGAACTCACCCATGTGGCTTACATCAAAAACACCAACACTATTTCGAACTGTAGCATGTTCATCGTTTAATCCAGTATATGAAACAGGCATATTATAACCTGCAAATGGTACCATTTTAGCTCCAAGAGCAATGTGTTTTTGAGAAAGGGCTGTGTTTTTCATTTGAGTTTTTTTTACGAATGTATGTTTTTTATGATTTATTTTTCCTTTTAATTTTTTCAAGTTCTTCAATATCTAACTTATCTTTTAATCGATTAGTTGCTTTTTTGGAATCAATTAACTGATTAATATGAAAAAATCGAACAGAGATATTTTCAATAATTGCCTCATTTGAATTTAAAAAACAATCATCAAATTTTTCTTGTTCAAAGCCTGTTAAAAAGGTCATGATGTCAAGTTCAAAACCAGAAGGTAAATTTATAGAAGACCAACCTGGCACAAAATCAATATTTTCAATATTTGGCAATGAACTTAATCCTATTTCAAGCAATGATTTTTGTAAAGCTAATCGATTTTCTTTATTGTCTTTAATCCAAATATCGATATCAGATGTTAGTCGATTATACCCATTTAAAATCGAAGCAAAGCCTCCAACCATAATATACTGCAATTTATTTTTTTCAAATGAACGCCATAAATTAATTAATTCATCATCTAAAATATCCATTATTATTTTTGGTTAGAATGAGAAATAATTTTTGCTTGAGATAGCATTTTAGAAATACGAACTAAACGAATAAAATTCTTATAACGTTCTATATAAATATTATTTGGTGTGCTATCTTTTTTTAGCTTTGAGTCCATGGTATAAATTTACTATTTTATCAGCGAATTCAAAACCGCTAAATATTTTTCTTTATTCGCTTCTACCGAATAATATTGAGAAACCGTCTCTCTTCCCATGTTACCAATGCGTTGACGTAGTTCTGAACTTTCTATCAACAGCGATAGACAATCTATCCACTCCTGTTCATTACTAGCTAAATAGCCATTAACACCATGTTTTATAATATCATTATTAACACCAACTGGCGACATAACAGTGGCTACTCCACAAGCCATATAAGACAAACCTTTTAAACCGCACTTTCCTTTCGCCCATTCGTCATTAGGAATGGGCATAATGCCAATATCAAATTGATTAATATCATCCACTTCCGTTTGGGCACTCCAAGATTTACTGACAACATCAATTTCCGAATTAGAATAAGCTTCTTGTCCGATGACATGAATTGCAATTTGATTAGGATATTTTTTTTGAAGAATTTTTAATACTGGAAGGGCCATTTCAAAATGCTTGATCGTACTGATACTTCCACTCCATCCGATAACTATTTTTCTGTCAGTTTGAGCGGAATCGAAAACCTTGTTTCTTAATTCAGGTTTGGGTTTATGAAAATTAGTATCGATTGTTGTTGGAATAATAACCGTGTTATTATTATACTGTTTGGCGTAATCGGCTAAATAAGCGTTTCCGGCTATAACAGTATGTGCATGTTGAATGTTAATTTTAGTTTTATTCGGATTTTTTAAAAAATCAAATTTTTTATTTTCAGGAGAAGTATCTAATAGCCATATACTATCATCAAAATCAAAAATAACGTTACTTCGTTTACTCAATTGTTTTTCGAAATACGATGAACCTATTAATAAGGCTTCGCGCTGAATAAAAACCACATCAACGTGTTTAGCGCGTCGCAAATCTTTAAACCGAATTAAAAACGATTTTAAAATAATCCCAACTTTTTTAACATAATTTCCAGGCTTATAAAAAATAGAATCGTCTTTTTCAGTAATGATTTCAGATAATTCCCAATCCAATCCATTTGATTTAAAATACTCTAAATATTGCTCAAAGCGATATCTTTGGCTTGGAGAGCGGTTTAAACGATGATCGACTATAAATAAAATTTTTTTCAAAGCACTATTCTACTATCATTTTCTTAGTAACCACTTTTCCGTTAGTAGAAATATTTATAAAATATATACCCTTGCTTAAATGAAGGGATTTCACATCTATGACTAAACTGTTAATGCCAGTGTTTATTATATATTCCTTTTGTTCTATTAATTTTCCAACGGCATCTGTTAAACTATAGTGTACCTTTTCATTTTTAGAACTAATAATACTAATAGTCGTTTTATCATTCGTTGGATTAGGATAAACAGTCAATTCATTCAGAGCGAAATTATCTGCTATGCCAGTCGTTAACAAATATAACACACCGTCACTCACTGTACTATCACTTACCAAACCTGCTCCATTCATAGCTTTCACCATCGTGTAATATTTTTGACCAGAAACTAAACTCAATCCTGTTTCTGAAGCGCTCAAGTTTAAGGCATTTGCTGTCCAAGCAATTGTATTTTGCCAACCAGCTGTTGTACCAATGGCATAGTAATACGTTGTTACGCCTGAATTTGTGTCTTTTGCTGCAGTATAATTCAAATCCAGTTGAGTACCAATATAAGTTGTATCAATATCAGTTGAAGTACCATCTTTCATAACAGTTGGTTTTACAGGCTTTGTCCAGTCTATGTCAACATCTTGAAAGCTGATTCCCGAAATATTATCTGCATTATCTTTTGTAATACTACTTATTTTTCCAGCCGAAATGGATGGTGATGGGTTTTCATTTCTAAGATCATTCGTAGCTGCAGCACCTACTAATATAGTAGCTGAGGCTGCTCTTGAACGAAACACTTTGAAATCATCAATTTTAAAATTACAATTAGCTGCGCGTAAAGACACTGCACTGCCAGTGGCTATAGGTGTTGCATCAATCCAGGAAGTTACAAATGCATTATTGATCCATAGTTTTAATTCTCCTAAAATACGATCACAAGTAATTTTATAATCGTAAGTAGTACCGATAGCGAGTGTGTATGAAACTGTCTTCACTAAGTTTAAAGTATTAGTAGTTACTTCATATAATTCCACACTTGATTGATCGGGGCGAAAGATTAATAAATAATTGTTTCCTCTATTTGTTTGGGAAGGCGCATCACACATCACATGGATACCTGCTCTTCGGTTAGTTCCTGTCCCAGTAATAGTGCCTTTAAAATTATATAAATAGCGATTTGATAAAGATTGAGTTACCGAAGCATACAAATTAGTATTAGCATTCGTTTGATCTGTTTGAACCAACGCATTAGCATTGATACTCCAAGTGCCAACAGCATTTGTCCAATCACTACTTAAGGTTGCCGAATTAAAATCGTCATTAAAAAAGCCTCTATTGCCATTAGCTCTCCATTCTAAACCATTGAAGTAACTAGACTGATAAAAACTTTTCTCAATACCTGTTCCGCCCAAATTATCTGCATCAGTGTATGTTGTTACAAAATCTTGTGTTATCCAACCTGCTGGTGCAGTAACTTGAGTCGTTGGGCTTGTTCCATCTTGTATACAATTCCAAATTGCTCTATAACCTCCTTTATTAGTGGCGCCATCTGATTTAAATTTTACTGTGATAGATGAGCCTGTTGAGTTAATGATGCCTGGAACAACTGAACCAGAATAAGCGCCTAACAATGGCGATGAAGTTGTTGGGCCGTCAAACAAATACAAAGAATCAAAACCTGTTTCCAAATCCATTTGACTAAACGTTAAACGCACCTTATTAGCGCCTGTTGGAGCGATTTTATAAGTATATGACTCATTATCATAATAATTCCTTCCTGGGCCACCCATATCGTAAATACTATCGGTACAAGCCACTATTGCGCAATTAGAAAATTTATTTTTAATGGCAGACCAAAAATCCTGATAGCCATCATCATAACCTAAGGCCCAAATACCAATGCCTCCAAGCCCTCGTTGATTAACCATATCAAATTTGCGACTCATACTATACGCATCATCAATCCAGCACTGACGATTACTTCCACCAGTTAAATAAGAATAATAAGGATTAAAACTATTATTATCCCAATGTTTATTGGTGGCTGAATAAGTTGTAGGATTATTTCGTACATAAGCATAAGTGCGTGAGGATGTAAAATTACCTGTAGTATTTGACGGAGCTGTAGCAGCAACCGTTTCCCATTCTCGGCCATACCAAGGTAAACCAAGCAACAACTTACTTGGTGTAGCTCCTTGTTTTAAATAATAGGTAATAGATTTTGATAAAGTGTAATTATAACTTGTTTGAAAATTATACAGGGGAGCTTCGGGACCCGCTTGTGCTGAACCAGAATAATAATAATCATATCCCATAATAATGAAATTATCGACTACAGCATTTAAGGCCGGCATATCAAAAGAAGCACTCCAATCAACAGCATATAAAGCCATAGTTACTTTATAATTTGGATTAGCAGCATGAACTTGATTACATAAATTTATCATAAATGTTTTAAATGGCACTTTATCACTTGAGCCCATGCCTTCAAAATCGATATTAATACCTTTTCCACCGCGCGAATTCAATAAATTAATAGCATTCGTAATAAAGGTTTGTTGAGCCGTGCTACTTGCCCAAAATGTGGCGTGGCTAGCAAATAGAGTTGCACAAAAATGCACATTAACACTATTACTTAATGCTGCTGTAACAGCCGCGCTCGTAGCCCATGCAAATGAGGTATTTGAGTTTTGTCCGGTAGATGGAGTAACCGAATAATCAAAATAACAAAACTCGCTTAGCATAGTCCAATCATAGTTATTATAAACAGTTCCATTCCAATACGGATGCCAACCATATACCTGCTTATTAAGCACACAAGCTGTGGTTGCCGTTCTTTCAGCAGATAAGGAAGTTAAGTTAGAACTATTGTTTTTTATGCAATTAATACTATCCCATTGAGCATCTATAGACGCGTGAATGTTTTTATAATAGTTACTTTGCTCTTGCATGATAGATTGATGCTGAGCAAAAAAAGTAACAGGAAGTAGAATTAAAAAAAGCAGTTTATATGTCATTATTGATGAGATATGATTAGTAAATATAACAAAAAAGCCACCCGTTATTACAGGCAGCTTAGATAAAAATATACTAAATTTCTTTAGGAGATTTATTATTTATGAGTTTTTTCGCTAGATACAGTTAATTTTTTACGACCTCTCGCTCTACGAGATGCTAAAACTCTGCGCCCGTTTGGAGAAGACATACGCTCGCGAAATCCGTGTTTGTTTCTTCTTTTTCTTTGTGATGGTTGGAACGTACGTTTCATGATATTAAATATTTAATGTTAACTATTTTAAATTTTGGACTGCAAAGATATATGTTTTTTATAAAGGCGCAAATTTTTTATTGAATTAATGCTAAAATTATCTAAAATTATCTTTTAAGCCAAGCTAAAACACTACATTTGCGCTCTAAATTACTAAAAAATGGCAAAAGGTACTGGTGTTAAAGGCAAACCTACTGATGATCTTCCTAAAGCAAAATTATCGATTGAGAATTTTAAAAAATCACTGGGGCTATTTAATTATTTGGGCCATCATAAATGGATGTTTGTTGTAGGAATGTTTTTTTTATTCGCTAGTGCAGGCATAGGATTATATTTCCCAATGATTTCAGGAAAAATGTTTGGAGTATTTGGAGATTCTTCAAGTGCTAAGGATATTTTAGAGGAAAAGCTAAAATCAACTGGATTAATTATGTTAGTTGTTTTAGTATTTCAAGGTCTTTTTTCATTTTTAAGAGTTTATTTTTTCACGAAAGTTTCCGAGAGTATTTTATTTGGTATTCGTAAGGATGCCTTTTCTAAACTCGTTCAAATGCCAATGAGCTTTTTTTCAAAAAATCAGGTCGCTGAGTTAAGCAGCAGAGTGGCTACAGATGTTGGGGTTATTTCAGATGCATTCGCTATCAACATCGCTGAAGTTATAAGGCAGTCTATTGTAGGTATTGGAGGACTAGGTATTATTTTATTTAGCACACCGTGGGAAATTGCAAAATGGTTCCTAATTATAATTCCACCTATATCTTTTATTACAATTTTTTATGCTCGAAAAATTCGTAATTTTTCTAAAAACATGCAAGATAAAATTTCCGAATCCAATATCATTGTTAGTGAATCTTTAATGGGAATTAATAGCGTGAAATCATTTACAAATGAAATATTTGAAATCACTAGATATATTGCTAAAATAGAAGATGTAAAATTATTTGGGATTAAATATGGTAAACTAAGAGGAGTCTTTTTTACGTTTATTATTACTTGTCTTTTTGGTTCTATCTTTTTTATTTTATATCAAATGATTCAATTGAAATTAGATAATAAAGTAACTGCTGAGCAGTTTGGAACATTTATGATGCTATCTTTTTTTGTAGCAGCATCACTTGGAGGCTTGCCTGAGCAAATAGCTTCTATACAAAGGGCTTTAGGAGCAACAGATCGTATATTTGAATTTATAAATGGTAAGACAGAGGCTATCAATTTACATTATGGAACTAACTCAAATAGAAACAGAGTTAAAGGCGATTTGGAATTCAAAAATATTCAGTTTACCTACCCTACACGTCCCGATTTTCAGGTACTAAAAAACGTATCATTTAGTGCAAAAGCTGGAGACACTATTGCCTTAGTTGGCAGTAGCGGAAGTGGTAAATCTACCTTGGCATCCTTAGCATTACGTTTCTACGAGCCAAATTCAGGGCAATATACCATTGATGGAAAATTATCATCGGACTATGAATTAACGGAACTCCGCGATCAGATGGCAATTGTGCCACAAGATGTTTTATTATTTGGTGGAACAATTCGAGAAAATATTTTATACGGAAAACCATCAGCTTCAAATGATGAAATTATTGAAGCAGCAAAACAAGCAAATGCTTACGATTTCATTATGAGTTTCCCAGATCAATTTGAAACGTTGGTTGGTGATAGAGGTATACAATTATCGGGTGGGCAACGTCAGCGCGTAGCAATTGCGCGAGCTGTATTAAAAAATCCTTCTATATTAATTTTAGATGAAGCCACTAGCAGCCTTGATAGTGAAAGCGAGCGTTTGGTGCAAGAAGCATTAGATAAATTGATGATTGGCAGAACGTCAATTGTTATTGCTCATCGTTTATCTACCATCAGAAATGCAGATAAAATTGTAGTACTTCAAAAAGGTGAAGTACTAGAATCTGGTACGCATCAAGAATTAATCACAAACGAAAGTGGCTTGTATTACAAATTAAGCAAAATGCAATTTGAGTTAAGTTAAGTTTTCCACTTCTTAATCTCTTGAAAGAATAAGAGTAAATTTTATTTAATAGACAACTCCTCGGCTCTTTGTTCGGCACTTAGCAGGGCTGTTACAATAACACTACCCATTTGATGTTCATTAAAAATTTTCAAAGCAGCTTCTGTAGTACCACCTTTTGACGTTACAGAAGCGATGTATTCGTCTAATGTTTTTTGTCCATTATTGATTAAATGAAATGACCCTAACATGGTTTGCTTTGCTAAAATAGAGGAAACGTGTTCATCTAAACCCATTGATATTCCTGCATCTACCAAGTATTTCATGAAATAAAAAAAGTAAGCCGGTCCGCTGCCGCTTAAAGCCGTTACTGCATTTAATTGTTTTTCTTCTTTTAAATAAAGAGTTCTGCCTGTGGTTGATAATAAATTTTCAACCAACATCATTTTATCGTGAGCGAGTTCGTTTGAGGCACTATATGCGGTCATTCCCATGCTTATTTCTACTGGTAAATTAGGCATGGCGCGCACTATTAATGGATGATTTAATTGTGCTTGTATAAACGATATTTCGGTACCAGCCATGATGGAAAGTACCACACTATTTGGATTAATCACTTGTTTTAAATCCTGTGCTAAATCTTTGAAATCCTGAGGTTTTACAGCCAATATCACAATATCACAATGTGATATTAATATATCAGTTACAGTTACAACTTTACCAATATTCATAGCCGATAAACTATTTTGCCTTTCTGTGTTTTTCTCTACAAGTAATAAATTTTCTTTGCTCGTTATTTTATATCTTAAAAACGAATTGGCATAAATTAAGCCCATATTACCACATCCTATAATTGCTATTTTTTTCATTTTCTTTTTTTTATTATAAAAAAAAGAGTGCTTATAATTACTATAAGCACTCCTTTACATGTTAAGAGATGTAATTGATTACATACCTCCTCCTGGTTGTGCAGATTGCCCTTGTTGTTGCTCCGGCGGCATTAATTCCTCCATGGGGACAGTATTGGTTAAACGTGTGGTTAATTTTTTAGCATAATCCGTTTGTTTAAACTGCTCAGCTAACATTACTAAACGACGCATAATTTCTTTTGCTTGATCTATCTCTCTACCAAATGCAGCGCGATGTGCAGATTTTTGAGAGCGATATACCTTATAGTCATTTTCGTAAATGTCAAATAATTTATCAGATAGGTCAGCTGCTTTTTTCATATTACCAATTTGATAATATCCAGCTATAACTGTGTAAAGCGTAGCTTCGTAACGAACATTAGCATCAGGAATTTTTTCTAAACATAAGTCTAATACCTTTTCTGCTTTTTGTTTTTGGCCTTTATTAATTAAAGCCCCTGCTAAAGTTGCCATTTGCATGCGCATGTTTGAAGCCATACGTGTGCAGTTTTCGTCAAGACTAACTCCTTCTTTATCTAAACCACCCCAAACAAATTTATTCATGAGGTTATCATACATCACATCTGTATTTACACGACCACCTTGAGCCATTTCGTTTTCCGTATTTTTTATTGGCATTAAACGATACGCTAAACCTTCCAATTGAAAATAATCTTCTAAACCTAAATATGCTTCTGCCCCAGTTGTTACAGCAAAGTAAATTGGGCGTTTCCAGTTATTGTGTGCAATTAAATCTAACACCATTAAATCATTTTTAGTGATGTATTGACGATTTATTTCCCACTTGATATTTTTAACTAAACGAGCAGTATCTTTTACAGCAATTACTTTTTCACGCATCACTTGCATAGAATCTACAGGTATATAAAACGTTTTTGAAGGGAAATAATCGTAAGGTTTAGAACCATAATCCAATTTATTAGCAATGTCATCTGATTCAACAAACTCAATCGCTTTTTTCAAATTCATTGGCCCAGTTCCTTTGTCCATTAAATAAACTACTTCGCGTGTACCTTGTACTAATTTATCAGCAGGTATAGTAAATGGCACAGGTGCTGATTCGTAAGCAGCACGGCGTGCTTGAGCAATATACCAATCAGTTTGCAATAAACTTAAATTTACAACACGTACATCTGTTCTGACGCCTTCTACCTCTTGAGCATACCATAAAGGGAAAGTATCGTTATCTCCATTAGTAAACAATACTGCATTTGGTGCACAAGAGTTTAAATAGTTCACCGCAAAATCACGACTCATGGTTCGTTTTGAACGATTATGATCGTCCCAGTTTTGCGAAGCCATAATGGTAGGAATTAATAATCCAACTATAATTCCGGCAATAGCTGCATTTTTAGCATTTGTTTTTTTACTTAAAAAATCGAAAATAAATAAAACACCAAAGCCAATCCAAATAGCAAAAGCATAGAACGATGCTACATAAGCATAATCACGCTCACGAGGTTGATATGGATATTGATTCAAATAGATTACAACAGCTAAACCATTTAATAAAAAGAATAAAGAAACAATCCATAAATCTTTTTTATCACTTTGGTATAAAAAGATAAATCCAAATATTCCTAAAATAAAAGGTAAGGCATAATAAGAATTACTTGCTTTATTATTTGAAGTAGAATGTGGTTCAAAAGAAGTATCTGTATCCAAGCGCCAATCATCAAGCCCTTTAATACCTGTTTTCCAGTTGCCTTCCAAAGGATTACCTGTTAAGCCTTGAATATCATTTTGACGACCAATAAAATTCCAAGCAAAATAACGTAAATACATATAACCAACTTGATATCTTACAAAGTACGTTAAGTTAGCCATGAACGTAGGGATTTGAATTTCTTCCATTTGCCCTGATTGTTCGTTCATTTTAGTTTTAGTTCTGTGGTGAGCCTGAACATCTCCCCAATAGCGGTATGACGACTCATGATTACCCTGCTGGCTCCACATACGAGGGAAAACCGTACAAAAATCTTTATCATAAGCAGGTATCGATTTTTTACGATCGTCGATTATCTTGTATTTTTTTGATTTTTCATCTTTTGCGTATACTGGCTCGCCATCTTTAAAATTAGAATTATCGGTAGGCGCATTATAATATTGCCCATAAGTTAAAGGCCAATCACCGTATTGCTCACGATTTAAGTATGACAACATAGTAATCGCATTTTCAGGATCATTTTCATCCATTGGCGTATTTGCCTGTGAACGAATAATTAAAATGAAAAATGAAGAGTAGCCGATTAACAAAGTAGCAAATGAAATTAAGATAACATTAAGCGTATTTCCACTTTTGCTTTTTAACACATGTATGCCATATAATAAACCACCTAAAACCAAAACCCTTGTAAACATTGCTCCAGGGCCATTTCCAGAGATTACAACAATGATTGTAAATAAAATAGCCATATAAAAACCTAATTTATAAAATGATTCTTTTTTATTAACGGTATACATAATTAAAGACGTTAACGAAAAGAATAACAGAACAAAATATACCATAGAACCTATGTTGAAGCCCATTCCCATTTTGTTTACAAAAAACACTTCATAATCCGCTGCAAATTTTACAATTTTTGGAATCATGATATTTTGTATACCTCCCAATAATATTAGGGAAATGATCCCTGTAATAAAAAAAGTTTTCCAAGTAAACGGATATTTTTTAAAATAATACACAAAGCAAATGGCAGGTATTACTAATAAATTTAATAAATGGACTCCGATAGATAAACCCATTAAATAAGCAATAACAACTAACCAGCGCATAGCTCCAACTGGATTCGTACTATCTTCTTCATCCCATTTAAGAATTGCCCAAAAAACAACTGCTGTAAAGAAAGAAGACATAGCGTAAACCTCGCCCTCAACTGCCGAAAACCAAAATGAATCGGTGAAAGTATAAGCTAAGGCGCCAACTGCGCCAGCACCTAATACAGCCCATTGTTTAGCTGATGTAAATTCTTCGCCTTTTTTAACGATAGCTTTCGTTCCTAAACGGGTGATGCTCCAAAATAAAAATAAAATAGAAAATGAACTACATAGTGCAGACATAATATTGATCATTTTACCTGCTAATGCTGGATCGCCACCAGCCAACAATGCAAAAAAGCGACCAACTAATAAAAAGAAGGGTGCTCCTGGTGGGTGCCCAACTTCTAACTTATAAGCACAAGCGATGTATTCACCACAATCCCAAAAACTAGCTGTTGGCTCAATTGTAGATACATACGTAAAGGTGGCGATGGCAAATACGATCCATCCAATGATGTTATTTTGTTTTTTAAACTGCATATTATTTTTTAATAACTGTAAGTTGCGAATTTAGTCAAAAAAGATTCTTAAACATTAGTTAATTTATTTTTTATGATTTTTTTGTAAATGAAGATATTTTGCTATTTTTGTCGCCCGAACTTTTGTGGAAGTTTAAATTGTCCGATGGTGTAACTGGCAACACGACTGATTTTGGTTCAGTAGAGTCTAGGTTCGAGCCCTAGTCGGACAACAACAAAAATCAACTAAACCCTTGAAAATAAAGACTTTCAAGGGTTTTTTGTTTGCACATTGTTACAAGTTTGTTTTATCATTTAAATCTTAAAACCTATACGGTCACAATAGATAAAAGAAAATAATCATTCATTTTTTATCTTCCTGTTCAATTGCAAAAAAAGCACTAACACTTTATATTTATCGCCAATCTTGCTCACAGCATCTTTTAAATCTTTAAGGTCGCAATTAATTTTGTCTGCCCAGTAGATTAAACCTTCATCACTTACATCAACTCTTCCGTCATTTAAAAATACATCTTCCTCCATTTTGCAAATGTAAGTCCCTGCTTTTATAAAAAAAATCAGTATTAATACTTAATTTTCAGTATCAGTAATACAACTTAATTAACCTAAGTAGTACTACTTAATTTTAAATTGTATATACTTAGATAAGTATCTGAATTTCCTCAACATACGTTTTAGTTGCGCCTTAAAATGATCATGTAATTAGTATAAATTATGAAATTATAAAATCTATGCCGACATAATTTGGCTTAATAAAATAATTATTAACCATTAAAAAACAAACCTTATGGCTTTTACAGGCAATGAAGCGGGACAATTCCCATTAGACACAGCAGCAGCATGGACTGCTAATTACAGAAAATCAAACCCAAATGGAATCAAAGCCCATTTTTTCGGTATGAACATTATCAACGAAGTATTAGCACAACCAGGTTGTGTTGGTATCAGGTGCTATTATGCATTAGATGAAAAAGGTGTTCAACAAATGATTATAGTTGGAGCTGATAAAGATGAAAACGATTTATACAATGGTATCATCGCCGAAATTTCATCTCCATGCCCTCCATACTGTGGTGGTGGCAGTCCTCTATTAGGCTAATAAAATATACGGAAATGGAAGTTTTAGTACATTTCCGTATATTTACTTCATCATGTATGGTAATAGTAACTTTTATATTTTTTTAGGACAAATATCTGCAGTTTCTACACTTATTCCATTTGTAACAGCCTTTATCCGAAAAAACAATCTTTCGAAAGAATTGAAAATATTATGGTTCCTAATTATATGCTCTATTATAACTGAAATAGCAGGACTTATTTTAGCTTTTGTATATATAGTCAATAATGCTCATATTTTTAATATTTATGTAATAATAGAAACGCTGCTCATTTCAAGCTTTTATTACTTTGTTATTCAAAACAGAATTTGGAAACTAATTTGTATTTTTCTAGCCATAATGTTTTCTGTCTTTGCAATTATCCAATTGTTTTTAAACCCTGTCAAAACTTTAAATAATTTAACTCTAACAACAGAATCATTGATGGTAATTATTTTTTCAGTTATAACTTTTCATTATCTTATAAAATACCCGAAGTATAAAAATATTCTTTCTACGCCAATTTTTTGGATTAACTCAGCCTTTTTATTATATTTTTCTGGAAACCTATTCTTACACTTGTTCAGTCATTTTTTAACGGAGTATGCACAAAAAGCATTTTTGGAGTTATGGGGATTTCACTCAGTTTTTAATATTATTTTTTACACATTAATCAGTATAGGATTTTGGAAAACCAAGACATCGCAAATTTAAAATTATTAATCACTATAAGCATTCTAATAACCCTATCCTTAGCAAATGCTATTATTCTATGTAAGGGTTACTATCAGCATATAATGCTCATAAAAGAAGTGAGAATTAAGCTAATGGAGCAAGAAAAACAAATTGAATTATTTAAAGCATCCGTTGAAGCAGAAGAAAAACAAAGGTAGTGGCAGTCCTCTATTAGGCTAATAAAATATACGGAAATGGAAGTTTTAGTACATTTCCGTATATTTACAATATATGGCTGATTCAATAACTTTTAACTATTTTTTTGTCTATTTATCATCATTTTCAACTTTATTTCCTTTTATTATAGCATTCATTAGAAGAAATTATTTACAACGTGAACATAAAACTCTTTGGTTACTTGTTTCTTGTGCGATACTTACTGAAATTGGAAGTTACATCTTAATGTACATATTCAAAACTGATCCCATTTCTCTTTTTAACTTTTACATGATACTTGAAACTATTCTTATTTCTTTGTATTATTTTTTAACTATTAACAATAAAACATTTAAGATTTTTATATCAATTTTCAATCTATTGTTTATATTATATGCAGTAATAGAATTAATTACCATTCATAGTAAAACACTAAATAATGTTTTACTCACATATCAATCATTAATGGTTATTGCATCTTCCATAGTTACTTTTAATTCCATTATTAAAGATCAAAAACATAATAATATACTCTCAGCCTCAATTTTTTGGATAAATTCTGCTTTTCTTATTTATTTTAGTGGAAATATGTTTTTACATTTATTTGATAATTATTTGCAAGAACATGCAATGTATGCATTATACGAATTATGGGGGCTTTGGCATTCCTCATTAAATATTATTTTTTACACATTAATCAGTATAGGATTTTGGAAAACCAAGACATCGCAAATTTAAAATTACTAATCACTATAGGCATTCTAATAACCCTATTCTTAGCTACTGCTATTATTCTATTTGTGGTTTACTATCAGCGTAAAATGATCCTAAAAGAAGTGAGAATTAAGATAATGGAGCAAGAAAAACAAATTGAATTATTTAAGGCATCCGTTGAAGCAGAAGAAAAACAAAAAGAAAAAATTGCCCGGAATCTTCACGACGAAATAAACCCTTTATTAAATTCTTTAAAATTTAATTTAAGTAAGTATCGTATTAAAGCTAAAAAAAATGAATTTGACCCTGATAGTATTATTCCCGACGAAAAAACTTTGGATAAAGCCATTGAAGGTATTCGCACAGTTTGTTATGATTTAATCCCTTCCTTTTTTATGGAGTACGGTTTAATTCCAGCACTCGAAACCTATGTGAAAAATGTTAAAGTTTTTGGAGATATTTCAGGTGAATTTGAAAGCAAAGTTATAACCGAAGAAATGGAATCATTTAGTATTCAAGAACAATTAAATATTTACAGAGTGTGCTTGGAAATATTAAACAATCTTTTTAAGCACTCTAATTGTACATTATATAAACTTTCAATGCTGAGTTTAAATCAAACCCTTGTGTTCGAAATAACCCATAATGGTATCGGAATCACTAACGAGGAGATGAATTCCTTTACTGAAAAATCAAAAGGATTAGGTTTAAAATCATTACAAGCAAGGTTGATTTTATTAAGAGCTAAAATTAACTATCAAAAAAACAGCAATACATCTTCAATTACATTAGTAGTTCCATTAAACACTAATATACTTCGATAAAATTATGAAAAAGCCAATACACATAGCTATAGTTGACGATCATGTTATTGTACGACAAGGATTAATTTCTTTATTAGCAGAATATGAAGAAGTAAATATATTATTTGATGCCAATAATGGAAAAGAATTAATGGATAATCTTAAATCCTCAAAGCCTGATATTGTATTATTGGATATTGCTATGCCAATTATGAATGGCAAAGAGGCTTTAGAAAAAATGCAATTAAAGTACCCGAAAATAAAGGTTATTGTGATGAGTCAGTATTTTCATGACGAACATATTATTGAATTTATTAAAGCAGGTGCTTCTGCTTTTTTGCCAAAAAATTGCGATATAGATAAACTACTCGATGCAATAAATTATGTATTTGAACATGGCTATTATTATGATAACAAAATTTCAGCTGTAATGGCTTCTTTGTTAAAGAAAACACCAATCGATAATAAAGTTGTTGCTGATACAGAGTTTACCAAACAAGAAATTAAAATTATGAAGTTAGTTTGTGTCAAAAAAACAAATGCCGAAATAGCCGACGAATTACACGTTAGTATTAGAACCATTGAAAGTCATCGATACAACATTTCTAAAAAAACCAATACAACAAAAACAATAGATCTTATAGAATATGCCACCAAAAACGGTATTTTAAATCTATAAATTATTATAAAGATCTAGCATTAATTCGATTGAAAAAATCGTCGCTTAAATCTCAAATCTAAGTACTACTACTTAGATAAAAATTGAGTAGTACTACTTATTTACTTTCATATTTCTTAACTATAACTTTGGCACAACCAAATAGTTTTAGAAATTACTAATTTTTCTGATAATATAATTAATCAAGTTTGGCAAAAAGGAATAGCAGTTGCTGGCTATAATGTCGAAAAATTTCGTCGAGATACATGCGGTGCTTGGATGCAAAAAGATAAATATGGAACTGAAGAAAATTTAGGTTGGGAAATAGATCACGTTTACCCAGTCTCAAAAGGTGGCACTGATGATTTGGCAAATCTCAGGCCAATGAACTGGCAAAATAACCGCAGTAAAAACGAAAATTACCCATCATATAAATGCGTCATCAAATCCAAGGACAATAAAAATGTTAAGTCTGAAGAAAGTCGAACAATAAATAAATCCCTTCAAGAAACACTTAAATCAAAATATAAAATTAAATAAAACATTGAGAACAATTCTAACCGTTTGGTATAAAGCTGGGAAAGGCAAATCATCAACAATACGTGAATTTGCATTCGCATTAATAAACACTTTTCCTATTCACCAAATAATTTATTCCGACACAAATCCTTTTAATCCAACTGGCGATTTTCGTTTAATAATTAAAATTAATGGGAAAATAATTGCTATTGAAAGTAAAGGCAATACTTCAAGTGGATTAAAAGAAAGACTTGATGAAATTAGTAAAAAGTATAATCCGGATGTTATAGTATGCGCTTCCCGAACAAGCTTACAAACAGTAACGCATATCGATTCTTTTGCCGCCAAAAACAACTACCAACAAATTTGGGCATCAACCTCCCTGATGGACAATCATGATGACCAAGTGAACAAATTAAAAGCAAAATTACAAAGTTTAAACCTTATTTAAGATAAGAGAGAATAAATTCGGGCAATTATAAAATTAAAATCAATACAAACTAATAAATATCAAAAAAGAAAAAAGTATAACACAGAATGTCTATAACAAAAATTTTAAAGGAAGATTGGTCGGATTATGAAAGTCGGAAAATAGCGAAGCATAAAAACTTAATAGATTGCAGAGTGCCTTGGGAAACAAATTATTTAATAAACAAAATCAAACAAGTATATCCAAATTTATCGGATTCAATTATCATTGATGCATTCACGGCCTGCTGTTTGAGTATGGGAAGTCCATGTGAAAGAAAAAAATTCATTGAATATATATCTAACAAGCTAGAAATAGCTCAGGGTTCTTATGAATCAATAAAGTTATATTCTTCAGCAGCCAAAAGAAAAAAACCTCGCCAAATTACTGATAGCGATGA
The DNA here is from genome assembly GCA_903834765.1 of uncultured Bacteroidota bacterium. Classification (GTDB taxonomy): domain Bacteria; phylum Bacteroidota; class Bacteroidia; order B-17B0; family Aurantibacillaceae; genus UBA4416. The sequence continues at coordinate 32,118 of CAILKE010000032.1, forward strand.
TATAAATTTTTAATTTTTTTAATTAGAGTAAAAAAGGGGCTCTGACTGGCATTCCATGAGGATGAAAAAATTAATTAGACACAATACAAACTACAAACTAGACATTGAACCTACAAACTACTAGCCATAAAAAATAGAACTCCAAATAATGTCCATCAAAAAAA
>CAILKE010000033.1 GCA_903834765.1 uncultured Bacteroidota bacterium
AAAGAACAAAATCCGATAGCTATCAGATTTAAGTAATTTTTTCTTTTAAACTTTTGGCGGCCAAATGCTTTTTCATTCGAAGACACCAAAACAAAATAAAAACAGGTCTTCAAAAGTTACAAAAGCCTTTTGATTTTGTGTTAGGCAATTTTTAAAATAGCTAACTATTTTAATTAAGACAATCATCCTCTTTGCTATTTTAAAACCACCGATAAAACAAACCCTCATGCGCCTGCCTTTGCTTCGTTTGTTTTACGGCTATTGCTTCACAAAACCAAAATGTACTTCGAGTAATCTGTTTCATTGGGAGCGACGAAGAAGTGAAGCTTAATTTTTACGCTAAATTTTAAAAGGTCATTAATACTACACTCTGCTACATTTATAAAACTTCGGAAGAAACATACTAATCCTTTTCGTTTATAATAATAACAAGAACAAACTAAAATAAAGTGTATTTTTATTACTCAAAGAGTTAGAACAATTCATAATAATAAAAAAAATGAAAAAAATATTTTTGTTAGCAACAATGTTGCTTACCATTGGGTTTGTAAATGCGCAATCTGTTTATGTGCGTCAAGGAGAATATTCTTCTGGCACTATACTATACAACTGGGATGGAAAATTTCTTAAACAGGGCGAATATTCATCAGGTAAAATACTTTGCAATTGGGATGGAAAATATATAAGACAAGGTGAATATTCTTCTGGTACAATATTATATAATTGGGACGGGAAATATTTTAAACAAGGAGAATATTCTTCAGGAAAAATATTGTACAATTGGGATGGAAAATATATAAGACAAGGAGAATATTCTTCCGGAACAATATTATATAATTGGGACGGAAATAAAATAAGAAAAGGCGAATACTCTTCAGGCACTATACTATACAATATAGACGGAAAAGTTCCATCAGCAATTTTGATTTATATATCAGAATAAACTCCGCTCCCCTAAAATGAAATGGTACCTACTCTTTACTGAGTTTACAGAAATACCGAAGCAAACAAAAAAGCCCCCTGTTAGAAATAACAGAGGGCTTTTTTATGGCTATAAATGCAACTTATTCTACAATTAATTTTTGTGTTCCTTGCGCGTGGTTTCCATTTACTTTAACGGTATATATACCAGCGCTTAATCCTTTAAGATCAATTACTTCGCTATACATACCCGGTGCTAAATTTGGTTTGTTAAGTGTTTTTACAACTTGTCCTAAATTATTTAAAACATCAATGGTATAAGATTCTGTTTGCGTTAATACAAAATGAATGTTTACATTTTCTTTAGCAGGATTTGGATATGCTTTAAAAATAATATTATTAATAGTGTTTTCATTAATTCCTAAAACAACACTTGTTTTTAATGTCACATTTGATTGAAGATTGTCTAATGGAAATAAACCAGCTGCTACCACATGCGTATAGTTATATGAAAATATAGGTGATTTGGAAGAACTATGGTAGTAGTTATAAATAGCTTGATCTACTGTTCCAGTTTCTAAACCTGCAGCTAAAGAAAAACTAATAGATTGAGTAGTTTTAACTCGAAGACAATTAGTAAGACTAACAATGTTATTAATGTTTAACGTTCCACTACCGTCTGCTATAGTTTGAATAGTACTTGTAAATGCGCCCGTTAATGAAGCCGTCATAGTTCCTGAACCAATATCGTTATTGATATAACCAAGACCAACAGGATAAACAGATACAATTGCTGAATTAGAGCTATAATTTAATTGAAAATTTCCTGCATCTAAACCTAACAATTCGAATTGAGTAGCCGATGATTTAAAATAGGTCGTGTTAGTACCTTGTTTTTCTACAATGGTTGTTCCAGGATAAGAGGAAGAATTAGGGTCAGCAGAACTAGCAATATAGTTTGTAGTATCCACAGCTCCAGATTCGGAAACGCCTAGTACGTCCCAAGTAATACCAGAACCAGTTATTGTATTTGGCAGTGCATTGGTGGTATCAAGTATATTCATTAAATAATTATCTCCAACAATAGGTTCGCTATTAGCTTTTGTTAAGCTAAGTTGAGCATTTGCTTGATTAATCGCAAAAAGTGATAAAGCAATTAAGTAAATTTTTTTCATGTTATAATTTTTTTAAGATTTGATTGACCAAAGATAAAATATTTTTGGAATTAGCAACCTGAAATCTGATAATTAAACAGTTGTATCCACAAATATATTTAGTTTTTATTAAGATGATTTATAAGCACTCGCATGATTAGTCTTTATATGTGGGCCTAAAAATACACGAGCATAAATTCTAATAGCAGAAATACCATCAATGATTAAACTAGAAGCTGTAAAAAAGGCTAATGCAATTTGATTTTCATGTATATGTGTAAAGATAATATCTTCTCCAATAAATGTTGGTGTTATTGGAAAACCTGTTAATCCTAAGCATGCTAATAAAAATACAAATGCAAACCTAGGATGCTCATAAGAATGACCATTAAACGTATTTAAGTCAACATGATTTTCTATAGATTTTAATTTGCGAATTGCAAAAAAACCAATTGCACCCATTACAACAATTCCACTTAGATATAATAAAGATTGCGTGTACAAATAATGTTCATTAAATGAAATAGCTAAAGCAATCCAAAAGTGATTCATGATAATGAGTACCCAGGCTAAATGCACATTCATACGCTCGGTGTATGATTTTAATACCATTACAAAACCTATAAAAGAAAATAGTGTTGGCAATAAATCATGGATTTGAGTTGGAATGTATTGTTCATTAAATAATAAAATTAAACCTATTACATAAGCTGGGATAAAATAATACAATACGTTTTTTGCATTCACAAAATTTAAACTTCGCCCCATAACCTTTAATGGGCGCCATAGTTTATATATCAATGTATCTAAATTAAATTCTTTTAAACTTAAAACATAAAACGTATACTTTACTTTTTTAGAAAAAGAATCTTCTATACTAGTGGGGCGTGGAACGAAATTATAAAACTGTTCTCTTATTAAATAACTCACTGTAGAAGGTGAAACCAACAACTGATATGTTCTTAAAAATGCATTTCCTGCAAAGTGAATCAAAGCTAATACTTCAAAACCACAAGCCAATTCAATAAATATTAAACCTATTTGTGATATAGAAGAATAAGCAATTTGACTTTTGATAGATGATTGCACACGAGCAATACCAGATGCAACAATACTAGTGGTTAAACCTAATAAACCTATTAGGATTCGCACTGATGTTTGATTTTCCCATAATTCAAATGTTCTTAACATTAAAAACACTCCTAAATGAACTGATAATGAACCATAAAAAATTGCACTTGATGGCGTTGGTCCTTCCATAGCTCTTGGCAACCAAGATGAAAAAGGCAATTGTGCAGATTTGGCAGCAGCTGTTATTAAAATCATAATGGCTACAAAAATCCCAATGATACTGTGATTTTGTAAATGATGGCTCACTAATAAATCATTTTGTAATTGAAAGAAGGTAATGTTTTCATGAAATAAATGATGACATGCCCACATCGCTAAAATTAATCCCACATCACCTAAACGGTAAATAGAAAACACTTTAAAGGCATTCTTAACTGGTAAATAACGATCTCTGTAAAAGGCTATTAGTAGGAAAGATGATATCCCTAGTATTTCCCATCCTACGAACAATGTTTCTAAATTACCAGAAAAGATGGTAATGTTATATCCTAAATAAAAGAACATAATTGTATTAAAGAATCGCTTATATCCTTGCTCTCTATGTAAATAGTAACTGCAATAAATAGTTACTAAAAAAGTTAAGAAAGAACCTACCAGCATATATACAACTGTTATTTTATCGAAACAGAAATCAATAAAAAACTCATAGCCAGGAGATTGAAATAAAACAATATTCTTTAAATCAATAGTTGGATGACCATTAAAAAGCCAATATCCAACAAATGCTATAAAGCTTATAAAATGTATTCCTAACGCATAAATACTTAATTTTGAGATAAGATTTTCGTTATTTCGAGGAAGAAGTATACTTATAAAAAATCCTACTAAAGGAAGTAATATAAAATATTGAATAAGAGATTGCATAGTTTTTTTGTATTATTTAATTAAATAAACGGGAATATTTTCTAAAGAATTTTCTAAAATTGGCTGCATATCTTTAACCGTTTCCACAACCTGTTTAATCGGCTCATAAGGTAAAAAATGACCTTCTTTAAATACGGAGAATTGATGCGTTTCAGGATTTACAGCAATAAGATTAATCCATTCGTTAATAAACCATTCATACATGGGATCAAAAGATTTAATTGTATTTAATACAACTTCCGGAAAATGTTCAACAATAATGAGTAAGCGAACAGGATCATGGACTTCAATCATTTGACTTGGTAACCCTGGTCTTAAATCTCCATCAATACCATTTGCTACACCAAATAATCCCATCACGTTATGCGGTAATTTAGTACCTGCACCTAATTTATGATTATCAACTCTTGAAAAATAATACTCTAAATTGATACCGCCTGCAACTGGCCCAAGAGGCTTCATAACATTCGCTAAAATTTTACCCTCTGGATCAATTTTGTAATCGTAAGAATTCATAAACGAACGTCGGTCTAAAAACAATCCTTTTGTAAGATCTCTGCTTCCAACAATACACAAGGCATTCGTCGCATGATTTAATTCGGGACGAGGTTCAAATATAGAAACAGAACGCGTTCTAACTTTTTCATGAATTTCTTTCGCGCTTAAATGACTATCAATTGAAACCAATCTTCTTGAACGCTCTTTCGCATTAGAGTCGAGCGCAGTTGTAAATACTCCTTTATTTTTTTCGTGATTTTGTTTGTTAGATTCAGACAAAGAACTCTCATCAAAAAAGTCAATATCGTCGCGAGAAGTATCGTGCAAAGCACCCACAAACTGAGTAGTTTCAGGGATTACAATTCCTCTTTGAACCAATAATTCTCTTACTTCTTTTTTATTAGCCATGTAGCAAATAACACGAGAGTTAACCGAACCGGGTCTACCAGAACATGCTCCACAATCATAACCCGCATAATGCGGATTATTCACACTACTTGAACCATGACCTACAACATAAACCAATGGAGCAAAATTTTTGACTAAACCAATACTCTTCAACAGCCCTTCTACTCTATTAGCCATTTCTTCAATAGTAAAGCCAATTTGTAAATCATTTTCTCTATCATTTAGATCTGTATTTTCGATCGTTAATTTCGAAAATTTGTCCATTTGATTAAAAGAGTGTGCTGTTGCAGGACTCATAGTTGGCCTGAAAATATTAAAAAATAACTTAATGGCTGACCAAAATCCTAACGTTTGAGAAATTAACCACCCCCTCACTAATGAATGCGTTTGATCATTAAAGTGGACATCTTTTTTCCTAACGTTTTTAGTGTCTATTTCTTTTATTAAATATTTTGGAGTAACAGGAGCAGGACATAATTTACTGTAGAATTTGCCATGCTCAGGTTTAAAAAAGAATTCTACACCAAAAAAACCAGGAGTACCAAAGGTTTCGCTATTAGGATCATTTTTCTCAACATATCTTCTAATGGAACCTTCCCTGTCATCCATGCAAAACATTGCTTGAAAAGATTTTGGAGAATGATTTTTTGATTCTAAAGCGTTAATTTCTAAGCCACATAAAACATCATCATAAAAACTCCATTCAAATGCATTTTGCCAAATAGATAATACCTCATTTAATTCAGTAAGTTCAACCGGAGCAAATAAATCAATCGGTTTTTGTTTTAATCTATGAGAAAGAGGAGCCCAATTTTCACCAAATTTACTATCCAGTGTATCTATCTCTAATAAACACTCTAATACAATTAATTCATTAACCGATATTTTCTTAGGATCTAACAGGGTTTGCGGTTGATCTTCAATGGCAGAAACCATACCGCTCCATCCTTGATGCGAAAACTGTTGATCAAAAATATATTGTTCATACAATGTTTCATCACCCACTAGTATGTTTAGTAATTCATTAATTGTAGGTCTAGAATCAAGAAACATTTTTCTAACTCTTTCCGATTTAAAAAAACTCGAAGAGCTACTTTTTTCTATTTCCCTTATAGATGTTAAAAATCCCTTTTCATGAACTGGAAATTTCCAAATTGAAATTCCTTGATCCAAATAACTACAAAGAATTCTGAAAATTATAGGATGAGTAATAGAGTCTAAATTGATTCGATACTGAGATTTCCAATTAGCTCTAAGATTGCCTATTCTTGGGGAAGAAGAGTCATCATATTCTTTAGTTAAAACATTATTTAACCACTCTGCGTGATTTTCTTTTCCTTTTCTTTCAGTAATAATTCGATCAAGATTTGCTTGATTGATTCGTTTTGATTTATATAAATCTCTATATTCATCTAACGATAAAGAAACTTTATAGCCAAACATTTTTTCGGCTCTTCTAATTGCCTTATCCCATTTTAAATTTTGGAAAGCGTGAAGCGTATTATGATGAATAAAATCTTTTAAAGGTGCTTGAGCAGGTAAATAATGCTTTAATTCATGAAGAACATGATGTTCATCAAATGCGGAAGATGAATGATGAGTACTCATAGTTTATTGTTTAAATAATAATTTTTTATACCAATCAATATTAAGTTAATATTGATTGGTTAGATTTTAATTTCAGTTAGAACATTAATTGATATTGTAATACAACTTGCCCTCTACGAGCACTTTTTGTTTCACGTATATCCCCGTTAGTATCAACATTAAAAATAGGACGGCTTTGATAGTCTAGCGATAATTTAGAATTTTGACCACTCATGATCCAATTTAAACCAATGTCATATAACATAACAGGATCTTTTAATTTTTGATAATTAGCGTAAACGCCCGATACATAAGGCTGAAGGGTTCCATGAGATTTTAATAAATCCTTTTTAAATAAATAAGCAGCTTGCGCATAAACAACTTGCCCTGTGCCAATTAATGGAACAGCATTTCCAGAACCATTAAAACTTGCTGAAGAATTAGTCCCATTTGCTGTATTCATAATGGCTACATTACGAATATAATTTGGGCCAAAGTCATAATTAATAAAAGACGCATAAGCCGTGATTGCATTTTGTTTGTCTTTATTCAAGTAAGAATCATAAAATAAATCTACCCCAAATTGTTGCAATGGAGTTGAAACAGTATCTAATGCTGCTGTGCGGTGCCACATGGCATCTTTTTGATAAGCAAAACCAGTTCCTATATTAAATATACGTTTCTTTCCTAAGTATGATCCTGTCATGTAAGGTAACTGATTACTTTCTTTATCTAAAAACTGATACATAAAATATCCTTGATATTGAAGCTCAGGTGCTTTAGTAGAATAATACGAAGTATTCGTTCCAGACAAAGTTGCAACTGGTGTTAAGGCATTTTGAACAGGAAAAGGGTTTGATACGGATACTCGGTAATCGAATCCTTTTATTTTTCCTTTCGCGTAAATCCCTAGTTTACGAACGAATTGATCCGTTACATCATTGGTTGATTCTTGAACTACAGGTAAATCTAACCCTAAAATATTACCAACACCAGATGAAGAATAACGAGATGTTCCATTCCAGCCACTTAAGCCTCCACCAATAGTTAGCATGTTTTTAAACATACTATATTCGCCGGTTACATCATGAAAGAATAAACCAGTTTTACGAGCCGATAAACTATTTAAACTATTAATACCAAATTGCGTGTAAAAGAAAATGTGCTTTGTTACTTGACTCATAATTTGAAAACGAACACGACGTAAGCCAACATCAAATGTTTCTTTTTTAGGAGTACCTGAAATAGTTGAGCCTGGATTATTATCTTCATATCTAGCCCATATTTGAGCTAATCCAGTAGCTTTTATATAGCGAGCACTATCATCAGATAAATATATTTTTAAACCCTCTTTAAAACGATTACTCGGAGATTGTGCTATAGCATTTACTGAAATGATAGCACATAAGAATATGATTATTTTTTTCATTACTAATTTTTTAAAGATTTATTTTAATAAGAATAACATAAAGATGGTCCTGCAAAATCTCAGTAAAACTATTGGTAAAAAACTATGAAATAAAATATCAATTTTCCTACCGAGACTCTGCAAGGGATCTTTAGAGCCTTAGCTCAATTTTAATTTTAACACACGCGTTGAAGTTCCAACGTGTCCTAATTGTTTATGATGATCGAAACCAATTACCTCAATTGTTCCACCATCAAACTTATAATCTTCTACCAATCCATTCAATGTTAGAATAGATGTATGATCTACAATATTCGCCTTGCTTACATCTATTGTAACATGTTTACCTTTTGGTAAGGTTGCAAATGATTTTTTGAAACCTAAGATATTAGAAAATACTAACCCTTTATTTACAGTCAATGTGATATTGTTTTCTGTTGTATTAGTAATGGTTACATCAGACTTAAATAAATTTTTAACAGATGCTCCGTTGATTAAATTCACTATGATTTCTAAAACAATTCCAGTTCCAACACCAACTAATAAATCGGTTGCAAGTGTTACAATCACTGTTGCTGTAAAAACCATAAATTGTTCTTTACCAACATGCCACATGTGAATGAATTCTTTTGGATGAGCTAATTTAAATCCAACAAAGGTTAACATCGCAGCAAGCGCTGCATTAGGAATCATTTCAATAACAGGCACTGCTACTAACACTGCTAATAATAAAAATAAACCATGGAAGAAATTTGCCCAACGTGTTTTAGCACCATTACTCACATTAGCCGAGCTACGAGCAACTTCACTAATCATAGGTAAACCACCTAGTAAACCAGAAAATGTATTTCCTATACCTACAGCTATTAAATCTTTATTAAAATCAGATTTACGTTTGTACGGATCTAAACCATCAATGGCTTTTGCGGTTAATAATGATTCTAAACTTCCTATTAATGAAAATAAGACAACATACATAATGAAATCTTTCGTATGAGAAGACAATGCAGAAAAATCAGTGTTTAAAATACCTCTGCTAATAAAATCGCCTTTCATGCTAAAGCCACTAGTAAAGCTATCGAAAATACTTCCAATTTTAACTAAAGAGAAATTAGAAATAGCTCCATCAGTCTTAATATTTAACCAAATACCCAATGGTATAGCAACTATTAAAATAATTAAGGGTGCAGGAATTTTTTTAATTTTTTGATGCTTCACAAAACTCATTCCTATTAAGATAAGTAAACAGGCAATACCTATTTCAGCAATATGTGCATTTTCATGCATAATACTTTCTGGTACCATTGCTAACAATTCTAATGGTTCTTTACCTTTTAGCATTTTTGGGTCAATACCTAACAAGGTATGTATTTGCTTTGACATGATAATAATACCTATCGCTGCTAACATACCATGTATTGCTGCGCCAGGAAAAAAGTCAGCTAATTTCCCTAACTTAAATACTCCAAAAAGTATTTGAACGATGCCTGCTACAACAATAGCACCTAATGCTAAATGCCAGCCAGTATCTCCGCCACCAAATGCCGCAATAGCACCACCACAAATAGCAATTAATCCTGCAGCTGGGCCTTTTATAGTTAAACGTGATCCAGCAAAGAAGCTAACCACTACTCCACCAATAATAGCAGTTACTAATCCGAAAATAGCAGGAAAATCAGATGCTTTAGCAATACCTAAACTTAATGGTAAGGCTAATAAAAATACTAAAAAGCCTGATAAGGCATCTTTTGAAAAACTTTCTTTTAATCCAGCTAATCCATCAGCAGGTATATATCTTTTTTTTGTTTCTGTTGACATAGTTTTGATTTTTTATATAAATTTATTTACTTGAATAATTGTTAATTGCATCAAATAAAAATGCAATAAACAGTGTTATGAAAATAACAATGAACCTACAATGCAGGTGTTTAACATCTTAAAGGATGAAGATGCTATTTATATAAAATCAGATACGGAAATTACAAACCGACAAATAAATTGGGTTCGTATATTTTTCTGCTAAAGGTTTTGCAGAAATTACTTTAGGCTGCACAACTTCACTTAAGAAATAGGCAACAAAGTGCGGAATAACAAAAGCTTGGATTTCAAAACCATCTACAACTTCATTTTCATTTTCCTCAAATAATAAATCTGGATTAGAAGATGAATTTGACTCTTTTTGAGAATAAGTATGTGAAAGATGATTTACACCACAGTGTTTTGTTTCTTTCGTATTAATAGATTGAAATGTACTAATACTAAATGATGCTAAAAAGGAAAATAAAAAGAA
>CAILKE010000034.1 GCA_903834765.1 uncultured Bacteroidota bacterium
ATGCTAACGGTTGTTCTGCTTCTACAAGTATTGTAGTTTCTGAACCAACTGCTTTAGTAGCATCTAGCTCTGCTAGCTCTATTTTATGTAACGGTGGTACTGCAGTAGTTAGTGTATCTGATAATGGTGGTACTGGTGTTTATGTTGGTAATGGTGATAATACAGTATCAGCTGGTTCTTATAACTACACTGTGACTGATGCTAATGGTTGTTCTGCTAATACTTCAATTAATGTTTCTGAACCAACTGCTTTAGTAGCATCTAGCTCTGCTAGCTCTATTTTATGTAACGGTGGTACTGCAGTAGTTAGTGTATCTGCTAACGGTGGTACTGGTGCTTATGTTGGAACAGGTGATAATACTGTTTCTGCTGGTTCTTACAGCTACACTGTAACTGACGCTAACGGTTGTTCTGCTAATACTTCAATTAATGTTTCTGAGCCTTCTATACTTTCTGCAAGCTCAACCAGCGGAACTATTACTTGTAACGGGGCATCTACAACTGTAACAGTTATTGCTGCAGGAGGTATAACTCCATATAGCGGAATAGGTAATTTCTCAGTAAATGCAGGTACATACAACTACTCGGTTACAGATGCTAATGGTTGCACTTCAGCTACAAATATTATTGTAACAGAGCCAACTCCGCTTGTTGCTACTATTACTTCAAATGCACCTAATACAACAATATGTAACGGTGGAACCGCAGTTTTATCTGCTTCAATCTCTGGTGGTCTTGGAAACATCAACTACCAATGGCAATACCAAGATAACAGCGGCAACTGGGTGAATGTATCGGGAACTGGCTGGTCGGGCACTAACGTTGCTAGTCCTTTTACAAGCGGTGGCAGAAATGCTTCTCCAAGTGCTACTCGTGCTTATCGTATTGTTGTAACAAGTGTTGCTAACAATCAATGTTCTATTATTGCTACTCAATTAGTAACAGTAATTCCAGATCCTGTATTCACAATCAGTGCTAATAACATAAGCTGCTTTGGTGCTAATAATGGAACTGCAAGTGCAGTTCTAACTGGTGGCCTAGCGCTTAACTATGGTTATAACTGGTCTAGCAACGACGGTATTAGTACAAATAATAACCCAACAGGTGATGGAACGCTTAGTGTTAGCGGACTTTTCCCAGCACAATGGGTAATCAATACTACAGTTAGTGGTTCAAATTTTGGCTGCTACGCTGAAGCTTCTGTTAACATTACACAACCTGCATTATTAGTAGCAAGTTCAATCAGTGGATCTATCCTTTGTAACGGCGGTTCAACTAATGTAACGGTTTCTGCTAACGGTGGTACTGGTGCTTATGTTGGAACAGGTGTTAATACTGTTTCTGCTGGTTCTTACAGCTACACAGTAACTGACGCTAACGGTTGTTCTTCTAATACTTCAATTAATGTTTCTCAACCTTCTGCTTTAATAGCTAATTCATCTGCTTCTTCTATTTTATGTAACGGAGGAACTGCAGTAGTTAATGTATCTGCAAATGGTGGTACTGGCGCTTATGTTGGAACAGGCGATAATACAGTATCAGCTGGTTCTTATAACTATACAGTGACTGATGCTAACGGTTGTTCTGCTTCTACAAGTATTGTAGTTTCTGAACCAACTGCTTTAGTAGTATCTAGCTCTGCTAGCTCTATTTTATGTAACGGAGGTACTGCAGTAGTTACTGTATCTGCTAACGGTGGTACTGGTGTTTATGTTGGTACTGGTGATAATACTGTAACTGCTGGTTCTTATAACTATACAGTAACAGACGCTAATGGCTGTTCTGCTTCTACAAGTATTGTAGTTTCTGAACCAACTGCTTTAGTAGCATCTAGCTCTGCTAGCTCTATTTTATGTAACGGTGGTACTGCAGTAGTTACTGTATCTGCTAACGGTGGTACTGGTGTTTATGTTGGTAATGGTGATAATACAGTATCAGCTGGTTCTTATAACTACACTGTGACTGATGCTAATGGTTGTTCTGCTAATACTTCAATTAATGTTTCTGAACCAACTGCTTTAGTTGCTTCTAGTTCTGCTTCTTCTATTTTATGTAACGGAGGAACTGCAGTGGTTAGTGTTTCTGCTAACGGTGGTACTGGTGCTTATGTTGGAACAGGCGATAATACAGTATCAGCTGGTTCTTATAACTATACAGTGACTGATGCAAATGGCTGTTCTGCTTCTACAAGTATTGTAGTTTCTGAACCAACTGCTTTAGTAGCATCTAGCTCTGCTAGCTCTATTTTATGTAATGGTGGAATTGCAGTAGTTAGTGTATCTGCTAACGGTGGCACTGGTGCTTATGTTGGAACAGGTGATTATACTGTAAATGCAGGTTCTTACAACTATACTGTAACTGACGCTAATGGTTGTTCAGCTAATACTTTAATTAATGTTTCTCAACCTTCTGCTTTAATAGCTAATTCTTCCGCATCTTCTATTTTATGTAATGGTGGTTCTGCAATCGTTAACGTTTCTGCTAGCGGTGGTTCAGCTCCATACTCTGGAATTGGAAACAACGCCGTAAACGCAGGTAACTATTCTTATACAGTTACTGATGCTAACGGTTGTTCTGCTAACACTTCAATTAATGTTTCTCAACCTTCTGCAATTAATGTAAATGTGACTGCTACAAATCTTAGTTGTAATAATGTAAATTCAACTGTAACCATAAGTGCAAGCAATGGAACAGCTCCATACATTGGAACAGGAACTTTTGTTCGTCCTGCAGGAACTTATTCATGCACAATTACTGATGCGAATGGCTGTTCAGCTTCAAAAACATACACAATTAATCAATCATCAGTAATTACAGTTAGTTCATCAACTCCAACTATAGCTTGTCATGGTGGAAATACCACTTTAACATTAACAGCTAATGGCGGGAATGGATTATTCACTTACATTATGAATGGAAATCATAAAGAAGATGATCATGATGATCAAGACGAAGATGATCATGATGGTAATCATAATGATGAAGACGACGAAGATGAAGATGATGATCATGATGGTAATACTAGTATTGTATCAAATAATAGTGGTTTGTTTAATGTAACTGCAGGAACTTACCAATTTACAGTATTAAATGCAAGCGGATGCTCAACCACATTAACAGTAGTAGTTACTGAGCCTTCAGCTTTATTAACTAGCGTTTCAAAATCTCCAATTTTATGTAATGGTGGAACTTCAAATGTAGTAGTAACTGCAAGTGGTGGAACTGCTCCTTATAATGGAACTGGCACATTTATTAAATCGGCTGGTAATTATAATTTTACTGTAACAGATGCAAATGGTTGCTCAGTTGTTAAATCAATAACAATTACAGAACCGTCAGCTTTAGTAGTAAATGCAGGATTAGATCAAATCGTTTATACAGGTTACCAAAATTGTAAAACTCTAACTGCTACAAAAACAGGTGGAACTGGTTCAGTTAACTATGTTTGGAATAATGGAATTACTAATGCTAATAACACTGTTTGTCCAACTACTTCAACATTTTATACTGTTACTGCTACTGATTCTAAGGGCTGTGTTGCAACTGATGTTGTTAAGGTTTGTTCAGTAAATGTAATTTGCTATGCTGGAAATAGTAATGTTGCTAAAGTAGAAGTTTGTCATCAAGGGAATACGCTATGTGTTAGTGCAAATGCAGTTGCGGCTCACTTAGCTCACGGTTGTACTCTTGGTTCTTGTGCTGAAGCAAATGCATGCAGTTCATCAAGCAGAATGAAAAATAACAACACAATCGATGAATCTGATTTAACAGAAATTAAACTTTATCCAAATCCTGCTAAGGATAATTTAATGGTAACATTAAGCAATTTTGAAGAAATGGGAAGTGTAACATATAGTATTGTAAATGCTATTGGACAAGTAGTATATACAGGTGCAATTATTTCAAATGAAACTTCAATTGATATTTCAAGTTTGAATTCAGGAATGTATTACTTTAAAACTAGCGCTCAAACAACAAAACCAATTATATTTGTTGTTCAGTAATTAGTATACATAAATCGCATTTAACATAAAAAAGACTCACTTAGGTGAGTCTTTTTTTATTACACAAACAATAAATTTGCTTAAAAAAATTTTACAATTTAAAGCCTATTTATGATTACTTTTTTTAGTAATTAATTTAGAAGGGTTTGCATAATGCTGTTTACTCATACACAAATGCTAATAGTTGCGTAAATTCTGCTAGCTTAATTATGACAGTAAATTTATGCACAGGCGTTAACGAAATAGCATCAGATAATTTATTTACAGTTTATCCAAACCCTGCATCAACTGAAATTAATATTAATGTAGAAGCTTCACTAATAGGCACTATTTATTCGATGTATGATAATTTAGGGCAATTAGTATTAAAAGGAAAAATAAATTCGTTAAATACAATAATTGAATTAAGAAATTTATCAAGAGGCATTTATTTGCTTAATATTGGTCTAGAAATGAAACAAACTATTAAGATTTTAAAAGAATAGATTTATCATATTGAATGTTACCAATACGCTTTGGAAATTTTAATTAGAATCATAAAATTCTTTATTCGATAAACGAATTCCTTTGGAATAAAATTTAATACACCACATATAATTGGTTTTACTGAAAAATTCCTACTTTTTTTTCATAGCAATAAGCTGCAAAATCAAGGTACTATAAAAGAGTCTATATTGTTTACAATATAGGCTCTTTTAAAATGCGTTTATTGGATACTTATTAATCTGAAATCATTAATTTTTTCTGCATCATTACCATATGTATTTTCAAAACATGGTGTGGTGATATTACTTCTTAGTATTTTAATAAGATTCCGATAATATTTACACAAGATATTAACTTGATATTTGTTCCATGAAAATTAAAGATTAGCATGCATAAAATCAAAAAGATTCAATTACGTTTTATAGTGTTGAGTTTTTTTATGTCCCCTTACTTTTCGGCTTTTTCCCAATGCGATAATAATAAAAAAGAAAACGTAGAGCTAAAAATATTATCTTGGAATATTTATATGTTGCCTCATATTGCCTTGCATACAGGCCAAGTAGAAAGGGCTAAAGAAATTGTTGAAACATTAAAAAACGAAAATGTTGATGTGATTGTTTTTGAAGAAGCCTTTGATAGAAATGCCAGAAAAATTATTAGAGAAGGATTAAAAAATTATTTTCCATTCGAGTCTGGTAATCCAACTAAAAATGTTATTTATAAAACCAATTCAGGATTATGGGTGTTAAGTAAAGTGCCAATCACGATTATCAAACAAATTTATTTTTCAAATAGTAAGGGCTTTGATAAGATGGCTTGTAAAGGTGCACTATTATTGAAAGCTAAAAAAGATAACTTTTGCTTTCAAATAGTTGCTACGCATCTTCAATCTGATTTAAAAAACAAAGATGTGAGACAAATACGAAAATCACAATATTTACAAATCAAAAAAGAGTTGCTTGAGCCATTTGCGCAAAACGACGTTCCGCAATTTGTAGTTGGTGATATGAATACAATTAATGCTGATACTTTAGTGTTCAATCAAATGATTGATATCTTAAAAGTAGAACAATGTGTGTTTGAAGGCGAACATAATTATTCATACGACCGACTCAAAAACGACATCATATTTAATAGTAAAGACAAGCCTCAATTAATTGATTATATTTTTTTTGACAAAAAGGATCGCGCCAATCTTCAAGGAAAAATGGCTGTAAAAATTTTTAGAAGAAAGTGGAGTTCAATCAATTTAGATCTCTCAGATCACTTTGCAGTATTGGGCACGTTTAGCTTAAATTAGCTAATCTATTTTTTTAGAAGCAGTGTAATATACATGTTTCACTTTAAAAATAGCAGCCACACTAATTGCATCTGTAATTTCTCCATCTAAAACCATTTGATATGCATCGTTAATATGGATTTTTTTGACTTGTAAATCTTCCGATTCTTCAGGTTCGGCTTCTTCAAATGATAATTCAGTTGCTAAAAACACATAAGCATGCTCGTCGGTTGCCGAGTTGCTTAAATGTAATTGCATAATTTCTTGAAATTGTTTCGCTACAATGCCTGTTTCTTCCTTCAGTTCACGTTTAGCGGTTTCAATAGGCGCTTCTCCTAATGGGCCACCACCTTCTGGAATTTCCCAACTATAGGCATTAAGTGGATAGCGCCATTGGCCAACAAGCCAAGTAAAACCATCTTCGCTTAATGGCAAAATGCCTATGGCTAAATTTTTAAAATTAACAACAGAGTATATTGCAGGATTGCCAGCGGGGTTAACAGTTTGGTGCTTATTTACCGCTATCCAAGCAGATTCATATACTAATTCCGAGCTTTTTGTTATCCAACTATTAAGGTTTTTTTTTGATTCCATAACTATTTTTATTCAATCATTTAAAACAATGTTTCACACAGTTTTTTGTTAATATTAGTGTATTTTTGGTATCTTTAGAAACCTAAACTATTTTAATTTCGTACAAATTAACTATTGTTATGACTTAATAACAAAAATTACATATCCCCACCTATTCGCTCTAAAATTAATATATAATTAGATGAAAAAACTCATACTACTTTTATTATTCTTTATTTCCTTTTTTGTAAATGCACAAACCTTATATTGGGTTGGTGGTTCAGGTTATTGGAGCGATAGTCATCATTGGTCAACAGTTTCAGGTGGACCAACTTCAGGAACAGTTCCTAATGCTAATACAGCTATTGTATTTGATGATAACTCTTCTTATTCGAATTTTGCAGTTACAATTAATGGGGTTCATCAATTTAAATCATTGCAATGTTTAAATACAAATCAAGAATTACATTTTATTGGTAATAATCTTGCAAAATTAATATGTAATGGAGATTTTTTATTAAACTATAAAACGTTTTATGACGCTAATTCTAATATTTCATTTTCTTCAACATCATTGAGTTATCAAAATGTGAATTTTTGGAAAAACACATTGAATGCCAATGTCTCATTTGAAAGTGGAAATTGGAATTTATTGTCGGTAAAGGTTGGTAATAATAATAATCTTAATTTCAAGAATGGGAATTTTAATTTAAATAACGCTACGATTTTTTGTGGCAATTTAAAAGTTGATGCAAGTAATGCAGCCATATTCAATGTAGTACATTCTAGTATCGTAGTAAAAAATGATTTGACTATGGGGTCAAATATTATTTTTCATTCTACGGACATGATTTTAGTTGCGAATGCCAACAATCCTTCATTATATCATGTAAATTCACAAATTAATTTTGGTTCAAGTTATAAAATTGTAAATCCTTCACCTCAAGCTTGTACAGTAACATATTCATTTACTAACCCAACATGTACAGGTTTATGTAACGGATCTATCACTATTGGGTTTGATGCAGGTTGCAACACTGGGCCATATGATTTAATTTTCAATACTGCTTCGTCATGTATCCCATCTGGTACAAATAACATTTCTCCTCCAACATTAGTATTATCAAACCTATGTGGTTGTGGTGGGAATTTATTAGACATTTTAGTTTTTGATATTAATGGATTTGTCACATCCCTTAATCAATTAAATATGCCGGCAATTCCAACACCTATTAATATGAGTTTATTTGGACCCACACAGCCTAAATGTTTCGGATTATGTGATGGTTCAGTGAAAGCTTCACTAAATGGAGGTTCTGGGCCATATTCTGTTCATGTTGACCCGATTATTCCAGGAGCCACTTTTACGACAAATGCAATTGTTACAAACACAATTTCTAATTTATGTTTTGGGGCTCATTCATTTTCTGTTACAGATAGTAAGGGATGTAGCACCACATTTTCCACATCAATTGCACAACCATCTGTTTTAATAGCAAACGGGTCATCATCTAGCGTTACCTGTAATGCGGCTTGTAATGGAAGTGTGTCGCTTTCGCCAACTGGAGGTAGCGCTCCTTATACATATACTTGGAGTGCAGGTACATCTATTAATACTGCTACTAACTCAGGATTATGTCCTGGTGTAATAACTGCAACTGTAGTCGATTCGCATACATGTGTAACAACTTACAGCGCAAATATTGTCCAACCACCTGCAACAACAGTAACGGTATCAAAAACAAATATGAGTTGTGGCGGAGTTTGTAATGGAAGCGCCACAGTTACTGCAATTGGAGGAACTCCTGCATTTACTTATAGTTTAAATGGCTTACCTACTACCCCAATAATATCAGGTTTATGTGTTGGTATTTATACAGTTGCAGCTGCAGATGCTCAAGGCTGCAGTAAAACTCTTACCTTTTCAATTACTTCTCCTGTTACGCTAACCGCTTCGCCAACCAAAACAAACGTTAGTTGTAATGGTTTATGTAATGGAGCTATCAGCCTTAATCCTTCTGGTGGAACCCCTGTGAATAGCTATTCTTGGTCTTCAGCAGGAGCAAATTCTCCGACCTTATCAGGTGTATGTGCAGGCATTTATACTTATACTATAACGGATGCTTTATTATGTACCAATGTTGGAACAGTTACATTAGTGCAGCCTTCAACAACTACACTTACAGTTGCTCATACAGACATATCATGTTTTGGTTTATCAAACGGAAGTGCAACGGTTACTAGTAGTGGCGGAACTTCACCTTATAGTTATACTTGGACTCCAGCCCCACCTATAGGGCAAGGAACAGCAACTATATCTGGATTAAGTTTGGGAACTTATTCGGCTATAGTAAAAGATTTTAATGGTTGTCCTAGTAATATATCAGTTACTATTTCTCAACCAACTATTGTAACGCCAAATATCAGCACGGTGCAGCCAACCTGTAATGGTTTATGTAATGGCTCTATTAATTCAGTTCCAACAGGTGGAATAGGTGCATATACATTTACTTTACAATCTAATACTGCCACTATTACTACTAATCCACCCTATAATGGTCTTTGTGCAAAAACTTACACGTTAATTATTGGAAATAATGGATGTACAATTACAAATACTATTTCTTTAACTCAGCCTAACCCTATCACTCTATCTTTGAATGCCACGCCAATTAACTGTTTTGGTCAATGTAATTCAACAATTTCATCAATTGTAAATGGTGGAACTCCATCCTATACATTCGCTTGGAGTAATGGATCAACTTTACCTTCATTAGTTAATCAATGTACTGGAGTAACTTCGGCCACTGTTACCGATGCTGGAGGTTGTACAGCATCTGCTTCGGTTAATGTAACCTCTCCGGCATCTATCACTGTAAATATTAGTGCTACGAGTCCATCATGTTTTGGAAGCTGCAATGCCGTTGCAACGTCAACTGTAAGCGGAGGAACACCTAATTACACCTATTTATGGGCAGCAACCGGAGGAACAAACAATATTGCATCTAATTTATGTGCAGGTGTATATACTTTAACAGTAAAGGATAATTTACTGTGTACTCAAACACAAACCATTAATATCATTTCTCCTCCAGCTTTAACATTAACTGCATCTAATGGAACATTGAGTTGTTCGGGAGTATGTAATGGAACAGTAGGAGTTGTTGCTGCTGGCGGAACTCCTGGGTATTCATATAATTGGAGTTCATTACCAGCTCAATCAACACCAACAGCATCCTCATTATGCGTTGGTAATTATTTTGTAAGTGTCACAGATAGTAAAGGATGTTTAGCGTCATCTAATGCTTCAGTTACTCAGCCACCAGCGTTAACAGCTGTTATTAGCGGAATTAAACCTAGTTGTAATATTTGTATAGGTTCGGCAACTGTAACTCCTGGTGGTGGTACACCTGCCTATTCCTATTCTTGGACTAATGCAGCTAGTGTAATTGTAAGTAACAGTCAGGTCGCAACAAATTTATGTACGGGTTTTTATACTGTTACTGTTGGAGATGCCCAAGGATGTACAACTACTCAAACAGTTCAAATTTTACAAACAGTAATAGTAGTATTAACTACTAATGGAAATACATTACAATGTAATGGAGGATGCTCAGGTATTGCTAATGCAAATCCTTCAGGAGGTGTATCACCATATAGCTATTCTTGGTCGCCAACAGGTCCGCCTGTGCAAAGCGCTTCAACTGCAACGGCCTTATGCGCAGGTTCATATACAGTAGTTGTAACCGACGCGTTGGGATGCTCCAATACAGGAACAGTTACGTTTTTAAATCCACCCTCCACTACTTTAACTATATCCAAAACAGATGAAACCTGCTTTGGACTTTGTAATGGTTCAGCCTCTGTTACTTCTATAGGGGGTACTGGAGCGCACACCTATCAATGGCTTCCTGGTGGGCAAACAACCCAAAATATCTCTGGATTATGTGGCGGAATATATACTGTAAATGTATCCGATGCAAATGGTTGCTTAACAACGCAAACAGTGCAAATTATTTCTGCTGTTAATCTAACGGCAACTTTTACAACAGTTGACCCAACTACTTGTGGTGGAACAAATGGTTCTATAACAGCTTCAGTTAGTGGAGGTTCACCAGGCTATACATATACATGGACGCCAGGCGGCTCTACAACTAATTCTATTGTTAACATTGGCTCTGGCGCTTATAATTTATTAATTAAAGATTTAGCTGGATGTACGCAAACATTAACATCAACTATAAGCAATCCTACAGGCCCAACGGTTACTGTAACATCATCTTCAATTACTTGTTTTGGTTTGTGTAATGGAACAGGAACTGCTAGTGCTATTGGAGTAGCGCCTTTAAGTTATAGTTGGTCAGTTGGAGCAATAACTACTAACTCTGTTATTTCTGGATTATGTGGAGGATCCGCCGTAGTTTCGGTAACAGATGGAAATATTTGTGTGACGAATGTAACACTAAATATTGCACAGCCCACACAGATAGCGTCATCTGGTATTGTAACCAATGTGGCATGTAATGCCGCTTGTTCGGCATCCATTAATTTAACCCCAAGTGGAGGCACTATTCCGTATACATACTCCTGGTCGCCATCTGGAGGGATCGTCGAAGACCCAACTAATTTATGTGTAGGAAATTATACTAACACAACGACTGATAATAATGGCTGTTCGGTGACACAAACATTTGTTATAACACAACCGAGCTCATTGTCACTAGCTTTCAATAAAAAAGATGTGGCTTGTAATGGTGGATGTACAGGTGGTGTAAAAGCATTAGTAGCCGGTGGAACTTCTCCTTATACGTATTCATGGACTCCAGTTGGTGCATTTCCTGGATCAGTATTAGATACCATCACCAATTTATGCATAGGAACTTATTCTGTAAAAGCAACTGATGCATTAGGTTGTATAATTTCGGGAACAGTAAATATTGGCCAACCTTCGGCTTTAACATCAACAGTAACATCAACTAACATTACTTGTAATGGATTATGTAATGGAACAGGAAGTTTAACTCTCTCTGGAGGAACCTTGCCTTACAGTTATAATTGGAACACAACACCAGCCACAACCACCCCATCAGTTGGAGGACTCTGTGTCGGTAATTATTTAGGAATTGGAATAGATGCTAATGGCTGTTCAATTTCAAATACAATTAATATTTCACAACCATCAGTAATTGTTGCATCAATCGTTGGAACTAATCCAAAGTGTAATGCAGCTTGTGATGGAAGTTTTGTTGCCACTGTCAGTGGTGGTAACCCTTCATACACATATCAATGGATACCAATTGCATCCCCAACTGGTACTTTACAAAACCCTTCTGGATTATGTGCAGGGAATTACACGTTAATTGTAACTGATAATAATTTTTGTACTATGCAAGTTATTGCTTCCTTAACTAACCCACCAGTGTTACTAGCTAATGCGTCATTTACAAATCCTCTATGTTCAGGACTTTGTAATGGTATAGCTACTGCTAACCCTGTTGGTGGAACAGGAAGTTATACATATAGTTGGTCAACATCGCAAACGTCTCAAACAATAAATAGTTTATGCCCTGGTTCTTACACAGTTGTTGTAACTGATGCTAATTTATGCTCTAATACAAATACAGTAACATTAGTTCCAGCAACCGCTATATCTGTTAATCCAGCAGTATCTCCTGCCAGTTGTGGTGTGTCAAATGGTTCTATAGACGTGTCTGCAACAACGGGTAACGCACCATTTACTTATAATTGGCCTGCTATACCATCTACTAATACTGTTGTTGTGGGAATACCTGCAGGAGTATATACTGTTATCGTTACAGATGCAAGTTCCTGCACGTCTACAATAAGCATTCCTTTAAGTAATTCTAATGGACCAACTTGGGCTACATTAGATGTAATTAACGTAACGTGTCATGGGCTATGCGATGGTTCTGCAACTGTTTCTGTTGCAACTGGAGGTACAGCTCCTTATACGTTAAGTTGGGTTAATCCATTGAGTGCATCACCAATAGTTAGTGCTTTATGCCCAGGAACATATACTGCTCAAATTACAGATGCATTGGGTTGTATATTATATAGAGATACAACTATTACAGAACCACAATTAATAGCAGATAATGCAATATTTGTAAGTCCATCTTGTTTTGGAAATTGTAATGGAAGCATTGCATTAAATCCTAGTGGAGGAAATGGAGGTTATACGTATTCTTGGACTCCATCAGGAGCTACAACAGGAACTGTTTCGAGTTTATGTCCAGGTCCTGTAAATGCTACCATTACTGATAGTAAGGGTTGTACTTTTACCTTTAATTATAATTTGCTCAGTTTAACAACAATAACGAGTAATACCTTTGCAACCAATAACGCCTGTTTTGGTGATTGCAATGGTAGTTTATTAGCGACTAATATAGCTGGAGGTTTACCTCCTTATACTTATTTGTGGAATGATCCGCTCGGACAAATTAATCCAACTGCCACAGCTTTGTGTAATGGAAATTATTCAGTAACAATTACAGATGCAAATGGATGTTTAGGAACTAATTCCGGACCTGTTAGTTCAAATTCTCAAGTAGTTGTAAATGCAACTATTACTCAGCCAAGTTGTAATATTTGTAATGGTATTGCAACTTTAGCTCCTTCTGGAGGTGGAGGGTCTTATACATTTGTTTGGAGTAATTCACAAGTGGCAAATCCTGCAACTAATCTTTGTGCAGGAGTTTATGGCGTTCAGGTTACAGATAATTTAGGCTGTATTACAAATACAAATGTGATAATAAATAGTTCGAATGCTATTACAGAAACAATTATAAAACAAGATGAAACTTGTGCAGCAGCATGTAACGGTTCTGTAAATATTACCGCTGTTGGCGGAACTGCACCAATTACATATAATTGGTTACATAACAACTCGCCATTACAAAGTCAAATTGGTTTATGTGCAGGCACTTATTTCTGTAATATGACAGATGCTGCAGGTTGTTCTCGAACCGCGTCTGTTGTTATTGGATCTGCTGTTACTCTATCAATTACTTCTCAAGTAAATCAATCTTCGTGTGTTGCAAGTACTGGTTCAATTACAGTGAATGTTAGTGGTGGTTCAGGAGCAGGTACTTATACATACGCATGGTTGCCTGCTGGAAATACACCTACGGTTTCAAATCTATCGCCTGGTATTTATACATTAACAGTTACAGATGGCAACTTATGCTCAAATACTCAAACCTATACTATCAATTCAATCAATGGGCCAGTAATTACATCAACAGTTGTTAATGCGAATTGCTCAGGGGCCTGCACTGGCTCTATCGAAATATCAATAAGTGCTGGTAATCCAGCGTATATAACTTCTTGGTCAACTGGCGGATCTGGCTTATCAATTACTTCTTTATGTGTAGGAAATTACTCGGTAACGGTTACAGATAATTTAGGTTGTAAAGCTGTTCAAGGTTATTCTATTAATAGCGCTAATCCTATCCTATTTAGCGCACCAAATTTAAATAACCCTAAATGTTTCAATGATTGTAATGGCTCTATTGTTGCAATTCCGAACGGAGGCACTTTACCATATACATATAGTTGGACGCCAGGTCCGGCAAGTGTTCCAACAGCTAGTAATTTATGTGCAGGCCCTCAAACAATTACAATTACAGACAGTCAAGGCTGTATAGCCTCCCAAACTTATACACTAGTAAATCCAGCTATTATTGGATTAACAGCTACAGTGTTGAGTCCTACTTGTAGCGCCACGCCTAGCGGAAGCATTGGCATTACAGCATTTGGCGGAACACCAGTTATTACTTATTCATGGAGTAATGGCGCAGCTACAACACCTACACTAAGTAATTTATTAGTGGGTAGTTATACTGTAACATTAACTGACGGAAATGGTTGCAAAAAAGACACAGTTGTTGTTCTAACATCTACACTAGTTGTTACTGCTATTGCTGGTAATGACACCACATTCTGTCAAAATGGTAATCTATTATTAAATGGATCAAATTCAACAGGAAGTATTACTTATGATTGGGTTCAGTTACCGGGTAATACTCCAGTTGCAAATACAAACACGGTGATGGTTAATCCGGCAGTAGGAACTTCAACGTATGTATTAATTGCAGCTAATGGAACCTGTATAGGGACAGATACGATTAAAGTGAATTCTAATCCTTTACCAGTAGTAGACGCTGGACCTTTTGTAAATATTCCTTTGTATACTACATCACCCATTGGCGGTACGCCTACATCATTAACTGGCGGAACTTATACATGGACTCCTAATATTGGAACCTTAGATAATTATAATGCTTCTAATCCAACAGCTTCTAATACCGTAACTATTATTTATACCGTAACAGTTACGGATGCTAATGGTTGCTCTAGTTCTGATACAGTTACTGTATTTATTTATCCAGAAATAAAAATTCCGAATGGATTCTCGCCTAATTCGGATGGAAAAAATGATGTTTGGCAAATTGACAATATATTCCAATTCCCTGACAATGTTGTTGAGGTTTATAATCGTTGGGGAGAATTATTATTTATGTCGAAAGGATACGCAATACCATTTGATGGTAAATACAATGGAAAAGATTTACCAGTAGGAACTTATTATTATATCATTGATTTACATCATCCTGCATTCCCTAATGGATATACGGGGCCATTAACTATATTTAGATAATACGATGAAAAAATTATTATACCTAACGTTTTTATGCTTGTTTTTACAAGTAGTAAATGCACAACAGTTACCGCAATATACACAGTATATGCTTAACGAAATGGCCATTAATCCGGCAGTAACTGGAAAAGACGGTTATGCTGATGTGCGATCAAACAACCGTTATCAATGGCAAGGTATTACTGATGCGCCCAGAACATATATGTTGACGGTTCATGCGCCCTTTAAAAATAGGCATCATGGCTTGGGAGCTCAGATTTATACAGATATTGTAGGGCCAACAAGAAGAGTGGGGCTTAGTTTATCTTATGCATATCACATTAAGGTTGCAAAAAAAACCTTTGTATCGCTTGGCGTTAGCGCTGGAATGCAACAATGGGGAATTGATGGACATAAAATAATATTGCATGATGCAGGTGATGATAACTTATTAAATACCTATCAAACGAAAATTGTTCCTGATTTTGGTGCAGGTTTATACGTCCATAACGATAAATTTTATTTCGGTATTAGTGCGCCACAATTATATCAAAGCCCTATTAAGCTTTATGCCGGAGGCGATAACAAAGGAACATTAGTAACGCACTTTTTAGTGAATGGCGCATATAAGTTTAAGATAAATGATAATTTTAAAATTGAGCCTTCTTTTTTATTAAAGTATGCTAGTCCAGCACCAATGAAAATAGATGTCGGTGCAAGAGTTATTTACAAAGAACAATTTTGGTTAGGTGGTGGTTACAGACATAATGATGCCTTTACAGCCTTATTTGGTTTTATGTATAAAAATTATTTGATGATTGGTTACTCATACGACATTACTACTACTAATCTTAAAAAATATTCAACTGGAACACATGAGTTAATGCTAGGGCTTCGATTCTCGAAGCAGCAAGCTAAGCACTGGCCAGATGATGATGCAACAAAATAAAAATTAATTAAAAAACCGCTAAACATTTTAAAAATTATATATGAAATAGCCATGTTTGCCGAAACACAAACACATCCCGATAGCTATCGGGAGAAGATAAACTGGCTATACCATATGGTAAATAAAAAACAATAATTTAGACATATGAAATAGCCATGTGTCGAATAGCAAACACGCAAATGAAGATACATGGCGTATTCCATTTAACCATTAAAAAACAATAAAAATAAATTATATGAAATTTCATAAAGAAGGATTTGCTACGTTAGTTGTTACTATTTTATTCAGTACTATTATTATTTCAATCGCACATTTTGTATTCCCTACATTTGCCATTGCTCATTGGTTCGCCTATATTCTTTCTGCTTTTTTATTAGTAGTAGTTATACAGTTTTTCAGACATCCAACCCGTGTTCATACCATTAATCCTAATGCGATTATAGCTCCTGCTGATGGCGAAGTAGTAGTTATTGAAGAAACAGAAGAAACAGAGTATTTTAAAGATAAACGCATACAGGTTTCTATTTTTATGTCGCCTATTAATGTGCATGTCAATCGTTATCCTATTGCGGGAGAAGTAACTTATGCTAAATACCATGCAGGTAAATTTTTAGTAGCCTCGTTGCCAAAAGCAAGCACAGAGAACGAACGCACGAGTATTGTAGTAAAGCATGCGATTAACGGAAAATCGATTTTATTCAGGCAAGTAGCTGGGGCTTTAGCGCGACGCATTGTGATGTATAGCAAACAAGGCGATATCGCCACGCAGTGTGGCGAAATGGGCTTTATTAAATTTGGCTCTCGTGTGGATTTATATTTACCGTTAGATGCTAAATTAAAAGTGAAAATTGGAGATGTTTGCGTTGGCTCTCAAACAGTGATTGCTGAATTTTAGAAGTTAAAAAAATAAAATAGAGCTTGATTAAAATAATGATAGGCTAAAATCTGACACATAGTATTAACTTTGTAAACCATGCGTATCATATTTTTTATATTCTTCAGTGCTTTTATCTTTAACGCTTGCACACCTGGCGAAGAAAACGTAAAGATTCCTTCAGACGTTTTATCAGAAGAGCAATTTATCAAAGTGCTCACCGATTGTTATTTGGCGGAAGGTGCAGCAGGAATTAATGTTAAAAATGTGACCGGACAAAAATTTGATTCGGCTTATATATTCAATCCATTAAAAGATAACCAGATTTCTAAACCACTTTTTGATTCCTCTATTTCATTTTATACTAAACATCCTAAATTATTAAAAAAAATTTACGAAAAAATATTAGATAGATTAAGTCAAATTCAGGCTAATGGACAGATTGATGCTTTAGATTCTGTTACTGTCAAAAAATAGCAGCGGAAATAATATGCAAGATATATTGAATCATATTAAAGAATTAGCAAGTAAGCATGCTGAAGAAGTTATTACTATTCGTAGACACATACATCAATTTCCGGAATTATCTTTCGAAGAAATAAATACCTCTGCGTATGTGTGTTCTATTTTGGATAAGTATCATATCACTTATACCAAAGGCATTGTTAAAACAGGTATTGTAGCCATTATTGAAGGAAGAAATCCCACAAAAAAAACAACACTATTGCGCGCAGACTTAGATGCTTTACCTATTGAAGAAAAAACCGAAGTAAGTTATAAATCTCAACATAATGGTGTGATGCATGCCTGTGGTCATGATGCACATACAGCTTCTGTTTTGGGAACGGCCATCATTTTACAACACTTAAAAAACGAATTTGAAGGAACGGTTAAAATCATGTTTCAACCAGGCGAAGAAGTATTACCTGGAGGTGCCTCATTAATGATAAAAGAAGGTGTGCTTCAGAATCCTAACGTAAACGTGGCTTTTGGACAACATGTGTTTCCGAGTATGGAAGTTGGTAAAGTTGGTTTTAGAAAAGGCATGTACATGGCAAGTACGGATGAGTTGCATATTACAATTCATGGTAAGGGCGGACACGCAGCGATGGCAGGCGAATACAAGAACCCATTAATCGTAGTGGCACTTATTGTAACGGAAATAGAAAAACAATTTCCTTTTAGGATTGATGAAGATGGCGTTGCAAGAAATACAGAAAATAATATTCCCACAGTGATAGCCTTTGGTAAAGTAGAAGCGAAGGGTGCTACTAATGTGATCCCTGAAAGCGCCTATTTGGCGGGTACTTTCAGAACAATGGATGAAAAATGGAGAGTTGCAGTCAAAGAAAAAATTACTCAAATTATTGAAACTCTTTGCAAAACATATCAGGTAACAGCAACTATCAATATAGAAAATGGTTATCCGTTTTTAATGAATGATGAGGTCGTTACCGAACATGCGAAGCAATCCGCCATCTTATATTTAGGAAAAGAAAACGTAGAAGACCTACCGTTACGCATGACCGCAGAAGATTTTTCATATATCACACAAGAAGTACCAAGTTGCTTTTATCGCCTAGGTACTGCTAATAAAGCGCAAGGCATTACATCAGGTGTGCATACTGCTACCTTTAATATAGACGAGAAAGCATTGGAAATCGCCAGCGGCTTAATGGCTTGGTTGGTTGTGAGTAATAGGAATTAGAGTCTCCTTATAGATATTATCTTTTTACATTTTTTTCCTTGACGAAAAAAAGTAACAAAAAAAGTCAAGGCGAAAATCCATATCCATTTTTTCTTCGCTCCAAAAGCCTTCGCAATATCGCCAGAAAAATCTGTATATCGCTCCTTTTCGCCAAAACCCACCGCACCATTACCAACGTATGCATCGGTTTATACAACTCAATCCGATAGCTATCGGATCAACTAAAAATATCTAAGCAGTATTTTACAACTCCATCAAGTTATAAGTCTTATCCAATTTAATACCTCTTTCCGTTTGAATCACAGTGCCACATTCAATTGCAGGGTCATGCTCAAAAAATAAGATCCAGTTGTGTTGTGCTGCTTGTTTCAAAATATATTCTTTTTCTTTCATGGTATCTAAAGGTCGCGTATCATAAGCCATAACGTAAGGCATAGGGATGTGACCTGCCGACGGAATCAAATCGGCCATAAAAGCCACTGTTGTATTTTTATATGTAATTAAAGGCAACATCATCGCTTCTGTGTGACCATGCGCTTCAAACATCGCAAAGTCTGTCATAAAATCTTGAGAGGCATCCAAAAAATGTAATTGTCCGCTTTCTTTAATTGGTAAAATGTTTTCTTTTAAAAAACTGGCTTTTTCACGAGGATTAGGATTAACAGCCCATTCCCAGTGTTTTTCGTTACACCAATATTTGGCATTTTTAAAAGCAGGTTCTAGTTTTGTTCTATCAGCATTATAAGAAATACTGCCACCACAATGATCAAAATGTAAATGTGTTAAAAACACATCTGTAATATCATCTCTGTGAAAGCCATGTTTTGCTAGCGATAAATCTAAGGTGTCGTTACCATGTAAAAAATAGTAACCAAAAAATTTATCGTCTTGTTTATTGCCCATGCCATTGTCAATTAAGATGAGACGTTTGCCATCCTGAACCAATAAGCAACGCATAGCCCAGCTGCACATATTATTATCGTCGGCTGGATTTATTTTTTGCCACATCGATTTTGGTACAACGCCAAACATGGCTCCTCCGTCTAATTTAAAATGTCCTGTATTAATAGTATATAATTGCATGATTAGTTGCGTTTAATTTTTTTTAATGTTAAGAATTATTTAGCTGTTTTCAAAAAGTACATGCTTTCAGATTGCTGATCTTGCTTTAGAATGTCTATCTGATTGAGTTTTTTGGTAAATCTAAGCTGCTTTTATTAACATTTCTTACAAAAAGGTTGAAAATAAATCACTGCATTTAATTTGATAAGCGCTTTTAAATCGTTAAAATTGTGCTTTTATAAATAACACATACTATGGCAGATATACATTTATTAGGAATACAGTTTATTGAACAAAATACGCAAGATGGTTTGGAGTTTACCTACAAGCCTGATGTGCCTAAATTAAAAGTACTTAGTACTATTTTAATAGCTGCTGAGGAAGAAGAAGCTGAAGGATGTTTGTTTGTTACTCAAAAACAATTAAATCAAATATTATTGAATAAAGAAGTTGATTTAAAATTAGTAGAAGATACTTGGACTCCTTCTAAACCTTTAAGTAAGGACCAAATAAAGAAAATTGGCTTAGTAACAATTGATGCTGAATACTTAGGAACAGCAGGCGATGTTAGATGTTACGAAGCCTTAAAAGTAACTGAATAATTTAACTTTAATATCTATCCCTCTCTATAAACGAGAGGGATTTTTTTATGGCGCTAAATCTCAAAACCTTTACCACACGAACTCTTACTGCCGCTGTATTTGTGTCAGTTCTATTGTCTTGTATTTGCTATAATTACATTTCTTTCAGTGCTTTGTTTTTAGTAGTTTCAGTTTGGGGCTTATATGAATTTTATCAATTGGCCGAAAAGCTTGGCGCAAAGCCCTATAAAGCAATAGGTTTAATTACGGGTGCACTTATTTTTTGGCAAGCTTTCATATCTAATTCTATTTTTTCTTATAACTATCCTACCGTAAAATTAATAGTAGTATGTTTAGCGTTTGTCTTTCTTATTTTTGTTGTTGCCCTATTTGATTCTAAGCCCAATACGATTGTAAATTTAGCCTACACCTTAACGGGCATAGTATATGCGGTTCTTCCGTTTACCCTGCTCTTAAACATTTCTTGTATCGATACAACCTATAAAGCTTCCGAAACACAAAGCATCTTAAATAATGTGGCTCCTTATAATTTTCATTATGTGTTGGGTATTATTTTGTTAATATGGGTAAGCGATGTTGGTGCTTATATGGTAGGGAGTTTCATTGGTAAACATAAATTATACGAGCGTATATCTCCGGGTAAAACCTGGGAAGGTACATTAGGAGCTACGCTAATAACAATAGCCTGTTCTTATATCATGTCTGTTTGGTATCCTGAATTAGAATGGAAGCACTGGATTGCAATATCTATACTGGTTTGTGTATTTGGTACGATAGGCGATTTGGTAGAATCGATGCTGAAGCGCCAAGCGGGTGTAAAAGACTCAGGAAAAATTATGCCAGGACATGGTGGCATTTTAGATCGCTTTGACAGCCTCTTGTTTTTATCGCCCTTTATTTATCTGTATTTAGAGCTGTTTGTGAAATAGCTCTCTAAATTCTACTCGTAGTAGTAAATTTTAATGATAGCCGAATCTTTTAAGAAATCAATTTTATGAATTGATAAACGATGGATATTGATACCAGTTCTCGTTTTTAAATCATTGATTAAATCTTCTCTTCTTTCTGGTTTAATTAGTTCGATATTTTCATACGTTAATTGCTTCATCGTTTCTTTCTTCATTAAAACAGAGCTTTCCAACAAGAAGGTGATTAATAAAACGATGCCGTTTATAAAGATCAAAAACATGTTTTCGAATAGATCATCTGCATTTTTTACTTTGATAACAGCCGACACTAAGCCTAATGCAATCACCAAAAATAAATAGGTCATATCTTTAATAGAAATATCTTCCGTACGGTAACGTAACATACTAAATACAGCAAATAGTCCGAAAGCCGCGCCCATAGAGAGTTCCACCTTATTCAATAAAAACGAAATTAAAAATATAATTAAATTAAAAATAAAGAAGGTGAAAAATAAATCACGGTGTTTGTATATCGGGTAATATATAAAACGAATCAAAATAATAACGGACGATATATCGATTACTAATCTCCACGAAATTTTTGAAGCCATTTTAAGAACGGCATCAAGTCCTGATGTTACTATTTCTGTGTCTGCTGCTATTTGTAAAAGTGTCATAAATTAAAGGATGTGTTTAAGGTTTAGTAACTTTTGTTTGAAATTATTTTTTTTTATATTGTCAGTTGTCATCGCTATGCCCATGCAATACTTGCTAATAGAACCTTCGCGAATATGATATTTTTTTAATACAGCTAATATAGGAGATGCTTTTCGTTTTTCCTGTTTTACTTCAGCAATAACTAAGTTCGATAAATTGACAGTTTTTCCATCTTTCACGAATTCTAAATCCAAATCAATGGTTAAACGTTCTGCGCTTTTCTTATTCACTAATGTCAAGCGGCTGTAATTAACCCATATTGTTGGAACAAGCACACTAGGCTCGAATGGAAGCATATTATTTAGAAATACCTGATTTTTCCCCGACCAATTTTTAGGCACTTCTAAATCCTTAATTCTGTTTTTGACGGTACGCCCTTTATTGTTTTTAAATTTTACTTCTAAATAGCCTAAGTTACTTTCTACATAAGTGCGATGTCTTATTTTGTAGCGATTTAATTGGCCGCTGTGGTGACGTAAATACAAATCTAAGGTTTCGGTATCAAAGTATAATGTTTTGTAGCGGCTGATGGATTTGCCTTCAACTTCTAACACTTTGTAATCATCTTTCACATCATTTAATATCTGTTCTAACTGAGAAAGGTTGAAGGTAAATTTAGTGTCAGTTCTATCCATTAGCTTAACACTGTCCATTTCTTCAAGAGAAGTAGGAGCAAATTGGGACAATATATGAGATAGTGGATGCAAAAAATATTAACAATTACTTTACAATGTAATAATACAAATAATGGATTGTTATTGCAACTGTTGCATGCTATAAAAGATAGAATATATTAATCCTCCATAAAGTCTGCTAAATCTTGCAAGCGTTCCTTAGTTTCTGGTTCATTTAATTTAGCGGATAAAATATTCATACCTAATTGTGCTAAATCATCTTTATTAATTTGAGATGTATACAGCATTTGTTTGATGTCTTCTACAGAGGCCTGTTTGCATGACTTCATACTACTTACAACTTCATTTAAGGTCGCCTCTATGTTTTCATTAATAACGGATTCATCTGCAATTCCCCATTCTTTTGCTATTTCATGGGAATAACTTTTTCCTGTTAGTACCATTTTTTTAATTTGCTGAGGTGTTAAGCGATTGAGTAACGATGGCATGATCATTCCTGGAATTAAGCCTAGCAATCCTTCTGGCAATGAAAACTCACTATCAGTGTTAGCTATTACATAATCACAAGCACATACAATGCCCATACCTCCTCCGGCCGCTTTTCCTCTAACAATGGCAATGGTAATAGATTTGCCGGTTTGTAATTTTTTTAAAAACTCGCCGTACGCTTGCATATCAGGCATATAATTACCACTCTCGTTATAAGCTACCCAACGTAAATCTAAGCCGTTACAAAAAATATCATTGTTTCCTTTTAAAACAATAAAACGCGTATTTTCTTTTTCTAAAACAGTTAATTGCCTGGTTAAATCAGCAATAGATTCTGGGCTTAACAAGGCTGGTATTGTAATTTCTTTAATCAAGGGATTTGAATAAGTTGCCATAATTTTTTATTTATGTAAAGTTAATTAAAAAAATAACTCCGCTTTTTGAGCGGAGTTATAGGTTATTGTTTTTAATTTTTATACCGTTAGCTAAACGCATATTCTCTATAAAAGCCTTTAGATCCTTTATATACTAATAAGCCTTTGCCTTTGTAAGCCTTGTCATATAAGCCTGCTACCATATCAAAGTTTGGTGTAAAATCACCTTCTTTAATACGTAATTCTCGCTGCGTTTCCATTGCTTCATAATCTTCCACTGTAATTTTTATACGGTTTTCAATTAATGCTTTTAACCCTGCTTTGGCAGCTACTTCTTTAGATGTTGCTGTATATTTCCAGCAATAAAATTCGGCACAAGAGCCCGAACCATAGGAAAATACACCTAATCTATCTTCAGCCACTAAATCATCAACGGTATCAATTGTCGCTAATAAAGCAATAAAAATACTGCCCCCATAAGTACCACCAATATCTTTCGAGTAACTAATAGATGGTAATACTTTCTTTTTAAAACTTTCTAATATGCCTGCCGCATCAGCATCAGACCCCATGCCCATTAACAGTTTATGTGCTCTAAAACTAATACCGCTAAAAGGCACATGATAGATATTGTATTTAAAATAGGTTTCAAAATCTACGACACCTACATTCAATTCAAAATCTTCGTAAGTAGCTGCTAATGCTTCCATATATGAAAACAAACTGTGTTCGCTATTGCCAGTTTCTAACCAAGGTAAGGGACGAATGACGTCTGCTACTTCGTGAGCGTATACGCCAAATTTTTCTACTTCTAATTCTAAAAAATCAGGCTTATCAGAAAGCAGTAATGCCACAGAACCTCCGCCACATACATATTCCCAAGGACGATGGATAGAGTTTAAACTTTCGTCGGTAGTAATTACTAAGGCTTTTTGTCCTTTACGAACCATGCCAGACGACAACCAGCCCACAGCCATTTTAAGAGCAGCAGTGCCAGAGTAACAAGCAATTTTTACTTCAAAATGACGACAGGTACTTGGTAAACCTAAGTGTTCTAATACCCAAGAGCTAAGTGCTTTCTCGCCATCTAAGCCAGTTTCGGAAGCAACTATTAAAAGCCCAATAGAATCAATGTCTTCTTGCGTAAGCATTGGTTTTGCGGCATTTACAGCCATTGTCACAGAATCTTCCCAAGGTGGATTAACGCCACGTTTTTCAACCATTAATTCCTTACGCATGTGTTCTACATCGTATCCACGCGCATTGGCCAACACTTCTAAATCTAATTGTAAAGCGGTAGGATAAACACTTATTTTTTCTATTCCGTATTTTTTCATCTTGAATTCTATATTATCTATTAAAAATAAAGTTTTTTAATAGTACGATTTTATTAAAATTAATCTGCCCAATCTAAACCACCGTTCACTTCAATGGTTTGACCATTGACATAACTGGCAGCGTCTGAACCAACAAATAAAATAACCTCAGCTAATTCATCTACATGCCCTAAGCGTTTTGCGGGACAGTGTTGTATCCAAAAACCACGAAGCGTATCGCTTAAATGTTCTTTAACCATATCCGTATCAAACATCCCTGGAGCAATTACGTTACATGTAATTCCTTTTTGTCCATATTCTTTTGCAATAGTGCGAGTTAAACCAATTAACCCAGCTTTACTGGCAGCATAATTTGCTTGCCCTGACAAACCATCTTTTGCAATTGAAGATAAATTAATAAAGCGGCCTTTGCGATTAGCTAAAAACGTTGGTAAAAATGCACGAATCACATAAAACGCACCACTTAAATTTGTGCCTATAACGTCATCCCACTCATCATCTGTCATGCTAAATGCCAAGTTATTTCTATTTATTCCTGCATTATTTATTACTGTATCAATTGTATCAAAATCATCTAATACGGCATCAACTACATCAATCACTTGTTCGTTATAACGAACGTTTAACAGATAGCCTTTACATAATTGATCAGGAGCAATGCGTTTTGCTTCATCTATAATTTTTTGTACATCAGTATTTGGATTGTTATAAGTGAAGGCTACATCATGCCCACGTTTTAGCGCCATCATCATAGTTGCATAACCTATGCCTCTTGATCCACCAGTGATAAAAATTTTCATAGTATTTATTGTTTTGTGTTTAGTTATAAAAAAATAGCCTTCATTTAAAAAGGCTATTTTATTGTGTTTGAGAGTTTAACCAATTATTTAGGTAATACGTTTCCTGCTCCTTTGTATTTTTTAATTAAGCTGATACAATTTAATCCTCCAAAACCAAAAGAGTTTTTAAGTAAAATATCGATGTTGTGTTTTTTGCGTTCGTTTCTGCAAACATCCACATCCACTTCCGGATCTAAATTATCAATATTAATAGAAGGATGTAATTCGTTACGATTCATTTGTAAGATTGCTGCTACTGTTTCTACAGTTGCTGCCGACCAACATGTGTGACCTAACATGGATTTTGGCGCATTAATTTTTAATGTTTTTGAATGCTCTCCAAATACGTCTTTAATAGAGCGTAGTTCTGTTAAATCGCCTAATGGTGTTGATGTAGCGTGAGCACTTATATAATCTACTTGCTCAGGTTTTACATCACAATTTTTTAATAAACGCGTCATTAATCGAGCTTGTCCAATACGAGAAGGTTGAGGTAAATGACAACCATCCGAAGAAGATTCAACGCCTAATATTTCTGCATAAATTTTTGCGCCTCGAGCAACGGCATGATCTAATTCTTCTAAAATTAAAACAGCTGCGCCATGTGTTGGCACAAAACCTTCACGGCGTGTATCATAAGGGCGGCTAGCTTGTTGAGGAGTATCATTAAATG
Source organism: uncultured Bacteroidota bacterium (assembly GCA_903834765.1). Lineage (GTDB taxonomy): Bacteria > Bacteroidota > Bacteroidia > B-17B0 > Aurantibacillaceae > UBA4416. The sequence continues at coordinate 26,169 of CAILKE010000034.1, forward strand.
ATTTATAAGAAATAGCACCTAAAATTGCCATGCCTTGCATATCTAATTGAGAGTAATCTAATACTGGAGCAACAACAGCTGCAACATTAACATCGTGTAATTGTATCTCATCAACTGCACAACGCATAGCTACATTTCCACTAGCGCAAGCTGCACCAACAGTATATGCTGGGCCGTGTAATTGTAAAATATCAGTTACGGAACCAACATGATGTGTGTCTAATCCATATAATGCAAATAAACCATCAACATAATCAGGATCATCATTAAATGCCTCATGATTTTCGAACGTATATTTTTGATTTAAATTATGACCAGCAACAATTGTTGCGATGTTATTTCCGTCTTTAATCTGATCTAAATATCCTGCATCTTTAAAGGCTTCAACAGCTGTTTGTAAAGAAACGGCCACAGCCCAAGGAGATTTTTTTCCTAATTTCTCAAATCTTGAATATACGTCATCCGGAATTTGGCCTTTATAGCTTTCAATTTTCGTGTTAATATCATAATCACCTAAATCGCCACCAACTTTAGAATAGATCTTGCTCGAATCTAATGTTTTCCAGTTGCGAAGAGCTGATTGTCCTGCTAATAAATTTTCTATAAAACTATCTAAATTATCGCCGATAGGGCAATTGATAGACATTCCAGTTACTACTACTCGTTTTTTTAACATAAACTTATTTTTTATTTTTTAAACTTACTGTTTTTTTGTGATTGAATGATAATTATTAACAAAAATCATAGTTTTTAGGGATAATATACCTCTAAAATACTATGCGAATATATCTCGTTATTAATTAATACTTGTGCCGACATTAATCCCATAAAATCATCGTCTTCTATTGATTTTACTCTGATTGTAAGCGTATCTCCTGGAACAACGCCTTTATTAAATCCTGTATTATGAACTCGGGTAAATAAACCTTTAACTGGTTCACTATGATCTTTAATTTCGGTTGTATTATTTTTGTTGAAATAGGCTAAACATAATCCAGCTTGGCCCATTGCTTCAATTTGCATCACACCTGGATAAACTGGATGACCTGGGAAATGACCAGCAAAAATAGGATCTGCAGGGTCAATGTAACTTGTGACTTCAATGACAGCCTCTTTTAAATTTACTCTAGTAATAGAAGTTACAAGTGCAAATGGAGGACGGTGAGGAATAATTTTATAAATATCTTCAGTTCCGTAATTTACTTTTACTAATCCTTCAGTAGGAATTTCTAGTATATCTCTTTTTAAGCTATGAATTAAGGCTTCTTTTTCGTCTAAGGTCATTTATTATTTGATTGAATTTTCGTTTAAAAATAAATTAAATTTATGAAACGACATTACTTTTTATTTTCTTTAAAACGTTTGTTAAAACTTCTCCAGGCCCCACTTCTAAGAACTCGCAATCTCCTAGGGAAAGAACATATTCGATACTTTGGAGCCATTTCACTGGACTATCTATTTGATTCACCATATTCTTTAAAATACCTACTGTATCCGATGGATAAAGTGTTGCTGTATAATTAGAAATAACTGGAACTTCACATTGTTTTAGTGCCATTGATTCAATATATTTTTTGAAGCTTTCTTTCACTGGAGTCATATAACGCGAATGAAATGCACCACTTACTTTTAGTGGAACATAACCTAACCCTTCATCCTCAATAAAATCTGCAGCATTATCTAATAATTCTAACGGGCCTGATATAACCATTTGAGAATGTGTATTAATATTTGCAATATCTAATTCAGGAAAATTTTCTACTAATATTGATTTTAATGATTCATAATCACTTCCCAAAATAGCAGCCATACCCGTTCCATTGATTGACAACATTAGCTCTCCTCGTTTTTGAACAATACGTAATCCTGTTTCAAAATCGAAAACACCTGCGGCATTTAAAGCATTAAATTCTCCTAAACTATGACCTAAAAAATAATTGGGGGCTTTGTTTGTTTTTAAATATTTTTGATATGTTAGGTAATTTACCAAATACAACGCAGGTTGGGTGTAATTAGTTTGATTTAAAAGATTATCGGTATTATTAAGGCACAACTCATCAATATTGTAACCTAATACATTATTAGCCATAGCAACCGTTTCAGGAAACTCTTGAAATAAGTCGGCGCCCATTCCTTGAAATTGAGAGCCTTGTCCTGGAAATAATATTACGTTTATAGACATATTGAAAAGGTAAGCACAAAAATATACTTTTAAATTTAATATTTATGGGATTAAATATAAGAAATTAGTAGGTTTTTTTATAAAACTGAATATAAAACGCAAAAAATAGGTTTTTGACGGTAATTCATGGGCTTATATATTAATAAAGAGGCACTTATAATTTTGAGAAAAAAATCATGGAGCTCACTTTATTAAGTTTTTAAAATAAGCCTTATCTCTTTTACTTCATAGTAATGAAGATTATCATCAGTATGTTGAAGGATGAGTTTACCGTCTGAGTTTATTCCAACAACAGTTGCATAAAACTCTTTTTCAATATCGGCAAATAAGCAAAGCTGATTTAAGCCAAATAGTTTACTGAGGTATTGCTCATCAATTTCCAAATAGTTTAAAGCCTTTAATTTCAAGTACCACTTCTCTAAATGTTGACATAATCTTTCTAAAACATCATTTTTATTGAACACTTGGCCGGTTAGTATTTTTAGTGAAGACGCGCTATATTGAAGATCTTTAAATTCTAATTGATTTACATTAACGCCAATTCCTATAACACTGTATTGTAATAAATCTCGATTAAAATTATTTTCAATCAGTATACCTGCTATTTTTTTTTGATTTACTAAAATGTCATTAGGCCACTTAATTTTAATGTCAAATTGGCTAATAGGTAATAACTCAGTCAATAAGTCATAGATAGCTAATGCGCTTATTTTACTTAAGTAAAATGTATGTTTGATGCTTAAAAAATGAGGTTTTAAGATGCAGGAAATAGTTATGTTTGACCCTATTTCACTATTCCATACAGCTCCTCGTTGTCCTTTTCCTTGCGTTTGATTATCAGTAGAAATGATGGCGCCTTCTGCTATATTAATATTCTTTAATAAGTTCGTGGCATAAGTATTGGTGCTGTCTACCTCATGTAAAAAAATCAAGTGCTGTCCAATAAATAGTGTTTGCATTCGCACAAAAAGGTTAAATTTGTTGATTAAGCAAATAAACAAATAAAATATAAAGAGAGTAGCATCTGCATTAAAAAATAATATGGCAAAATTACCAGAAAAAAAAGTAGCAACTAAAAAAGCAACTCCTGCTAAAAAAAAGGCAACTAAAAAAGCATCTCCTAAAAAAGGTGTTGTTAAAAAAGTAGTCAAAATTCCTTTAACAGAAAAGCAAGAAGAGCAAAAAGAAGCTAATCGTATTGCAAATACTGAGAACAAAAAAGCAAAACCTAAAACAGCTAAGCGTCCAAAAAAAGAAAGTACCAAGGAACAAACAATGAGTTTGTTGGATGCTATAGTTGATGGTATGAAAGAAAAAAAGGCAAAAAACATAACTATTATTAATTTATCTAAATTAGAACACAGAGTAGCTGACTATTTTGTAATTTGTGATGCTGACAGTACTACTCATGTTCATGCCATTGCCGATTCTTTAGAGGAATGCGTAATGAAAAACACAAAAGAGCGACCATACCATAGCGAAGGTTATCAAAATGCAGAATGGATTTTGGTAGATTATGTAAACATCGTAGCTCATATTTTTATGCGTGAAACTCGTGAATTTTACAATATCGAAGGACTTTGGGCTGATGGCGAAACAACACATATTCCTGATTAACTTGATATGAAATTATTCAACAACGAGTTGAGTTTTTTACATTAAATAAATAAACAATTAGCTAATTAACTAGTTATAAATTATAACAATGAGCGACGAACAAAAAAATACGAACCCCTCACCAGAGGATGATAGAAAAAAACAGTTTGAAAAAATGAAAGAACGTTTTGGGAAAAAATCTAATAGTTCTTTTGGCGGACCTTCTTCTGGAGGTGGAAATAGTTTCTACTGGATTTATGGTTTAGTAATTATCGGACTTTTAGGTTTTGTATTTATGGGACAAGATTTTGAAAGTCGAGTTTACCCTACTGATCAAAGCGATTTTGAGCAAAACATGCTTGCTAAAGGAGATGTGCGTAAAATTGTGATTGTGGTTGCTTCAGAGAAATATGCTGAAATTACAGTAGACAAAGACAGCTTGAAATTACCGCGCTATTTTACTCCAGATAAAACAGGTAAGAGAGTTCCTTTATTCCCTGACCCTAAAACCGCTAATGGACCACATTTTAGAGTGTCTGTGCCCGATGTAAAAGATTTTTTGGAACAAGTACGATTAGTTCAAACAACTGCAAATATTCCTGCTAATTTAAGAGTATCTCCTTCTAGCGAAGAAAGAAGTGATTGGAAGCAATATGTAGGATGGTTATTCCCAATAGTTATTATTATTGTTTTTTGGGTTATTATGATGCGCAGAATGGGTGGCGGTTCAGGTGGCGCAGGACAAATATTTAATATTGGAAAATCGAAGGCAGTATTGTTCGATAAAGATTCTAATGTAAACATCACTTTTAATGATGTAGCTGGTTTAGATGGCGCAAAAGTGGAGGTTATGGAGATTGTTGATTTTCTAAAGAATCCTAAAAAGTATACAGACTTAGGCGCTAAAATTCCTAAAGGTGCTTTATTAGTAGGACCTCCAGGAACTGGTAAAACCTTACTAGCAAAAGCAGTAGCTGGAGAAGCTAAAGTTCCTTTCTTTTCATTATCAGGTTCTGATTTCGTAGAAATGTTTGTTGGCGTTGGAGCATCTCGTGTGCGCGATTTATTCCGTCAAGCAAAAGAGAAAGCACCTTGTATTATTTTTATTGATGAAATTGATGCAATTGGTAGAGCTCGTGGCAAAAATGCAGCAGCCGGCGGAAATGATGAACGTGAAAATACCTTGAATCAACTCTTAACAGAAATGGATGGTTTTGGCACTAACAGTGGTGTGATTATCTTAGCCGCCACTAACCGTGCAGATATTTTAGATAGAGCATTAATGCGCGCAGGTCGTTTTGATAGACAGATCTATGTGGATATGCCTGATGTTGTAGAGCGTGCCGAAATATTTAAAGTGCATTTAAAAAAGATTAAAATTGACGATTCTGTTGATATAGAATTTTTAGCAAAACAAACTCCTGGATTTAGTGGCGCAGATATTGCAAACATCTGTAATGAAGCGGCATTAATCGCAGCCCGTGCCAATAAAAAAATTGTAACGAAGCAAGATTTTTTAGATGCAGTGGATAGAATTATTGCTGGTTTAGAAAAGAAAAATAAAATCATTACTCCAACAGAAAAACGCGTGATTGCTTTTCACGAAGCAGGACATGCTACAGTTAGTTGGATGTGCGAGCATGCTTCTCCTTTAATCAAAGTAACGATCGTACCTCGTGGACGTTCATTAGGAGCCGCCTGGTACTTGCCAGAAGAGCGTCAAATTACAACTACTGAACAAATTGTAGATGAAATGTGCGCTACGCTTGGAGGAAGAGCAGCTGAAGAAGTTATTTTCGGAAAAATATCAACCGGTGCTTTAAGTGATTTAGAAAAAATTACCCGTCAAGCTTATGCTTGTATTGTTTACTACGGACTTAATGATAAAATAGGAAATGTAAGTTACTATGATAGTTCGGGACAAAGTGAATACAATTTTAATAAACCTTATAGCGAAAGTACCGCTAAAATAATTGACGAAGAGGTTAAGAAAATGATTGATATTGCTTACGCTCGTACGAAAGCAATATTAATGGCGAATAAAGATAAGTTGACGTTATTAGCCGAAAAGTTATTAGAAAAAGAAGTTATTTTTAAAGAAGATTTAGAAGCTATTTTTGGAAAACGTCCGTTTGCAAAAGATTTAGCAGAAGAAGAATTGAAAGAAAAACAAATTCACGAAGCAATATTAGCAAAAACAGAAGAAAGCACTCCGTCTATTGACCCACCTGCTTCAAATGATAATCCTATAGTTAATTAACATAGGATTATCATTTTTTTTAAAATTCTCACATCAAGATAAATACTTATATTTATAAGTAATATATTACTGATATGAGAATTTTTTTATTTTTAGTATTAACTTATTTTTGTTTGTCAAAGAACATCTTTTCACAAGATGTTTTATATACCGTTTCTGGGAGTATAATAAAAGCAAAGGTTATAGAAATTAATGCTAATGAAATTAAGTATAAAAATTTCAATAATCTTGAAGGACCAATGTATTTAATTTATAATACAGATGTTGTTCTCATTCAATTTGCGAATGGTTCTTCGCAAATTATTAATGGCAATGCGCCTGCCTTAAATCCAATAAAAACAGAAACTCTTGTTGCTAAAAAAACGCAGCAAAAACCGAATCAAAATTTGTATTATATGAATCAAAATTTATTGTCAATCAATGCATTAGCATTGGCCAATGGAGATGTGACATTGATGTACGACAGAGATTTTTGTAATAGTAAATTATCTCTTTCTGTGTTAGGTGGTTATAATTTTAACACACGAATGGGCTTTTTAAATAGTTTTATCAATAGCTCGAGAGAACACGCTAAGAAAAATTTCGATGTAGGTTTGGGAATAAATTTTATGCCCAATAATACCAAACGAGGTCAATATTTTGTGGGACTTCTAGCTAAGTATATGGGTTATACATACGATACTCCAATTGACACAACAAATAATCAGTTAATATTTGCCAAAGCTAAAGGATATCAAATGGCGGTAATGGTCACAAATGGTTGGTTTGTGAGAATCTCTCAGAATTTTAATTTCAAAATTTTTGGTTCTTTTGGTATTCCTATAAATTCACCTGAGCTTAAATCAAGCTATAAAATTGCACCAAAAATTTATTTGGGATATTGCTTTGGTTATAGATTTTAAAAGTCATAAATGAAAAAATTAGTTTATATATTTTTTGTACTGCTCTGTATTAAGTCTAATAATGCGCTTTCTCAAGATAAATTGTTTTTACGAAATGGATCTTCGTTAACTTGTAAAATTGTTTCTATTAATGAACATACAATTAGTTATAGTGATACTGTAGAAAATTCTCCGATTACAACCATTGCCAAAACCCAAATTATAGTGGCTGAAATTAAAGGTGAAGTTTACATATTTGGTTCAGACAAACAAGTCAATGAACAATTAATAAGTACTAACGAAACATGGGAGCAGCGTAAAGATCGTAAAATGCAAGATTGGAAAAAACGAGAAGACACCTTGTCGAATAACATCCTTGGTTTTTATTTACCGGTTATTTTATTTGGAAGACTAGGTGTTTCTTACGAACGTTTATTTGCTAATAAGACTATAGGAATAAAAATCCCTTTTATTTTAAGTTATAATCCGATCGCTTATCTGGCTTCTTCTAATTCATCTAGTTCAACTACAACTACAACCAGCACTCCAAATAAAGGCTTAGGATTTATTACCGGTATTGATGTTAATTTTTACCATGACATAAAGCCTCAATTGAAATATTATTTTGGGCCAAGAATTCGTTATGGAACGGATATGTTTTTAGGAGGTATTGAAGGATTAACTGCTCAAATTCAGAATGGAATTTTCAGAAGCAGCGGAAAGCGATTCACGAATACTTTTGGAATTGGCTTTGGCTTTTTTAAACTTTCAAGAAAATATTCTAGTCTATCAGGTTATACAGAAAATCAGGTGTATCCGAGTTATTCCATCACCTGGCGATTAGGATTTAGACTATAGATTTTTTTTAAATAATCTACATATAAGTTTAAACTGTTTTATTAATGAATTTATAATACGTTAGTAAGTGTGCGGCAGGTTTTAATTCACCTATACTAACTAAGTTTACATTAACCTTTCGCTAATTCAATTACTGTTATTTCAGGCCATATACCTAATCTTCCTGGATAACCTAAAAAACCTAAGCCTCTATTCACATATAAATGCTGATTATCTTGTTTGTATAACCCCGCCCAGTGCTTATATAAATATTGAACCGGACTCCATTTAATGCCTGGTATTTCAATACCAAACTGCATCCCATGTGTATGTCCACTTAACGTTAAGTCTATATCCTTGTATTTTTCTTCTTGACTAATAACCATGTCCCAATGAGAAGGATCGTGAGATAATAATATTTTAAATGGATAGGCTTCTGTTCCTGCATGTGCGCTTTCTAATTTGCCATAACGCGGAAAGCGTAAGTTCCCCCCCCAGTTTTCGATACCAAGAATCGCAATTTTTTGTCCTTCTTTTTCTATCGGCACGTGTTCGTTCATTAATAGTCGCCAGCCAGAATTAGCGTGAACGGCTTTCAATTCTTCTAAATTGAGACGCTTTGCTTCTGGACTATCCCATTGCTTATAATCACCATAGTCGTGATTGCCAAGACAACTATAAACGCCATAAGGCGCTTTCAGCATTTTATAAGTTTCTAAATGCATGGTGGTTTCAGAAGTTTCATTATTTACTAAATCACCAGTAAAAAAAATAATGTCAGGTTTTTGTGCCATTGCTATTGTAAAGGCTTTTACTAATGGCTCCGTGCTATAAAAACTACCGCTGTGTAAATCTGATATTTGAACTATTTTTAATCCATGAAAGGCATCAGGTAAATTTGAAGCTATTACCTTAGCTGTATGTACCCTGAATTTATAGGCACCTCTCACCATACCGTATATAAAAGATATGGCAGGCACTACGGTAAATGTAACGGCTACTTGACTTAAAAACTTTAAACGACTGATATGATTTGTGGTACCTTCAATGGTTTCGATAGGTGTTTTTTGAAATAATGAAACAATCCATTTGAATAGGCGAATAGCATCATCTATTAATAAAAAGGTGCAGCCGATGAGCTTACATAGCATTAAAATCAAACCTAATGACGAAATAAATCTGAATAAATTATTCCACTCTGGTGGCGGATAGAACATCGCTACAATGCCTACTACCAAGTTATAGGCGGCTAGGAAGTAGGCTATGTAAAGAATTGTTTTACGCTTGTTAGGAGAAAAATCTATACTAATAGTTTTGACAGCTTGCAAAAAATACCATTCTATGAGAACAATGACAATAAATAAGATCAAAAATCGAAGAAACATGTGTTAAAATTTAGAGGGTATAAAGGTACATTATATGAACACGCTTTAATTACCTTTTGTGTTATATTTTTATAAAAATTTTATAAATTAGGCTATTGTTAACTAGTAGTCGTTGAATGTTAGCGCTTTGATGATTTATGATCTATCATAATTATGTTCATTACATTTCAAAAATGTTAATCAATTTTAGATAAACGGCAAACCAAAACACAATCAAACCATTACATTTGGCGCAATAATTAAAACTAAAACAAAAAATCATGAGCAAAGAAGTATATATCGTTTCTGCAGTAAGAACTCCCTTAGGGTCGTTTGGTGGCGCATTAGCTGGCGTATCATCAACTAAATTAGGTGCAATTGCTATTAAAGGCGCTTTAGACAAAATTAAATTAGACCCAGCTTTAGTGAATGAAGTATTTATGGGTTCTGTATTGCAAGCTAATTTAGGTCAAGCACCTGCTCGACAAGCTGCTAAATTTGCAGGTTTACCTGACAGTGTTAATTGTACAACGATTAATAAAGTATGTGCTAGTGGTATGAAATCTATTTCTTTAGGTGTTCAAGCGATTATGCTTGGCGATGCTGATATTGTTGTAGCTGGAGGCATGGAAAACATGAGTCAAGTTCCATTTTATTTAGAAAATAATCGATGGGGTGCTAAATATGGTAATGGTACGGTGATTGATGGTATTGCAAAAGATGGTTTAATTGATGTATATGGTAATGTGCCAATGGGAAATTGCGCAGAGCTTTGTGCTAAAGAAATGAATTTCACTAGAGAACAACAAGATACCTTTGCGATTGAATCTTATAAGCGTTCGGCAGCAGCTTGGGCAGCAGGAAATTTTAAAGAAGAAATTGTGCCTGTGGAAATCGTTACTAAAAAAGGTACGGTTTTAATTACAGAAGACGAAGAATATAAAAATGTGAATTTCGAAAAGATACCAGGCTTAAAACCGGTGTTTCAAAAAGACGGAACTGTAACTGCTGCTAATGCATCTACCATGAATGATGGTGCAGCGGCTTTAGTGTTAATGAGTAAAGAAAAAGCAGATATTTTAGGTTTAAAACCCTTAGCCAAATTAATAGGATATGCAGATGCTGAACAAGCACCTGAATGGTTTACAACTGCTCCGGCTATTGCAGTTCCAAAGGCAGTAGAAAAAGCAGGATTAAAAATGAGCGATATACAATATTACGAATTAAATGAAGCCTTTGCTGTTGTTGGTTTAGCTAATATGCAATTAATGAAATTAGATCCATCTAAAGTCAATGTAAACGGTGGAGCAGTTTCTTTAGGCCATCCATTAGGTTGTTCTGGTGCTCGTGTTATTGTAACCTTAATTAATGTATTGAAACAAAACAACGCTAAATACGGTGCTGCAGGAATTTGCAATGGCGGTGGCGGTGCTACTTCTCTAGTAATTGAGAATATGTAATATGGTTGTTAATAAACTAAAAACCTCCATCAAATTTTGATGGAGGTTTTTTTATTTACTGAAGTCTATTCCATTCTTTTAATAGTACAACCAATCGATTTGGTTTCTTGCATTTTAGGAGTTTCGTTTTTTGATAAAGCCTCTATAGCATCTTTCAAGTAATGAGCTTTTGCTTGAGTCGCATCTTTCACATTATCATCTATAGCACCTTTGTAAATTAATCCTTTGGCATTAAATAAAAAACATTGAGGGGTACGAGTTGCACCAAAAGCATCTGCTAATTTAGAGTTAGCATCCACAACATAAGAGCAAGTATATTTTTGAGATGCAGCGTATTTCACCATTTGATCAAAGCTGTCTTCTTCGGCGCGTTGAGCTTCATTACTATTAATGATGATGCAGCCAATTCCTAGTTTCAAGCAATTATCACTTAGGTTTTTAATGCGAGTTTCGCTTAATTTAACGTAAGGGCAGGTATTGCAAGAAAAAATAACCAATACGCCTTTGTCTGTTTTAGCCATATTTAAGGAAACCTCTTTACCGCTTACATCCTTCAATTTTTCATCGGCTAAGGGTAGTGGTGCATTTATTCCTATTTCTGAACTAACAGAGGTATTAATAAAAGATAGTAAAAAACCACAAGCAATTAAAAGCGCAAAAAATATAAAACCTTTTTTCATTGTATATTAATTAATTTTGAGCGAAGATAACAAAACGATTTAGCAGTAGTGTTTTATTCCTCTACAAAATGCTTTCATTCGTCTAAAATTACCCAAAAAATTACTACCTCAATACAGTTACATGTCCTACATAATCATGATTTCGGTTAAAGACATCCTTTAGTTTAACTTTCCAAGTATATACATCTTGTTGAACTTGCCCTGGTTTGCCTTGTACAGTTCCGTCCCAGCCCCTAGTGAGGTCATTTGTATAGTAAATATTAACACCCCAGCGGTCAAAAATCCACATTTCGTATGTTTGAATACCTATTCCCATACCAGTAAAAATATCATTTACACCTTCTGAACTTGCTGGCGTAAAAGCATTAGGTATATAAAACACAAATTCTGGCTCTACTTTAACGGTAACTGTTGCTTCAGAAACACAACCGTGAATCGAGGTTGCAATTAAATCAACCACATAATCCTGAGCAATGGTGTAGGTATGAGTTGGACTAGTAAGTGTTGATGTATTTGCCGCTATTGAACCGCAATAATTATCGCCAAAATTCCAACTATAACTGGTAGCGCCCTGAGATGTATTTAGAAAGAAGATATTTGGGTCTGTAATAGTGGTCACTAAAGGATCGGGAACAAAAGAAGCAATAGGAACTGGATACACTTCTATCATTTGAGGAATAGATAGAGAAGATGAACATAAATGATTGGATGTAGCTGTTAAGGTTACACTGTATAAGCCCGTGTTATTATAACAATGTGCAGGATTTTGAGAGTTGCTGGTGCCACCATCTCCAAAGTTCCATGACCAAGATTGTATATTGTCTGGAGGAGCTATCGTAGACTGATCTGTAAAGTTAACACAGTGTACAGGGCATCCTTTTGGATTATCAACTGTGAAGCTAATAACAGGATTAGGATAAAAATTAACCAAAACCGAAGAGGAAATATTCTGGCAAGGTGCAGTGGCTATAGCTGTTAAACTCAACGTAATCGATCCATTTGTAAAATCAAGAGCAGTTGGATTATATGAAGCGTTTAATGCCGATGCGCTAGGGTTAAAACTTCCAGTTCCACCACTCCAAACACCGCTGTTTGCTGAGCCTCCTACGGCACCATTTAAAGGAATATTTGCTGTTCCGGCACATACAAATATTGCTGAGCCAGCGTTTACAGTTGGCAATGCTAGGATAGTTACTAGCACTTGTGCATTCGATTGGCATGATGTTGCTGTTTCGGTTGTGGTTACCGTATAACTTGATGTAATAGTTGCAGCTCCTGCATTCACGCCAGTAACAGTTGGATTTGATGCTGACGCACTACTTAAATTTGTAGCTGGTGACCATGAATAGGCATAGCCTGCAGTGCTTGCAGTTCCTATCACTCCTGTTTGTCCCGCGCATAAAGTAATTGGAGCACCGGCATTTGAAATCGGTAATGGATTTACTGTTACCTGAACAGTATTATTTGCTTGACAGCCATTAAGTGTTACTGTTAAAGAGTAATTACTGATTAATGGAATTGTACCGGCATTTGATAAAGTAACAGAAGGGTTAGAAATAATAGAACTGTTTAAACCAGTTGTAGGCAACCAAGAGTAACTATATCCAGCAGTTGAAGTTGCACCTAAGTTACCTGATTGTCCTGAGCAAAAAGTAACAGGTGCGCCAGGATTGGCTACTGGTAAAGGATTTACGGTAACTTGAGTTTGATTAGAGCCTGTGCAACCATTTGGACTCGTAATTGTAATCGTATATATAGTTGTAGTTACTGGTGTTACTGCTGGATTGATAATGTTTGAGAATGCAGGGTTACCAGGAGAATCCCAAGAATATACATAGCCAACCCCATTAGGCGTTGCATTAAGAGAAGCTGTGGCGCCTGCACATATTGTTTGATTTGGAGAAGCGGTGACAGTCAAAAAGTTTAACACGTTTGCAACAACAGGAGTAAATGGACTTACACAGCCTAATGCATTCGTGGTATTTACGTAATAAGTTGTGGTTGTATTTAAATTTGGGGTAATGTATGTAGCATTAGTTATTAATAAGGTGCCAGAAACTTGAGCGTCGTACCAAGCATATGTTCCGCCCGGAGCTGTAGCAGTAAGTGTTGCTGAAGAGCCAGGACAAATACTAGCATTAGCTGCAGATGGGGCTAAAGGCAACGGATTAACAGTAATTGAAAAGCTCATTGGATTACCAACACAGCCACCAGCGGATGGCGTAACTGTAATCGCTCCAGAGATTGCCGTGGTTCCTGAATTTGCAGCAATAAAGGAAGGAGCATTACCCGTGCCAGAAGCGGATAAACCAATAGTAGGGTTTGAGTTTGACCAATTATAAATAGTTGTGGTAACATTACTACTGAAAGTTGATATGGGTACTGTTAAACCACTGCAATAAGTTGCGCTAATAGGAACGGTTACTGTAGGAATAGGATTAACAGTGATTGTATAAGAAACAGGTGGCCCTATACAAGAGTTTGCCGTTGGAGTTACTGACACAATTGATGTAATTGGTGAAGGTCCTGAATTTATAGCTGTAAAAGTGGGAGTGTTTCCCGAACCATTAGCAGCTAGGCCAATAGTTGTATTAGAATTAGTCCAACTAAAGGTAGTGCCAGCTAAAGTACTAGTAAATGCAGAAGCTGCCACCGATGTATTTTTGCAGGCGGTAACGTTTGCTGGAGTATTGAGGGTTGGAATAGGATTGACCGTAATCCTTGCCATAGCGGTATCTTGGCAGCCATGTGGGTCGGTGTAGGTGCAAATATAAGAAGTTGTTGTTGCAGGAGATACAGAAATGTTTCCTAAGGCTGGTGCTGCTGGTGTCCAAGAATATGTTCCTCCAGCTAGTGATGTGGTTACTGAGATAGCTGCTGCTACGCCATTACAAACGGTTGCTGAATTTGCTGAGGAAATTTGTTGAGGGTATAAAGACACAGAATAGGTTAGAAATGTTTGGCAATTCGAGTATGAAGTTAATTGACAAGTATAAGTTGTAGTTGCCGTTGGTGTTACCACAACAGATTGAGTTGTTAATCCTCCCGGAGTCCAGGAGTAACTAAATAATCCCACTGGTGCAGATAATACAGTAGATTTTGTTGGACAAACTACATTTACACCAGTAATCGCTAGGGGTTGACAAATGGCATCTACATAGGCATAAGCAAAATGCCCCCCTATTGTGCAATCTCCCACTGTATATCTAACGGTTACGCATGTTCCAATAAAGGGAGTTAAATCAACCGCTACGGGCGTCCATGATTTATAATATACATCAGTTGTACCTGGAGCTAAGTTAAAGCCGGGGATATTTGGCCCTCCGGTCACTAAATATTGACCACAAAGTACTGTATTCCCTGAGCAATCATAAATATCTGTTTTAAAATAGGGTTGTTCTAACGCTTTATGAGGAATAAGAATGGGATTACCACTTGCATCATAAACAATATTACCGAGAGCATCTGTAGAATCAGATAAAGCATTTTGAATAACAACTGCGTAATAGTATATAAATAAAGCATTTGATGCAGTAACTGTAAATTTTTGTTCTATGGTAGCACCCTGAGCACCTGGAATACCGCCCAAATATTGATTTGTATTTCCGAAAATACCCACATCTCCTAATCTTAAAGAATTTGTTCCTCCAGAAGGGTTAACAATAGGAAAACCTCCATAAAGATCAACGCCTGCGCCACTAGTAACGGAGTGTTGTGAAGCACTTGTACTATAATAAAGGGGAGTATATATGGGAGTAGCTGCCCCTGTAATTCCAGTATTAACAATTCCAGTAGTGCCAACCCATCCAGTGGTGTTACCATTATCATACCCAATGTTAGAACAAGCTGGTTCTAGCGGAGCAGCTGGTGGATTAGTATGATAGCGAATAGTTGCAGTGTAATTAAAGCAGGTTACAGCACCATCAGCATATGCTGGACAATTGTCTATCATAACATAATAACAAGAGCCAGCAGTCACTGTTATTGTTACTAAACTGTTAATCTGACCACCACCTGTAAAAGAAGTTGTAAACCAGTTTGTACCTCCAGCATTTGGAGTTACGCTATATACCATGATGCCTGGAGCTAGCCCGTAAGTATTAGTTATAAATATATCAATAGTCCCAGCAGTAGGAGCACAAAAATAATATAACCAGTCTTTACCACTAGTTAAACCATAAGGGCTAAATGGGTTATAATTATCCACATGCCCACAAGTAGTTCCCGCAGCCGAAAAGGGCAACGTAACTGGTGCTGCAGCAGCAGCTGATGCATTATCTCCCCCTTGAGCAAAGCTTTGATAAGAAGATAATAAAAACAAGTTGATGCAGAATATAAAAGATATAAAGTATTTCATAGTTATTTAGTGTTATAATTTATAGTCACATTCTTTAAATTAATCTCTAAGGTATTATATAAAACCAATACAACTTTGGAGCATTTTGGGATTTTTGCACATAATAGTGATTTAGATGAAAAATTTAGTGCAGGGCTACTTTCGCTGAGTAAAAAATCGATTATGTTGATTTACATAGAATAATTAAAATTTAATAATTTTAAATTGAATAGATGTATAATTAAAAAATTGAGGAGCTAATTTGTATCATAAGATTTTTTAATAAGACATTAAATTCAAAAAAATCATTTTTCCATATTTCCCACCTAAATACTCGTATTTTAACATTTTGTTAATGAAAAAAAAATCTAGGTAATACTTAAATAGTTTAATTTTGCTTTCAGTAAGTGAACAACCTAGAGGAATTTTCAATTAATGTTCTATTAATTAAAATTATCTGAAACCGCTTTTAATAAATTATGTAATTTTTAAATGACAAAGGGTAATCATATAATTTCAAAATTTTTTTTTATTTCAATAGTATTTATTTTTCTGCTTTTAGTTTCATTTACTAAGAGTTGGGGGCAAACTACAATATTTTCAGAAAATATTGGAAATGTTAACTCTGGCACGCAATCAATTGCTGCTACAACATTTCAAAATAATGGAACTTTGACATATGTTGGCACGGCAGACACACGAACAACTGCCGCATCTTCAGGTTATAGTTCACCTTGCGGTGCAGCATCTGGAGTTAGAAATGTATTTTTTACAAATAGCGGAACTGCAACTTTTGAAATAAGTGGAATTAATACAAGCGCTTGCACAAATTTTACTTTGTCTTATGGGCTTTTCAAAAGTACAATAGCCTCAAATGGCTCTGAATTTACAATAAGTGTAAGTACTGATGGAATTTCTTATACCCCCTTGTCAACTCCTTCATTGCCTACAGGATCAGGAACTGCAAATTGGTATTTAAGAAGTATAACTTCCGGCATACCATCAACCGCCAATTTGCGAATAAAATTTGTTAATACTAGTACCACCCCGCAATTTAGATTAGATGATTTATGTTTACAAGGAGATTGCGGAGGCGGAACACCTCACACAGTAACTTTTGATGCTAATGGTGGTGCAGGATCAATGAGTAACCAA
Organism: uncultured Bacteroidota bacterium; assembly: GCA_903834765.1. Taxonomy (GTDB): domain Bacteria; phylum Bacteroidota; class Bacteroidia; order B-17B0; family Aurantibacillaceae; genus UBA4416. The sequence goes on from CAILKE010000034.1 coordinate 42,920, forward strand.
ATAGCAAACTCAGCTACTAATTTAACAGCTAATGCTTTTACGAATAGTGGTTGTACTTTTGTTAATTGGAACGATTCCGCTAATGCTAACGGTACTTCTTATTCGAACAGCGCAGTATATAGTTTTACAGCTGATGTAACTTTATATGCACAATGGAATTGTGCTAGCGGTGGTGGAAGCACAGGCTGTCCCTACATAGTATCCGCTGTAGTAAATGCCTGTGGAGGTAGTTGTGGTGCCGAAGGTAAAAATGAATTAGTGGTGATGAATTCTGGTAATTATGCTATCCCTGTTAATGGAACAAACATTAATTTGTATTACAGTGGTGGAACAAACCATTATTTCACAAACTCATTTGCCGCTTCGTCAGGTACAGTTGTATCTAATTTAAATACATTAACAGCCACTAGTGGTTGCACCAATACGCCATTTATTTTTGTTCCAAGTGGTGGAACCATTCCTGCCAATAGTACATTTATGATATTAAATAATAATTCCTGCTTTAATGGTAGTTTTTCGGCCTATTGCAATGCAGGCCCGATTTATGTAATTATTAGCACTGATGCAGATTGGTCTTCTGGGGGTTATTTCGGTAATAATAATACTTCCCGTTATTTCCGAACAGATTTTAGTAGTGTAAATTCTGGCTGCGGTGTAACAACCTACAATTATAATAATCCTTCTGCATTCAGTTTTGGTACTGATGGCGCTGCTGTAGCTTTTAGCGGTACTACACCAAGCTATATTGTTGGCAATGGTAGTTGTGCTCCTAATATTGCTATTTTACCTATAGAATTACTTGATTTTTACGCCACTAAAAATGGTAAAGGAAATGAGGTGACTTGGAAAGTAGCGCAAGAAGAAAACATCATATCCTATACAATTGAAAAAAGTAAAGATGCCCTTGAATTTACTAAGTTTGCAGCTATTTATGCAAATAATGAAACACACACTAAATCATATTCAGTTTTTGATAACGAGCCATATAATGATATAACGTATTATCGCTTATCAACTAAGGAAACAGATGGAACAATAAAAAACTATAAGATTATTTCGATAGATGAGAAGGATAATAAATGGGAATATATTCATTATCAAACTGAAAATAATTTAGTGATAGAGTTTAAAAACTCGTTACCAAAAAGCACTATTGCTAGTTTATATGATATTAATGGGAAAGACTTAATTACTCAAACTATTAAACAGTCTCAAACTATATTTAATTTGGAAACTCTTACGGCAGGAATTTATTTTGTAAGTTTATCAACTCCAATTAAAACAGAACATTTTAAAATCATTATCTCTAAATAAATTAGTATACATTAAAATCATCTGAACTATGAAAAAAATTATATACGCTGTATTATTTGCTTTATTTAGTATAACATCAAATGCGCAATGCTTTGAAATTCAAAGCATTTTAGTGGATGCTTGTGATGGAGGAAATGAAGGGAAAAATGAAATGGTAACCTTTAAAGTTGGTAGCGCGCCTTTGAGCGTAGCCACATTGAGCGTTAATTGGCCTAATAATAGCTGGTTGGGTATTTGTCAAAGTGCAAGTACTGCGGCAGATATAACCACTGTAAATGCAACCATTTTAGGCTGTGGTTTTTTAAAAGAACCAATAGGTGGCGTTTTACCTGCTAATTCTAAAGTTTTGTTAATCACGAGTACTGCTTGGAATCCTTTAGCGCAAAGCTTTGTGAATTTAAATGACACGTTAGTTGTTATATTCCAATGTGCCGGTAATACATCTGGTCATTTTGCTAATTATAGTACACCTTCGGGTATAAGGACATTAACAATGTCATTTACTACTACTCCCGGATGTTCTGATGCAGTTTCTTACGATAGAGTATTATTGCTAAATCAAAGCTTGGTTCCAGGTGCGCAAGATGGAGGTGCTGTAGAATATACTCCTTCAGGAGTAGCGACCTATGTTAATCATGGTTGTCAAGCCCCATATAGATCATTAGCAGTTGATGCAGGGGTAAATAAAAATGTTTGTGTCGGTTCCTCAATAGTGTTGACTTCATCGGTTACGGGTAATTATAATTCATTATCATGGTCGGGAGGAGCGGGAACATTTTCATCTCCATCTGCTTTAACTACCAGTTATACGCCCGCCTTAAGTGAATTAGGAAATACAATTAAATTATATATAACCGCAACGAATAATTGCCCACCAAAGACCGCTTATACAATAGATAGTGTTTATGTAACATATCTTCAAAAGCCGCTTATAGGAAGTTTAAGTGCAACGAATGGTTATTCTTTGTGTCCATTGGGATCTACAGTGTTATCTTATTCTTTATCTAATGCATCGGCTACGGGTACTATGAGCACAGCATGGAGTTTACCAGCTGCGTCATCTTCTACTTATGCAGTTTCGGCGCCTACAGGAACAGCTCCTGTAACTTATACCTTAAGCCTAACAGACTTTTGTGGCGTTACTTCCCAAACCTTAAATGTGTATCCTTTAGCAAATCCTAGTGTCACTATTGCCGCGCCATCACTAACTGCTTGTGCAGGGAATACAGTAGTGGTTAATGCAGCGAGTAATTCAGGTAATTACAGTTGGAATAATCCTGCAGGTGCTACAACAGCGTCTGTTATATTAACAGCTAATACAACCACCACAGGCATAGTTACAACAACAAATACGTGTGGAACAAAAACTGATACTTATACGCTTACTGTAACTCAACAACCTTCGGTAAGCATTTCGCCATCATCAGTTTCATTATGTACAGGGCAAAGCGCTTTGGTAACTGCTAGTGCTAATACAGCAGTTACCTATACTTGGAGTGGTACGGGCGTGAATGGTTTAAATACGAATACAGTTTCTTTAAATACAGCAGGAGATTATACGGTAGTAGCATCAAATGTTTGTAATACTTCAACAGCACAAGTTAATGTCGTTGTAAATAGTACACCTACATTATCGGTTGCTACCACCAATAGTTTATTATGTGGCGGAACCACAGCTACTTTATCTTTAGCTGGTAGCACTGGAACTTATTCATGGAGTAATGGACAATCTGCACCAACAATTACTGTTACGCAAGGCGGCACATATACGGCTACCGTAACAACATCATCTTGCGGATCATCTTCAAGCTCAATAGTCATTACAACGTTACCAACACCAACTATTTCTGTTACAAATACTGCTGTAACTATTTGCACAGGTCAGTCGGCCGTATTGAATTCTACAAGTAATATATCAAATTATAATTGGAGTACTGGTGCAACTAGTAGTAGTATTTCTGTTAATGCAGCAGGTACATATACAGTAGCTTCATCAAATTCTTGCGGCACTTCTATTGCTAGTGCAGTAGTTAGTATGGCAGCATTACCAACATTAAGTATCAATACACCATCTTTAACATTATGCAGTGGAATAACAGAGACTCTTTCATTATCTGGTAGCACCGGGACATACGTATGGAGCACGGGGACGTCTACAACATCATCCTTACCTATAACAACAGCTGGAGTATATACTGCAACAGTTACTACTTCTGGTTGTGGTTCGGCAGTAGCATCAGTAACTATTGCCGCTCTTCAAACTCCAACATTAACTGTAGCTTCAAATACTGCGATTGTTTGTAATAATACGCCCATTGTTTTAACGGCAACAAGCACGTACACTAATAATTATAGTTGGTTACCATTAGCTGCATCTACTAATACTTTACAGGTATTAACGCCATTGATATATACAGTAACCTCTACAAATAGCTGTGGTACGGATACTCAAATAATTACTGTTACAAATGGAACAACACCAATATTAACAGTTACGCCTTCATCATCGATTGTTTGTCCTGGAAATACAGTTTCTATTTCAGCAACTGGTGGAGTTGGAAATTTTAATTGGATTGGAGTTAGCTCCACGAGTTCACTTGTTTCTGTATCTTCAGGCACATACATTGTTTCTAACACCAATGCATGTGGTACAGGTAGCCAAACGGTTGTTGTAAATACGAGTACTGTTGGTTCAGGATTAGATGGCACACCACTATCTGGAACACTTCCATTAAGTGTATCGTTTTCAAATTTATCTTCGGGAGCCACAACGTATTCTTGGAACTATGGAAATGGAAGCTCATCAAACGGATTAGTTCCTGTTTCTCAAACGTATACGACTGCGGGTGTTTATACGGTTGTGTTATCGGTAACAAATAGCGATGGTTGCATAGATAGCCAGTCTATTTTAATTACGGTTAAAAATGAAGATGCTACTTTAGTTGTACCAAATGTGTTTACGCCAAACAATGATAGTATCAATGATTTATTTTACGTGAAAGCAACTAATATTAAAGATTTTAATTGTGTAATATTTGATCGTTGGGGATTGCAATTATACTCTTGGAGTGATTTAAAAGCTGGATGGGATGGAAAAACAGCAGGTAAAGATGCGACAGACGGCACTTATTTTTTTATCATTAATGCTACAGATCTTGATAATAAAGAAGTGAAACGTCAAGGCAGTTTTTTGTTGATAAGATAAACTGTGTTTCAATGTTCTATTATTTTTGAACTTGACACAGTTTAATTTACATTCTCAAAAATTATTCTTGAAGTTTAATTAGAGCAAATACTGAGTAATTAAGCATGTCCATATAATTTGCATCTACGCCTTCGCTAATAATGGTTTGCCCTTTATTATCTTCTATTTGTTTAACTCTAAATATTTTCATTAAAATTAAATCAGTCAGAGAACTCATTCTCATTTCACGCCATGCTTCTCCGTAATCATGGTTTTTGTCCTCCATTAATTGTTTAGTTTGTGCAGCGTATTTGTTGTACAACATTTCAACTTCTTCGTAGGGTAATTCAACACGTGTATCGTCTGCCAAATCAAGTTGAATAAGGGAAATGATGCAGTAATTAATGATACCGATATATTCGCCCTTGATGTCATCTACAATCTTTTGAGTTCCTTTTTCTTCAATACTTTTAATGCGTTGAGCTTTAATAAAAATTTGATCGGTTAACGAAGTTGGTCTCAAATTGCGCCATGCTGTTCCATAATCGTTCATTTTTTTTAAAAAGAGCTCTTTGCAGAGTTTGATTGCATAATCGTATTGTTGCGAAGTATTATTCATTTGTTCAGTTTAATTCCTATTTTTATAAGGTACTAAAGTAAAAAAAATGTCTAAACCTTATTTAACAAATGGCAAACAATTGAGTTTTGAAAAAGCTCAAGTGATGGCAATTATTAATTTAACGCCTGATAGTTTTTATGATGGAGGCAAGTTTTCAACTGTTTCTGACATTATAAAAGATGCTGAGGTAAAAATTAAAGATGGCGCTTCTATTATAGATATAGGGGCGGCGTCTTCTAAACCCCAAGCAGTTGCTGTTTCCGCAAAAGAAGAAGTTCTTAGATTACAAGAACCCTTATTAAAACTACGAAAAGAATTCCCAAATGTGATTATCTCCGTAGACACTTATTTGTCTGAAGTAGCTGAATTTGCTATTGATTTGGGAGCAGATATGATTAATGATATTTCGGGTGGAGAAATGGATAAACAAATGATTGATGTTGTTGCGAAACATCAAATCGCTTATGTATTGATGCATATGCAGGGAAATCCCCAAAACATGCAAGTTAATCCATCTTACGAAAATGTGGTGAATGAACTAATTGATTTTTATAAAGCTAAAATCGATTACTGCCAAAAAAAAGGGTTTGATAAATTAATCATTGATGTCGGATTTGGATTTGGTAAAACTGTTGAGCATAATTATCAGTTACTAAAAGATTTAGCTCACTTTACAACATTTGGATATCCTATATTAACAGGACTTTCGCGTAAATCAATGATAAATTCCATCATACATACTTCGCCTGCAACCGCATTAAATGGCACTACGGTTTTAAATACCATTGCTTTACAAAATGGCGCAAAAATATTGCGTGTACACGATGTTAAGGAAGCCAAGCAAGCGATTGATTTATTCGAATTTTACAAAACAGCTCAGGTAGTTTGTCAATAATAAATTAGCCCATAAAAAAACCCTTTCACATTTGTGAAAGGGTTAAACTTTTAAATGGTATTATATAACTATGATAGTTTTACGTTTACTGCATTTAATCCTTTTTTTCCTTCCTGGATATCAAAAGTAACTGTATCATTTTCTCTGATTTTGTCGCTTAATCCAGTTACGTGTACAAAGTACTCTTTTCCTGATTCGTCCTCTTTAATGAAACCAAATCCTTTTGTTTCGTTAAAAAATTTTACTGTTCCTGTGCTCATTATATTTTATTTAAAATTATTATATAACAAAAATAAT
>CAILKE010000035.1 GCA_903834765.1 uncultured Bacteroidota bacterium
ATTATGTATATAGTATATAAGCTGTTAATACTGTGTAAAAATAAGCTTTTGTTTGCTTGATTATATACTTAATTAGAGTCTATTAACATTTTTTGAACTATATTATTTTTTATAATTACTTGATAGTTAGTAATGTCTATACTAATGAACATAATAGTAAAATACATAAATGGTTGATAATAAAATAGTGAGTAAGCTCATTTTAGTGTTTATAAAACTGTAGAAGAAAGTTATTAATTATAGAAAGTAAATTTTGTTGTTATAAAAATTAAGATAAGTAAATTAACTATTAACAAAGCCTTAATTAATTACACAAACTTATTAACGCTAAATTTAATTATACACAGTAATTTTGTTAATTAGCATCCTATTTAAAACACTCATTATCAGTACATGTAGTTATGAGTGTTAATTAACGTTGATTACAAACTATTAACAAAACTTTGATATGATAAAAATAGCTATAGGTAGCGACCACGCTGGATTTGAGTTAAAACAAGTATTAATTGAGTATTTAAAAAGTAAACATACTGAAATTATTGATAAAGGTTGTTATAGTTTAGATCGCGCTGATTATGCTGATTATGGACACGCTGTTGCATTAGCTGTTATAAATAAAGAAGTTGATTTTGGTATATTAATGTGTGGCAGCGGAAATGGTATTAATATGAGCGCTAACAAACATAAAGGTATTAGAGCTGCATTATGCTGGAATGCTGAAATTTCTTCGCTAGCGCGCCAACACAACGATGCTAATGTATTAACTTTGCCTGCAAGGTATATTAACGTTGAAGAAGCTAAAAAATGCATAGACGCCTTTTTAACCGAAACATTTGAAGGTGGCAGACACGCCGATAGAATAAAAAAAATAGATTGTTAGGCGCTGAAAAAATGTTTAATAATTATTTAAATTAACTTTAAGTTAACACAAGGAACAAGACTTCAACTTATTTTTACAAAAAAAATTATGGCTACTAGTTTAATTATCTTTTTAGTAATCTGTTTATTACTAGCATGTACATTTGAATTTGTAAATGGCTTTCATGACACCGCAAATGCTGTAGCAACAGTTATTTATACTAATTCCATGAAACCAACCACCGCAGTTGTTTATAGTGGTATTTTAAATTTTGTAGGAGTAATGACCGGCGGAATAGGTGTTGCTATGGGTATAGTTAACTTATTACCAATGGAAGTCCTTTTAGATAATAATGTACATCATGGTATAGCTATGATTATGGCTTTATTGTTATCATCAATTATTTGGAATTTAGGAACTTGGTGGTTTGGTTTACCTGCATCTAGTTCTCATACCTTAATAGGTTCTATATTAGGTATAGGTTTAGCGTTTTACTTTTTACCTGGCGCTGTTGGTGGAAGCGCTGTTAACTGGGATAAAGCAAAAGAAACAGGTTGGGCTTTATTAATTTCTCCATTTGCCGGCTTTGCTTTAGCTGTTGTTGCTATGTTTATTTTTAAGCGTTTTTTAAAAAACGATAGTTTTTATAAAGAACCAATTCCGGGAAAAAAACCGCCGATTTGGATTCGATTGTTACTATGGGCAACTTGTGGAATGGTAAGTTTTTTTCATGGACAAAATGATGGACAAAAGGGCGTTGGTTTAGTGATGATGATATTAATTGCCATAATGCCAGCTTATTTCTCTATAGATAAAAGCATCAATTTACAAAGTATTAATGCCAATGTTGTGATAATTGAAAAAATTATTTCGGCAACAGACACATCGGGTTTTGGAAAAGAAGAGTTTAAAAACTATTATAATATAAAAAACCACGCTCAGCATTTTGCAGAAGCAACTTCAGGCAAAGCTTTTGTGGACGCGGTTGTAACGACTGATAGATTTGAATTACGTAAGGATATTGTTAAAGTTACTAAAGGCGCAGAAAAATTATTAAAAAGCGAAAACGTTGCTATTTCTAAAGCAGATGCTGCTTCATTAAAAAAAGAAATTGATAGAGCAAAAAAATTAGTTGAGTTTGCACCGTCTTGGGTAATTATTATGATTTCTATCTGTTTAGGATTAGGTACTATGATTGGTTGGAAAAGAATTGTAAAAACCATAGGAGAAAAAATTGGTAAACAGCACATGAGTTATGCGCAAGGAGCTTCGGCTGAAATTGTAGCCGCTATTGGCATTGGCGTTGCTACTGCCTATAAAGCACCGGTAAGCACAACACACATGTTAAGTTCAGGTATTATGGGTAGTATGGTTGCTAAAAAAGGATTAAAGAACTTACAACGCGGCACCATTACTAATATACTATTAGCGTGGGTATTAACACTACCAGTTACTATTATCTTATCAGGAGCCTTGTTCTTATTATTTAGAGCAATCTTATAAAGAAAAAACCTTTATTAATCATTTAAAATCCCAACAAATTTGTTGGGATTTTTTGCTTTAAAAAAAGACCGCTATAATTCAATAAATTGCTTGTTTGAAAATATTAAATAATAATACCTTTGTTTAAAGTAACTCATGCATACATCTAAAAACCTTATACTCTTGCGCGGATTACCAGGCTCCGGAAAATCCACATTAGCAAGGGTTTTGAGCGAAAACGGAAAACATCCCGTTTTTTCTGTAGATGATTATTTTACAAATACCCAAACAGGCAAATATGCTTTTGATTTTAAAAACAATCATTTAGCCTACAAACTTTGTGAAGAAAATACCAAGCAGAGTATGATAAATAACGCATCGAAAATTTTTATTCATAATACGTTTACGATAGATTGGGAATTGGAACCGTATTTTAAATTAGCTGCGAAATATGATTATACATTATTTGTGGTTACAGTTGAAAACTACCATCAATCGGGCAACATACATGATGTGACTAACGAGCAGTTACAAAAAATGGCAGAGAAATATAAAGTAAAATTGCTTTAGTTATTTTCAGCGACCCTTCCAGGATAGTTATTAAAAGACGCTAGCCATAAAAACAGTGTTTGGAAAAAGATAAAAAATGTCACGCCCGACTGCGTTTCAAGCGTATCTTCTGTTAAAAAAGAAAGTAAGGCGATAAAAAAGAAAGCCAAATATAAAGGGTGTAATTGTCTTTTTAATACAATTGCCGGATAACACAAATAAAATAAAAAGAAAAGGAGTCCCAGTATGCCAAACGCTACAGTAATTGCTAAATACTGATTGTGGCACCTTAGCCACCAAGTTCTATCTAATTTAGTGTGTGTTTCGGTATACGTTTCATTAAAAGAATCTTGTATATCGCCATTACCAACTCCAAAAACAGGGTGTTGTTTTATAATATAAATGGCCGTTTTCCAAAACTCTAAACGCATAGTAAGTGTATGACCAGATGGGTTTTCGCCACGCTTGTATTTGGTGTATTCCCAAACCAATTCTCGCCAGCGCGCAATGAGTCCGGAGTGTGACGTGTATTTATAATTTGTAAAACCGTGTTCAATGTTTGATATATCGTCAAGCGCTAACTTTCCGATACCTACGGAATCTTTTGTTAAGCCCTTGCTTGCTAAATACCGTAAAATCGTATAACGCACGTTATTACCCTTTACATCAGCACTATTATATGGAAGGTTGCTTTTTAAATTCCATTCTTTATTTAACTCATCATCGTTGATATTAATCGTAATTAAATTTCCGTTTTCAGCTAATTGAAAAATTGTGTCTTGTAAATAAGGCCTGCCATTAAAGGTTTTAAAAAGTATTTTATTGTTAGGATTATTTGTTGAAACATCAAACAGGTTAAAGCTTTCGGAAACCTTTGTAAATAATAAACCTATTAAAAACTAGCTGCTTGCAAAAATCATCAACACAAAGCGCTTATTAAGCTTTAGTAGAATTAATTTTATTAATAATAGAAAACCAACTACGAGCAAACAGACAAAGCCAGTTGCCAATTCAAGCTTATATAAAAAGAAAAAAAGCCAGCACGTAAATAGGCTATAGGCTAATTTATAATACCATTTTGGTTCTTTATAAAGGAAATAAATTAGCCCAATAATTGCAAAAGCTATAAATAAAGAAAACCGAATATGTGACATAAACACAGAGGCTTGTCGCGCATCTATCACTGTTTTTGGCGTGAAACCCGCGTAAACTAAAAAACAATACACAGAACTAACTACTACACTTAAAAAGAAAAAATGAAATAATAATTTTAATTCTTTTTGAGTGAGGGGAACTGTGCTAAAAAACAAAATAGGCAATACTAGTAATGGCGCCTTGTTTCGTAAATCATCTAAGCCCCTTGTTATATTGGACGTGTAAAGCATACCAATAATATGAAGTGCGAAAAAAGAAATTAAAATCCAGAAAAAAGGATTTGGTTTTAACCGTAGCCATTTAAGACGAAAATCTTTTTCTAACAACCAGTTAACCGCAATAATGATTTGCGGAATGCTTGTTGGGACGGTTCCAAACATCATACCAGAGGCCAAGCCTATAATACCAAATAAAAATATATAACGATGCCAAATTGCGGGAAACACGTTTCTAAATTAACTTTTTAATTAACGCAAAAAATCAGGATATATTGCCGAATAATTCTTTGTATAAAAAAATGTCATAACTGATAGAGTTGAGAATTAAATGAGCTGTTTTTTTAAGCATTTAATCATCTTAAAACTATTTTCTTTCTGTTTTGTTGATTAAGGCATAATTCGTAATATTGCACACCTTAAAACACACAACTATGGCAACAGATAACTTTCAAGCACACGATTATTATTTAATGGATGAATTGTTAACCGACGAACATAAATTGATTCGCGAAACAACTCGTGCTTGGGTAAAAAAAGAAGTAACACCAATTGTAGAAGAAGCTTGTCAAACAACAACGTTTCCAAAACAATGGATTAAAGGCTTAGCCGAAGTAGGCGCTTTTGGCCCTTATATTCCTGCAGAATATGGAGGAGCAGGTTTAGATCAAATTTCTTACGGACTAATTATGCAAGAATTAGAGCGAGGAGATAGCGGTTTGCGCTCAACAGCTTCTGTTCAAAGCTCATTAGTGATGTATCCTATTTATACTTATGGAAGCGAAGAGCAACGCAAAAAATATTTACCAAAATTAGCCGCAGGCGATATAATGGGCTGTTTTGGTTTAACAGAACCAGATCACGGAAGTAACCCTAACGGGATGCTTACAAATTTTAAAGATGCTGGCGATGGGAAAAATGTAATTTTAAATGGAGCAAAAATGTGGATTAGTAATTCGCCTTTTGCTGATATCGCTGTTGTTTGGGCAAAAGACGAAACTGGTGAAATACGAGGTATTATTGTTGAACGTGGCATGGCAGGTTTTACAACACCTGAAACACATGGCAAATGGAGTTTACGTGCATCTGCTACTGGCGAATTAGTTTTTGCTAATGTATTAGTTCCTAAAGAAAATATTTTACCAAATGTAAAAGGTTTAAAAGGCCCGTTGGGCTGTTTAAACTCTGCTCGTTTTGGGATAGCTTGGGGCGTAATTGGCGCAGCGATGGATTGTTATGATAGCGCTTTACGTTATAGTAAAGAGCGTATTCAATTTGGAAAACCTATTGGCGCTTTTCAATTAACACAAAAGAAATTAGCTGAGATGATAACTGAAATTACCAAGGCACAATTATTAACTTGGCGCTTAGGTGTATTAAAGAATGAAAACCGCGCAACGCCTGCTCAAATTAGTATGTCTAAACGTAATAATTGTAATATGGCAATAACCATTGCGCGCGAAGCTCGTCAAATACACGGCGGAATGGGAATTACAGGAGAATATCCAATTATGCGCCACATGATGAATTTAGAATCAGTAATCACATACGAAGGAACACATGATATCCATTTACTAATAACAGGAATGGATATTACAGGATTTAATGCGTTCTCATAAAATATAAAATTTAGTTATTTAAAAACCCACGCAAATAGTTGCGTGGGTTTTTTGGTATAAATAAAAAAATTTAAAAGCCAATAAACCAATTAGCTTTTACCGTTTAGAGATACAGCTACTAAGATATATGGCTCTCTGTCTTATATAAATAAAAAACCCCGTTAAGCGATTTTCTTAACGGGGTTTTAAAATCATCATAATTAATTAGTAATAAACTATCACTTTATTTTGAGAAGCGGTTCCTACAGTCCAAGTTAATTTCCAACCATAGGCACATTGGTTAGATCCAACAGAGATAGGCGTTCCTGCAGAATTTACACCAAATAAACAATTTAAATTAAAACTTTTGCTAGCCACCTTAATGTCTAATTCACCAGCAAGTGGAGCTCCCCAGCCACAGGTTGTGTTCCAAAGAATAGGAGTTATTACCTGGCTTGTAAACGCATCGCCATCGCGAGTTGTTCCATAATTTTCTAAATTATTAAGACCACCAGATGACCCGACTCCTTCGCCACTACAGCTTAACACACTTGTAGCGCTTGCCCATGTGTAAGTGAATTTGCGATTGATATTATATATTGCAGTTGCCGTTCCATTAAATTTAACATTTAAATTAGTGCCTGTTACAGAGCTTACTAAATTTGGTTGAAGATTTAAGATCAGATCAACCCAGGTGCCACCGCTAATGTTGGTAAGCATTTGTGTTCCGTTTAATTCAATGCTTTGTCCATCAGAAGCGCGCGTAATTTTATAAGCCATATAATCTACCTGTAAAACACAACCTGCGTTTTTCCAACGAGCACCTGAAGCGTAATTAAGAATGGTTAATTTGATAGAGCCTTCGCGTTTGCGATTGTTGCAAACGGTTCCATTGTAATTTAATTTAATAGTACCGGTATAAGAACCAACGGTATCAATTGTTAAACCGCAAATCGTTGTTGCTACTTTGTTTGATGATGATAAACGCCCATGCATTAATGGATAATCACTTAGTGTTTGGTTTACATCATTGATAGATGCATCATTTTCGCTGATGGCTTGACGAGAGTCTGAAGAAGCCTGTCCGCTTTCATCAGTAGGTGTTGTAGCAGGATCATTTTTCTTACAGCTAGAGAAGGCCAACAAAGTGCTAACAAAAATAATTGCTGCGTGATGTAATAATTTCTTAGATGTCATTTTAAATAATTTTTTGTTTATACCCAAAGATATAAAAAGAATAATATAAATGCAATTTTTTCTTTAAAAATTAATAAACCAGTTATTGCTTTATTTAGACTTAATTTAAATATAAAGCTATGACACTTTAATGACAATCAAAACCTTTGATTTTCCGAAATTTACCAAGCATTTTGAACGCATTTAAAATCATAGCAATTACACACAAGAATGCTCCTTTGGAGTTGATTGGGTTATTGCATTTGGATGAAGCGCATCAACACGATTATTTAACAGCAGTTAAGCTTAAAATGGAACTTAACGAGTTAATGTTTTTAAGCACGTGTAACCGTGTGGAATTTGTTGTTAAAGCAGATAGGGAGGTTAACACTTTATTTTTGCAAGAGCTTTTTGCGATTATTAATTCCCGAATAACAGCCGAGCAAATAAATGCATTGATTGATGCGGTAGTTATATATGAGCACGAAGACGCATTGACCCATTTGTTTGAAGTGTCGTCTTCTCTAGATTCTTTGGTGGTTGGCGAAAGAGAAATTATTACACAAGTTCGAAAATCGTATGAGTTTTGTAATTTATTGGGTTTAACGGGCGACACTATTCGTTTAGCCATTAAACAAACTATCGAAACTGCAAAACAAGTGTATACTGATACAGATATTGCCAAAAACCCTGTTTCTATAGTCTCTTTAGCATATCGACAATTAAGAAGCTTAGGAATTAAAAATAATGCTCGTATTGTTTTTATTGGCGCCGGAGAAACAAATACTAACATGGCAAAGTATTTAAAAAAACATCAGTATGCCAATTTCACCGTGTTTAATAGATCTTTGCCCAATGCGCAAAAACTAGCTAATGAACTTAAAGGACAAGCTTTCGATTTAACGCAATTAAAAAATTTTAAAGAGGGCTTTGATGTGCTTATTTCTTGTACTTCATCTGAAACACCCATTGTTACAGATGAAATCTATAAACAACTTATTGGCAATGATTATTCTAAAAAAGTAATTATAGATTTAGCTTTACCTTCAGACATTGATAAACAAGTGGTTTTAAATAATGAATTATTTTATATAGATATTGAATCTTTGAAAAAACAAGCCGCTGAAAATTTATTGAAACGTGAAAAAGAAATTGGAGTATGTAAAACAATTATTGCCAGTAAAGTAGAAGAGTTTAAAACGCTTTATCAAGAACGTAAAATAGAATTAGCATTTGGCGAAATCCCTAAACAAATCAAGTATATTAAAGAAACGGCTCTAAACGAGGTATTTTCTAAAGATATGGCAAACATGGATGCTCAGAGCAAAGAGGTTTTAGAAAAAGTGTTATTGTATATGGAAAAAAAATATAATGCGTTAGCAATAAAAACTGCTAAAAAAGTTTTTTTAGAAGAAGGCATTTAATTTATTTACTGTTTCCAAAAATAATTATTAGTATGATTAAAAAAATCCAGCCTTCGTTCGAACTGACAAAAAATAACTTATCTTGTAGCCTTTAAATTTATTACTAAACTATGATTATCATTGGCACACGAGGCAGCGCTTTAGCGCTTTGGCAAGCAAATTATACGAAAGATGTATTAGAAAAAAAAGGACACGAGGTTGAAATAAAAATTATTGAAACCAAGGGTGATACCTCCCAACAATGGAACACCAGCTTTGATAAACTAGAAGGTAAAGGGTTTTTCACTAAAGAATTAGAAGAAGCGTTATTAAATAAAACCATCGATGTTGCTGTTCATTCCCACAAAGATTTACCAACCGAAAGCCCTGATGGCTTAATGATTGCAGGAGTTTCTTCTCGTGAAAATCCCGCCGATTGGTTGATTATGCGAGAAGAATGTGAAGACGACACTCAAAAATTTTCCTTAAAAAAAGGTGCAAAAGTTGGCACATCATCCGCCCGTCGTAAATCGCAGTTTTTAGCATTTCGCCCTGATGTAGAAATTACTGATTTAAGAGGAAATGTTCCCACACGTATACAAAAACTAAAAGATGGTCAGTATGATGCCATTTTGTTGGCAGCAGCTGGATTAGAGCGTTTAGAATTAGATTTATCTGATTTTCATGTTGAGCAATTAGAGCCTGAAGAATTCATTCCGGCGCCCGCTCAAGGCGTTTTGGCTTGGCAAATACGTGAAGATGATTATAAATTGAGCGATGTGTTTGATTCCATTTGTGATTATGATGTAATGATTAATATTAATATTGAACGCCGCATTTTAAATTTATTGGATGGCGGCTGTCAATTGCCATTGGGCGCTTATTGCTACGTGGAGCTCAACGACCAAGATCGTAAATTATTTAAAGTTTGGGTGTCGTGTTCAAGCGCTTGGGATAAACAGCCAAAGCAATTGTATTATGAAACAACTAATACAGAAGATTTACCAGAAAAAATAGTTGAACACTTGCATCGTATTTCTGCAAAAAACATTTTTATTTCTCGTGATGCCCATGAAAATAATAATTTAAACAGATGGTTGACAAACCTTGGTTTTACGGTTGAATGCAAAAGTTTGATTGATTTAAAAAAATTGACAATAAAAGAATTACCAAAAAGCGATTGGTTGTTTTTTAGCAGCAAACATGCGGTTGAATTTTTCTTTATGCAAAAGCCCGATATTGGCACAACTAAAATTGGTTGCATAGGCAAATCAACATCACAAGCAATTAGAGAGTTAGGTTTAAGATCTGATTTTATTGGGCAAAGCACAGATACTAAATTGGTAGGAAAGCAATTTGCGGCACGTGTTGGCTTAGGTAAAGTAGTGTTTCCTATTCCGCGCGACAGCATGCGAACCATACAATGGCAATTTGCTAAACAACAAAACGTAATTGATTTACCGATTTATGCAACACTAAAAGTGCCATATGAAGTTGCGGAAACAACAGATTTATTGGTATTTACAAGTCCAAGCAATGCAGAGTCTTATTTAGAAAAAAATAAAATTCACCCGCACCAAAAAATAATTGCTATGGGTGAAGCAACACAAAAAAGTTTATTGAAAGCGAAAGTTAAAGAAACTCAAATTACAACACCAACATCGTTTGATGATATGGGCCTATTTAGAGCGATTTTAGCAACATTATAACTTTAACACAGAGTTTTTGAGAGAGCAGAGTACACAAAGAAAAAATAACAAAGAGCAGAAGAAACAAATAATATAAAAAATGATCTCAGTGCACTCCTATACTCTGTAACTCTGTGTTGAAAAAAGAATTATACAAATGGTACCTTTTCAAAATCCAGACATATACATAGGCTCTTTAAAGATTCAAGAACCCGTAACTGTTTTTACAGATATGCTTGTTGCTTGTGTTTGTGTGTTTGCTTTTATTAAAACAAAATCAAAAGAAATTAACCTAGGCGTGGAATTATACCGTTGGTTTTTTTTAACTACTGGAATATCAACATTAGTTTCTGCTATTATCGGACATGCTTTTTTATATCAGTGGGGTTTTAGCGCAAAAATTTATGGTTGGGTTACAGGCATTGTTAGTGTTGCTGTTGGACAGTATGCAGCACTTTATCATACAAAAGAAACGCTCGGAGAAAAATCTTTTAATGCCTTATTTTGGATTAATGCCTTTGAAATTTGTTTAGCCTTAGCCTTAGTTTTTCTTGTGTTTTCGTTCGTTGTCGTTGAGGTTCATTCTGCTATTGGATTAATTTTTTCAGTAACGGTATTAGAATATATAAATTATAAACGCACTAAATCAGTGTTAAGCAAATACATCATTCTTGGTGTTAGTATAGCTGTTCTTGCTGTATTATGCCATGTTTTTAAATTGGCTATTTCTGTGTGGTTTAACCATATGGATTTAAGTCATATTATTATAGCTATATCTGTTTATACAATGTATAAAGGAGTCGCATTATATCAAAAGAATTTTCAACACATAACAATTACTAATTTTTAATCATACTATTATGTTACAACGCCCACGAAGAAATCGCAAATCAGAAGTCATTAGAAACATGGTTCAAGAAACCCAAGTGACCACTCATGATTTTATTTTTCCTTTATTTTTAATTGATGGAAAAAACAAAACCTCTGAAGTTTCCTCTATGCCCGGTATTTTCAGATATAGCCCCGACCTTATTTTAAAAGAAATTGAATCCTGTATGAAATTAGGCATTAAAGCGTTTGATGTGTTTCCTAGTTTAGCAGACAAATACAAAGACAAGCGCGCTACAGAAAGTTTCAATAAAAAGGGATTGTATTTAAAAACGTTAACGCAAATAAAAAAAGAATTTCCTGATGCTTGCATTATGACGGATGTAGCTATGGATCCTTATAGCAGTGATGGGCATGATGGTTTAGTAAAAAACGGAGAAATCGTTAATGACGAAACGCTAAACATATTAGCTAAAATGGCAGTTGCTCAAGCAGAATGCGGTATTGATATTATAGGGCCAAGTGATATGATGGATGGTAGAGTAGGAGTAATACGCGAAGCCTTAGATGATCATGGGTTTACGAACGTAAGCATTATGAGTTACACCGCTAAATATGCGAGTGCTTTTTATGGTCCGTTCAGAGATGCATTAGACAGTGCACCAAAGTTTGGTGATAAAAAAACGTATCAAATGAATCCTGCTAATAGTAAAGAAGCATTAATAGAAGCACATTTAGATACTCAAGAAGGAGCAGATTTTTTAATGGTGAAACCGGCGATGTCTTATTTAGATGTGATTAAAGATTTAAGTCAAAAATTCGATTTACCAATTGCGGCTTATAACGTGAGCGGCGAATATGCTATGGTAAAAGCAGCAGCAGCAAAAGGATGGATAGATGGAGATAGAGTGCGCGATGAGATATTGTTAAGCATGAAGCGCGCAGGAGCATCTGTTATATTAACTTATTTTGCAAAAGAATGGGCGTTGAAGAATAGGTAATAGACTAAACTTTAATCCCAATAACTAACACATCATCTACTTGTTCTTGATTACCTCTCCAATCAAGAAATGATTTAAGAAGAGCTTCTTTTTGTTGAGGCATAGGTAAGTTAATGTTTTTTAAAAATGTTTTTTGTAAATTACTTACCATATATTTTTTTTCTTTCGGACCACCAAATTGATCGGCGAAACCATCACTAAACAAATATAAGTGATCGCCCTCATCAACAGTAACGGTATGGGTTTCGTAAGTTCTATTGTCTTCTAATTCAATACCACCTATTGGATATTTAGTAGCTTTAATTATATCTAATTCGTAGTTGTTGTTTTTACGATAGAGCCAAAGTGGTCTGTTTGCTCCAGCATATTTAATGGTGTTAGAATTTTCGTCAAATGCACAAAGCGTTATATCCATACCATCTCTGCGCTCAAACTCTTTAGTATTTTGATGAAGAGCTGTTTTAACACCCTTATGAAGTTCAAGCAATACTTCTCCTGGTATAGTTATATGTCGTTCATTGATGATTTCATGTAATAATGTATTTCCAACAATACTCATAAAGGCCCCCGGAACGCCATGTCCAGTGCAATCCACCGCTGCAATCCACCGAGTGTTTCCGTTTTTAGCAAACCAATAAAAATCACCACTAACAATATCTTTAGGCATATATAACACAAAGCTATTTGGGAACAAGTCTTTTACTTCATTCAAGTTTGGCAATAAAGCCTCTTGTATATTTTTAGCATATTTAATGCTATCCGTGATTTCTAAATTCTTATGTTCGATAACAGATTTTTGTTCAAGCACTTCTTTGTTGATATATTCAACTTTCTCTTTTTCCTCTCTTAATTCCTTAGTTCTTTCAGTAACTTGAGTTTCTAGTTTTTGCTTATCGGCTATAAGTTTTTTCGTTTTATAGGTGTTATAAAACACAATGCTACTTATTAAGGTTATAAAACAAAGCGTATAAAACCACCATGTTTTGTACCATGGCGCTAATACTTCAAAACTATAAGATACAGCTTCTTTATTCCACAAGCCATCATTATTCATTGCTTTAACCAAGAATGTATATTTTCCGGGCTGCAAAGAGGAATAAGTTGCTTCTGTTTTAGATGTTGGAGGATTCCATGTTTCATCAAGACCATCTAATTTATATTGATATAATATTTTTTCGGGAGCTGTTAAACTTACTCCAACAAAATCAAACGTAAGGTGGTTTTTATTAAAAGGTAATTTAAGGTCTTTTGGTATGTTTGAAGAAGAGTCTTTTGTTGCATATTTATTTATGTCGAACTGACCAAAATATAATTTTACAGAATTAATAGTAGTTATCGCTTCTTGGTTATTTTTGGTCTCTAGTTTAGGATTATATATTTCTAACCCATTATTTGTTCCAATAAATATTCGACCATCTTTATCTTTGAAGCTCGCGTTAAAATTTGACTCTAGACTCAACAAGCCATCATCTTTTCCTAAATGTTGAATGGATATTTTTCCTGCGTAGAAATCTGATATAGACAATACATCAACACCCGTATTTTGTCCAATGATTAAACAATTGTTGTTGTCTTTTTGCAAAAAATTACAAGCATTTGAAGTTAATCCGTTTTTTTGAGAAATTTTTAAAAAGGCTTTATAATCGTAATGAAACAAACCTTCTTCGGTTCCAAACCATAACATTTTTTTATCATCATTAATAATTGATACGACGCGCGAACTACTAAAGTTATTAGTTTTATTATATAGAATTGGTTTAGAATTTTTGTCTAGCTTAATAACACCTAGTTCGGTTCCTATCCATAAATTCGACTCTTTATCTTCACCCAAAGAAAATATTGGTAAATCTAGTCCTTCTTGTTTAATAGAGTTTAATGACGTTTCTTCGGTTATAATATTATTTTGATAACGAAACAATCCATTATTTGTGCCAATCCAAATCGTGTTATTTTTGCTTTGAAAAAGGGTAAGAATATATTTTTTGTCAAAAGAGCTATTTGAAATTACATTAAAAACCCCGTTTTCATAACTACACAAACCCTCTTTGGTGCCAAATAGAACGCGTCCGTTTTTTAGAGGAAGTATTGCATTTATATCATTATCTGTTAAGCCATTAGAGTTGCGTTCAAATTGTTTAAATAATTCAACTTCACCAGTTTCGTTTATTTTATAAAGCCCATTTGTTTTTAGTGCAATCCATATGTTTCCTTTAGCGTCTTGAGATACAGTGTTAATGCTGTTTTCTGGCAACCCATTACTTTTTGAATAATAGGTGAACTTTTCGTTTTTATATTTATACGCTCCTGATCCATCAGTTCCTATCCATATATTTTGTTCTCTGTCTTTAAACAAACAAAATATAGTATTATTTGTAAATCCATTACTTAAATCATATTTCTTTATTTTTTTGTGAGTTGCAAAATTATATTCAAACACACCTTCTGAATAGGTGCCAAATAAAGCGGTTTGTTCATTTTTTTCTAAGAGCGCACTAAAAGCAATGTTTTTGTGAGATTCGAAATTTTTTATTTGCGACACTTCAAAGTTGGAGTTGATAATGTTTAAACCTGTTTGGGTGCCAATTAATATTTCATTTTTCCCTCTTTGATTGATTGAAAAAACAAGGTTGCTCATTAAGCCATTGTCAATTGTAAAATTTTTGAAATTTTTTGTTTTCGAATCATAAAAATAAACACCATTTTGAAGCGTGCCAAACCATATATTGTTGTTGTTATCAATAAAAATAGTGTATACAGAGCTTTTGCTTAAAAAAAAATTATCAGTGAATCGTGTAATTTTACGATTTTTGTATACATATACACCTTCCTGTGTTCCAATCCAAACCTTATCGTGGTCACTTAATAGTTTGAAAACAAGTGTACTCTTTAAGCCGTCTTTTTCTGAAAAGTTGGTATATTTTGATCCGTTATAAACAGACAGCCCTTTGTCTGTTGCAAATAATAATTCATTATCATCGTTTTCTGTAATGGAATAAATAATATTACTTATTAAACCATCATTATCAGTTATAGTACTAATTTTATTACCATTATATTTACCTGCACCGCCTCCATTTGTTCCAAACCAAACATTTCCTTTTTTGTCTTGATAAATAGATAGTACTTGTGATTGAGGTAAGCCTTGTTCGGTTGTAAAATTTTTGAAATTATAAGTTTGAGCATATGAACTATGATAATAACATAATACATAAAACAAAAGATGTATTTTAAAACGACTCATATTAAATCAAATATAATAAAAAAAGTCGGCTTTGATTTGCCGACTTTTAATAAAATAAACTTTATATCTTATTGCGATATAAACAACTTCACCACCTGTTCTTTATTATTAATTTTAAGTTTTATAAAGTAAACACCGGCGCTTAAGTTTTCTAATGAAGCTGTTGTTTGATAAGCATTAATAGGCTGATCGTTAGAATTTACAATGGTTTTAATAGATTGACCAATCACATCAACTAAATCTATTTTTACGCTTGATGATTGTGTGAGTTTAAAGTTTATATAAACAAAACCATTTGCTGGATTTGGAAACACGCTAATATTGTTTTCTCCTAAGTTTAATTCCTTAATACCTACAGATAAATTGATAGGGTTAATTTTAGCCGAATCAATTGTAAAATCAAGGTTAGTATAGTTAATAGAACCAGGAGCGATAACTTTATGATATGTATTATTAGTATCTAATCCAGGCACGTCAACTAATATAAAATAATTATCGTTTGGCAAACCGCTTAATGTATAGGTGCCATTAGCGTCGGTTGTTGTTTGAGCAACAATAGTTCCGCCAGGATTTTTACCACCTTTTACAATTATACCTTTAATTGGAGTACTAAGTGGATGTAATCCAATTGACTTTTGTCCATAACCAGGCCCTTGTGTTATTAGACCAGATAAACTGCCAGGACCAGGAATAATTGGCGTTAATGGAATTACACTAATGTTTGCTGTAGTAGTAGGAACAATACATCCGTGAGTGAATATACTTGCTGTTTTCCAGTTTACATCGCTATTACCATATGTTATTTGAAGTGTATTTGCGCTTGGAGTAGCTTTTACAATATATTGTCCATCTGCAATTGGTGCAGTAAACGTGTATGCTCCCGACCCTGAAATAGTAGTTGAAGCTATTGAATCAAATTTTGTGTACATTGGTAAGTAAGCGTAAAGCGTTACATCCCCGGCTACAGCAACAGTAGATCCCGCTACACTAATATTTCCAGAAATTGTTTTTAATGCATTAACTATTATTGAACTTGTGGCTGTGTTAGTGCAACCGGCAGCGCTTGTGCCAATCACTGAATATGTTGTGTTTAATAATGGAGCATCGACTAAAGGATTTGAAGAAGATCCCGCGTCCCAAGTATATGTTAAGGCTCCACTTGCAGTAAGTGTTGCTGAAGAACCCGCACATAGTGAAGAAGAACTCGATGAAATTGAAATGACAGGGACTGCATTAACAACAACTATTGTTGTTTGTGTATCAAAGCATCCATTGTAATCAGTTCCAGTAACCGAGTAAATTGTATTTACTGATGGCGACACTTTAATAGAAGGCGTATAGTCACCGTTAGACCAAGCGTATATATAAGGTGTAGTACCATTAGCTATTGTAGCAGTAATTGTAATTGAATCTCCTTTGCAAATTGAAGGTAAAGATGGTGATAAAGTGATTATAGGACTCGAGAGGTAAAAAAGATCAACTGTTTGGGAATTTGTACACCCTGATGTTGTTCCTGTTACTGTATATGTCGTGTTGCCTGTTATTGATACTGTTTGCGAGGGCCCGCTTAATGTGCCCGGTTCCCAAACATAAATAGCATTGGCAGGTCCAGTAGCAGAAAGTGATGCGGGCGCTGATCCACAAACTACTGTTGAGGAAGGGATTACAGTTATTGTAGCGTCAATTACAAAAACATTTATTTTAAAAGTGTCTTTTTGTGTACCGCCTATTGCTATGATGCCAATAGTGTGGTTTCCTGGGGTTGAAAACAAGACATTTAATGTTGAGGTTGCGCTAGCATCTGCAGCGTAATTTGTGTTAGTATCAAAAACCCATCTAACAGAATCTGTACCTAAACATGAACTTGAAAATGATTCATAACTATTTAAACAAACGGTAGAGGGTGTATTTGTAAAACCAGCAACCGGAGATACTAATTTGTAAAACTTTGAGCCATAATGAAGCGTATCAAAATTGCTTGCAAAGTCCCCTGCCATAATTAATTCGTTGTTTACACTTGCTAATTGGTACGTTTGAGGAACATCTGTTGGTATTAGACCTACACTATCTTGTGAAAGAATAATATTATTTGAAGAAGTGATTCTATATACTAAAGGAGAACTTGTGGCATAAGACGCAGTTGTGTTACCTCCCGAACCTCCAGGCGCAGCTTTTCCTAAAGCCCCTAAAGCAGTATTAAACCAAAGTTCGTTTTTGTGTTTTTCAAAACTGATTGCGGCTCCCGTTTGTTGAAAAAGAATAGAGGTCAAAGAACCTGTTTGAACTAACTCCGTTGCATTATTTGCGTATTCAATATTATAGTAATTAGAGTTTTCTTGATGTATAGAAAAATATAATTTTCCATTAAGGGTATCCATGTCCATTATTTTTACGTTTTGTCCATTTAAACTAGTCGTTTGAAAAACGATAGGCGTATAGTTTATACCATCAACACTGTATAAGAGGTTTTCTATCAGGCCGTCATAATAAGCTATAAACAGAGTGTCTTTGTATACGATAGCCTTGTCAACGCCTAATAGCGCTAATGTGTGACTAGTTGCAGTAAAAGAAGGATCTCCAACTTTATGTTTAAAAATTTCGAGAGAAGAATTTGTTGAGTTTCGAGCGAATGCAATTAACGTATCATGAACATTAGAATTAGCGCTAAACATTACCAAATTGGAAATTCCGCTATATTCATTTTGATTTGTAACGCTTAAACTTAACGAACTAACAGAGCCACTATTATAATGATAAACATTAGGATTGTCAATAATCAGAGTACTGTTTTTCATACCAAAATACAAATCGCTAGAGCCATAAGCAACAGCAGAAGACAATCCGCCATCGTTGGTTGCTTTTGTATAGGAAAGATTTACCATTGAATTTGAAGCAGGGTCAAATGATTTTATTCCAGACGTTTGATATATGGCGTCAGTGGAGTCGCCCCATATAACAATTTTGTTATTAAAGACGGTAGCTCCGTTTTGAGTAAAATGTAAAACATTTGCCACTAAAGGAGAGTTGTTGTAAATGCTGTCCCATCTATCTTTTTGAGAAAAGGATAAGGTTGCAAAAAGAATAAAGATCCCTGTTAATGTTTTTTTGAATAGTTTCATTTTCAAATTTTTTATATATGATGTAAATATAATTAAAAAAAGAAAACAGTGTGTTTCTAAGCGTTAAATCCTTTTATCATTCTAAGAAATTTGATTTTTGCATTAAGATTATAAACTAAAACAACTTACTTTTTTATTATCACAATCCTTTTAAGCTAACACCTAATTTATATAAAGTACTTATATTGATAAAATCAGTTTCCAAATAAGTAACACTAATAATAATACTCCCAACCCCATACCAAAAGCCAAAGCAAACTGGGTGACAATAGTTTTTTTATCAGGAATAATTTTTTTCATTCTTTCTATATTTTCATCTTCGTCTTTTTTTGTTAAAAAAGTTACCATAAGCCAGGTTAAACTTGTAAGAACTGTAACTACTATTAATCGCGCTTCTTCAAAAGCAAAGCCATAAACAATGTTGTTTTTATTAAAGAAGAATGGAAAAAGCAATGTATAAACGCCTGAAGAAATCATAGCACTTAATTGCGACCAAGCATTAATGCGATACCAAAACCAACGTAAAATATATACAGGTGCAACTCCAGCAGAAATACTGAATACTAATTTTAATAAGCCTTGCAAACTATCTATATTCAAAGCGATTATAACGCAGCATAGTGATAAGAGCAGCATTGAAAAAAAAGAAACGACTTGAAAATGTTTCTCACTTTTTTTTGGATTTAAATATTTTTTATATAAATCAATGGTCAAAAAAGAACCTCCCCAATTTAATTGAGATTCGGCAGTTGTTATAAACATCCCAAAAAAGCCTAATAAGCATAATGCCTTAAAAGATTCGGGAACAATCTTAAATATGGTATAGATAAATTGAGATTCGCCTGAATTAGTTTGTTGAAATGATAAAACTAAAATAGCCATGATTACAATGAAAAACGATAAAAGAGCATAAAGTAAAATAGGAAACAATGCCGTTAAAATAGCATTTCGCTTGCCTTTTACAGCTGTGAATCTTGCCATTTCTGGACCTCCGCCATCAAACATTTGGGCACTCCACCATTGTATGAAAACAAAAGCAATCCATGAAGTCCATGCAAATTTAATTTCGGAGGGAGGAAGTAAATTTAATTTATAGGGTCCTGAATGGCTGAAATTATTAATCGCCAATTTTAAGCCGCCACTTGTTTTGTATAAATAATAAAACGAAATAAACAATACTAAAAAATAAATAAGAGAATGGAAAAAATCTGTTTTTAATTTTATCTGAAAACTATTTTTTAAGGTAAATAAAATTAAAATAAATCCTGTTATCAAAATAGAAGAAATTTTATCTGTCTGAAAATAAAATTCAATCACTCTTGAAAATGCTAAAACATGAAAACTTAAAAGCATAGAAACAACAAGTCCGCCAACATAAAACGCACGGAAAGCATGAAGCACTTTGGCACTAAAACCTGAATAACGAAATAATAAAAATTGATTATCAGTAATAAAGTCAAGTTTAGACCATAATGGAGCAAAAACAAAGGGTAAAACAAATGCGCCCAATAAACTCGACCAAAAAATCCAAAGGCCCCACATGCCTTGAGCGGCTAAAACACCTGTAATTACTTGCCCTTGCTCAACAGAAACATAATACATAAACAATGAAATACCAGAAATAAACCAAGTGGTTTTTTTGCTTGATTTAAAAACGCCTTTTAATAATTCTTTTTTTTGAAAATAAGTTATTAAAAGTATAATCAGAATATAAGTATAAAAAACAAACATTTATTTATGCAAATAGTTTTGCTAATATATGAATGTAATTTAATACGGTTTCATTTAAATAATACTTTAATAAAGATTAAGCAAAAGACCATTAATGTTGTTACCTATTAAGGCTTTAATAGAATTCATGCTGCGCGAAACAGGATGATCGGTAATTACGAATAGCGTTTTGCGATTTTTGTAATAAAGCATAGGCAAAGCGGGGTGCTGAGAAAACATAATATTATGTCCGGCTACATTATTAATAATTTCTATCCATTCATTTAAATAGGCTTTGCTATAAAAAAGAACTACTTTGGGCTGATATTTAATTAGT
The DNA here is from genome assembly GCA_903834765.1 of uncultured Bacteroidota bacterium. GTDB lineage: Bacteria > Bacteroidota > Bacteroidia > B-17B0 > Aurantibacillaceae > UBA4416. The sequence continues at coordinate 20,362 of CAILKE010000035.1, forward strand.
TGATTTACTAAAAGAATTATCCTCATAGCCTTAATTCGTTTAATATAATCCACCTTACTTTCTTTGTTGTGTGAGTCCCAATTCAAATCAGCTAAACTTTTACTAGAATAGGGTAAAAGCTCAACAACACAAGTATTAGATGTATCTCTTCCAAATTCTGTTGATTGTATTTGCCGCTTTCGATTAATAGAATATTCTTCGCCCCGCATAGCTATTAAAATTTCAATGAGGCCGGCCCAAGTACTTTGTAATTTTATGGGTTTGTCAAAAAAACGAATCGTTCCGTTCCCAAACAATTTATGGAATTCATAAATATCAGCATAATGCTCTGCCTTAAGTTCTTCCCATATTTTCATTCTTAAATCAATCGATTCAATACTGCCCCCCTCTTCTGGCCCAACAAACCAGTAATCTCCATTAGGGTTTCCATAACCTAATTTCGAATTTTCAAATTGATTATTCATATTCTTTGCTATTTATTTTACTCCAAAAAAACTTATCACTAATTGACCAACAATTAAAAAAACCCAAAAAGCTACTCCGCCTGCCATCCCTAGTTTTACTAATAAAACAGAGAAACCACTTTTTGACCAATGATCACGTGGTGGAATAAAAAACTCAGAAACTAACCAGGTTATTATAAAGGCAATTAATGCTATAATTAAAGAAACAATAATAGCAACGTAACCTACAATTTTTGATGAAAGAATTAAAAGAGAAAGTATGATCATTAAAAATAAAATTAACCTTTAATGTTTTTAATGTTATTTTTTATATATTCAATTTGTTTTTTCTTTGCCTCAATTTGATTGACGTAATTATTAACGGCAGTAATTTTACTTTGCCTATAACTCCGTTTTGAGTTTGGGTCTTTGGTGTTTTTTATATTGTTTGAATAATTATCAGCTGTTCTTTTTTTCTGATCTTTTAAATTTTGTAAATCTTTTCTATAGCCTTCTATCTGAACCTTGTAAGAAGCTATTTGATTTCTTTGCGATTGGGTTAAAGCCATTGTTTTAATTTTTATACCTACTCTTAAATTGGATTTTCGGCACACTCCATTTTATTATTGGGAACCGTTGAAACTTATTTATCAGCTTCTAAATTGCTTTTAACAAGTTCAATAAGTAATTTACATTCATCACTAACAGTATTTACTAAGGCTTCCAATTTTTTACTATCCGCTAGTGTTGCCATACTCATGTCATCTAATTTCGAAAAATTTAATGGAGTGCTTCCAACTAAGATTGTTTTTGATAATACATCCCAAATCCCATTGCCTTTGTCATAACCGCTTTTACATATAGTATTGCGGACGTTTTGAAGAATAGCATTTTTCCCATGATTTTTTATGGTCGTTCCATCCCACGCTCTTAAACAAATATAAACACCTGTCCATGTAGCTTGACAAATATCTAATCTGTATTTTAAACTACTGAACTTAGCATTATCAATAGGGATAGATAGTGAACAGATAATTATATTGGTGGTAGATTTTATAGGGAGCGCTTCTGTAACAATTAACTTTTCTCGCAATTTGGTAATTAGCAAATTAGAGAATGTTATACATAAGTTTATATTATCTTTTCTCGATATTTCAATTACTTTAGGTTTATCATTTGCCACCAAATTAGTAATAGCAGATTGCTCTAAAATAGATGCAACCACTTCGCCTAAATCACGATCTTCAGGAACTAATTCTTTTACTTTATTTAGCAATCTTGAAATTTGAAAAACTCTATTTTTTGAGTAAGTTTCTTTTTGACACATCCTAAATAAAACTTTCTCCCAAGGCTCATCAAATTCTGACGTAGAATTTAAGCGTGCTTGTTGTTCGGGTGTTAAACTTTCTAAATCTAATTTTAAAGCCGTTTCATCATTCCAATTAACAAAGTTTGAATCCTCAATTAATTTATTGTAAACATAAGGATATGCAATTTGCAAGCACACCATTGCAAAGCCTATTAATTTTTCGTTTTCAATTTCGTTTTGTTGCTCATCTCCATATTTATTAATGATGGTAATGAGAGAAAGTGTATTTGTTAATCGCTTTAATGCACGAGGGTTTTGACCAACTGATAAACTAGCAAGTTCAGTTAAAGATTCTTTATATTGATCTTCTGTGGACTCTTCTTCTGTAATAAAACCAATATTTTTCAAAGCCTCAAGCAAATAAACGTCAATTGTATAACTTGCCACCGGCATTGAAAAAGGCATCTGAATAATTTTATCAAAAAATGACCTAAACTCTCTTTCGTTTTGAGGCGTTAGTTTTCCGAATTTTGGCTCAAGTCCTTTTATGACTACATCATAATCAATGGCAAGTACAAAAATACATTTATCTAAATCAAATATATTTTTAAGTAATTCTAAAATTTGTACAGCAACCGGCGGATCTATTCTATCTAAATCATCAATAAAAAAAATAAAGCCTAACTTGTTTTTATCTTTACTCGTTTCAATAATTTCAGCAATCAGTTTTTCTATTTCCTTTTTCATACGGCTAATTTCTGCTCCTTCAGAACCTTCGCCATCAAAAAAAGCATCAACCCCATCAGGATTTAAACCAGCTTTATCAGCAATTTGTTTCGCTAAAAATTTACCACCAGCAAACGATATTTTTTTGAAAATTGATTTTACATTTTCTACGGTTTTATTTTTTCCATCGTTATCCGATAGCGTTTTTAAAATCTGCTCAATCATGCCTTCCACTATTTTTAAAATAGCTTCTTCGGGAGTTCGCATGAGCGAGTATTGCCATGAATTAATCCAAACTCTATAAAAGGTACCTTTATCACACAACTCATCATCAAGCAAATTCATGAGTGATGTTTTACCGCTGCCCCACTCACCTTGTAAGGCAATGGTTAATGGGGTGTGTGAATGATTTACAAATTCAACCAAGGCGTTTTGATATTTTTGAATACCAAATAAATCAGCTTCGTTTTTTTTTCTTGGAATATCTATTACGCTTGATTTCATTTGTTTTTTAATTAATAGAAGGCTCTCTCTTTATAAGGAAATTTGATATATATTAGACTAATTTAGAAAGTATGTTTTTTGAATCTGAACCATCCCTTTTAAAATATGTTGACATATTTTTTATAGTATATTTACCATCATTGTTAGAATAAATTTTCGCAATACACGCAGCATCTTTGCCTGTTTCCTTTTCTAAATATGTGGACACAGAATTACCATTATTATCTAAAATAGTAATATTTACGTCAGCATCATCAAAAACACCTGTGCCACCTTCATTTGAATAATCCCAGCAAATAAGATAAATCTCGGAGAATACATCTAGTTTTGCAATTGTTATTATTTCCTCTTTTTGTGCATTACCGCCATACATTTGGTCACGATCAAGCTTAATGAAAGGGGATTTAGAAAGCTCACCTTTATTACCAAAATATATTGTACCTGTTTCGCCTGTTTTCATTTTATATACAGCGGCTAAATCAAAATCAACATCTTTAAACCAACGCAATTTAACACTCAAATTAAAAAGTGAAGGAAGATTAGCCGTTTCGTCTTTCTTTTTTAACACATTAGAAGTTGCATTAATTGCATCAGCTAATCCAGGCCAAGTATTATCTGTTATTTTCATTGGATATCCACTATCTACTTTATTTTTTATTAAATCAAACCGCATATAGGAATCTCCTTTAAAAAAGTATATTTTATTTTCAAGTCCATTCCCGTGCCAATTTACAACAGCATCAATTCCATCTTCCCAAATTCCAGGAAAATAATGTTGTATTGGTTTTGGCCCTTCAAAACCTGCTCCATTTTCATTTTTTTTACCTGGTATAATGCATTCTTTTCCTTTAAAGAAATAGGCGGTTTCGCCAATTGTAATACAAGCATCTATTTTATTATCCCAAAGATTTTTCCAATTACCTTTAATAGATTTAGGATACCCGGCGGTAACTTTTTTAGTTTTAATAGTACTTCTGATAAAACTATCATCCTTAAAAAAATAACAAACACCATTAGGTAACTGACATGCTGCATCTGCGGCTTTATCATATAAGCCTTTCCACTCAGCATCAATTGCAATAGGGTAACCGGGAGAAACTTTATTTGTTTTTTCATCATAAGAAATTACTTTTTCTCCAACAAAAAAATAAACTTTTCCGTCATTTGCATTCAGCGCACAATTAATTTTTATACTCATAATATTGTTTTTTAATTAACTTGATTAGGATTTAGCCCTGTTTTTTAGAGTGGGTTCTAGCATCCACTTATTTGTTTTAAAAATTAAAAGCCATAAGCTGATTTAAAGAACGACATAGGTTTAAAAAAAAAGCCAAAATAAATAAGGCCCAGTAATACAAAAATTAAAATAATTACTTTAAGTGTTTTTGATGCAAAGTGTCTTTTGTTTAATTTATTTAATTCAGTTTCATAGTAATCTGCTAAAACAGTTTCATCTACTCTGCGCAACCTTACAATGCCTGAACGGATTTTTACTTTAAATATTTCCGGATCCATTTGTGATTTAAATGTATTTTGAGCTTCTACCAATAAATCATCTAATTGCACTGTTATTTCATCAATATCTTTCGATACAAAATCTATATTTCGTGCATTTTCCGTTGTAATATTTTGTATATCCCTATATTCAGATGAATTGGTTTTATGACTAGCTTCATCACTATTGTTTTCCTTTTCAATAATAATTTTATGGGGTGTTGACCAACCGCTTCCAAAAACTTTGTTGCTTGTCCATTTGCCAGTATTTTTGCCTGTCTCTCGCCAAAAGCTACTCCAGAAACTACCTTTAGCCATATATAATAATTTTAAATTTTGTAAACGTATTTATTGAAAATTAGACCTCTTTCATAATTCAACATCAGTGCGTGTGTTTTTTGCTTGCCTCTTGCAATTACACTATAGCATTGGTATCGAGAACCTTTCATGCAAAGTCTTCTTCAGTGCACTTGAAAAAAAGACTCAAGCGCTATTCGAAGCGACAAATAAAAAATGAATTATGAAAGAGATCTATTAATTTAAGATACAATTACTTTTTTACCGTATTAGAATCTTTTAACCAACCCTCTTGCTCTCCTTTACGATTTAGCGCTGATAAACTTAAATTGTCAGTTATCGCACCTGTAAAACACCAAGTCCCATCTGACTTTATATACTCTACAGAAGCAAGAACACCATGATCATCCCAAAAAATTCTTTCCAAACTTTTAACCTTTAAATTGCCTCTAATAATTAAATCTGGCCCATTTTTTTGTCTTACTTCAGAAACATTTTTCTGCAAAAATTCTTCAAAGTAATATGGCTTTGCTGTACCTGCATCAAATAGAGCCTTTTTCTCTGATGGATAAAAGCGAAGTCTTAAATATGGAAATGCTTCCCAAAATTCTCCGGCAACACTAGATAATTTTTTATTTCCTGTAAATGTTATATCTGCCATAATTATTTTGCGTAGTCGCCACTTTAGTTTATTATTATTTTATTGTTTACTTCTTCTTTGCGCCACCGTTTTTTGTTCTTTTATCGGCTTTACCTGCTTTAGTTACTGTTTTTGTTGTATGTTTTGATCCTGTCACACTTGATGTCTGAGATTTTTTTGAACTTGCCATGTTTTCTTTATTGTAAAATTAAGCCTACTCTCTTTATAAGGCATTTCGGCAATCTCCTTTGTATTTACTTAAACCACTCAGGATGAGCAGTCATAATTTCAACACCACCTTTTTCTTTTGCAAAAGCATTAAATTCATTTAATGTTAAAGCATTGTGTTCTCCTAAGGAACGGTATTTTCTACCATTTTTTTCATAACACAATTCAACCGTTGCGCCATAGGCATCTTTATGTCTTGCCTCAAAAGTTCCAACATTCATTCCTGCATTTGTGCTCAATTCTGCTGCGTCTTTTTTTGTTCTTACGCTTGCATGAGTTACATTCCACATTGGATGTTCTACAAATCGAATGTACACATAAGGAAATTTTGCCAACCATTCTTTATTAATAGTTGCAAGGGTTTTGTTACCAGTAAATTTAATGTCTGCCATAATTTTAGTAAATAAATAATTTTTCTTACTCATAAGGCTTTTCAGTTACGCCTCGTTTTTTAAAGTGGTGTCTGAACTCCACTTACATTTAATAAATATCAAAAGTTAAACTTAAAATATCAAGTTCAACTTAGTTCAAGTATTATTACTTTTAATCTCATCTCAAAAAAAGTTATTACTACTTATAGTATTTAAATATTTCAAAAACTATTCATATAAACCAATTGCAAGTTGTTGCAAGTTTATGTCCCACATCTTTTTATTCAAAAAAAGCTATTATTTTGCATCATCATTTTTAGTAATTTTCTAAAGGCGAATAATTATATGCCGTTTTAAGTTAGTTCAAGTATTTATTTATAGACTTTATTTATCTTATATTATTTATTTTAGCCTAATATGCCTAAACCTAAGTACAAATTATCGCCTTATTTAAAAAATGGTTTGTATTGGAAAGTAATTGAAACCATAGCTTTTCCAATTTATACAAAAGCAGATTGCAGAAAGGTTTGTGAGCTGTTTAAGCTAAAAGGATTGCCTGTATTATCAGAAAGCACACTATACAGGTTGTTTTTAATAGATGGAAACGACAACGTGCCTTATTTACAAACGTTAGATATTTTAGCTAAATTTTGTAATTACAAAGATTGGCATAGTTTAGAAAAGCATTTAAACGAACTATCAACATTTGAATGGTCTTTTGGAAAAGTGCCCACCAAAAATACGAATACAATAAGCTTACTAACCTCTTGTATACATCATAATGAATTGAAATCAGTTTATAATTTTTCAGAGCAATTTGATGAAAGTCTTGAATTAGAAAAAAAAGGACTGCTTGGCGAAGAATTTTATAAGGCGCTAAAAACAAATCCAAACAAAAACGACTTGTTCTTTAAAAATTTTTCAAAGTTACCCATAGTTAGAGAATCGTTTTTTGAATATATGGCTGATCCAACTTTTAAAATTCCTAATTACGAAATTGGATTAAAATACTATTTGCTAGGTATAAAGCCTGAGCAATCAACAAAATCATTACAAGATTTTATTTTTGGAAATTGTTTATTGTTTAGATATTATTATTTGAATAACGATAAATCAGAGTCCAAGAAATTAGGCACAAAATTATATGAAACGTATAATTTTTCATCGAAGGATTTATCGCCAATACACATCTTTCCTAAGATACGCTATTTGGCTTATAAGTTGTTTTATTTAAATGTTATAGGCTCGAGCTTAGAAATAGAAAAATATGAAGTTTGGTTGTTAAATTATATTTCAAAAATTATTCAAAAGCTTACGTTGGAAGAAAAAAGGATTGTGCTCTATACTATAGCTGATGCATTTGTAAATAATGTAAGCACTAAAATGGATATGCATAATCAATTAAAACTAATTTTTAGTGATGTTTTAAACACATTACCAGCTTTTGTAAGTGAAGCTTCACTAAAGGATGCGCTGCCATACTTGAACAGAAATGCTACTAAACTCTTGAAAATATAGCTAAGTAACCATAACCAATAACACCGCTCTATGATATCTAAAAGTTTGTTTTAATGTGTTATATACTCAACGTAATAAATAATACCATTAGCTCATATAAAATAGACTAAAAAAACATTAAGGCTTGTTTTTCAGTTAGAGCGCAGTCGAGAACAGTAAGCGTGAACGCATCTCGATAAGTGTCAGTTCGAGCGAAGTCGAGAACAATAAGCGCGAATACATCTCGACTGCGCTCGATGTGACAATCGGAAACCCTTGTCAGTTCGAGCGAAGTCGAGAACAAAAAAACTAAACTATAAAAAGCTAATGGTATAATACGTGCGGTCAAATATACGGTGCGTTATAACAAGCATCTTATCATAAATATATTCCATTCAATAAAAAACGAATAATCAAAATTTAAGTTAACACAAATCACACATTAATACTTGAACTAACATAAACTAAAATAGGAAAAATCAAAAATATATATTTGATAAACTCTAAAAAATTTAAACCATGTCAGAAATAAGCGTTTCAGGAAGAACAAAAGTAAAATCATTTTATCAAGCTTTTCTAAAAGCTTATCCGTATTTGCATGCAGGCTTACAGTATCCTGATGGTAAACCAGTAGATGCTGAAGCTACCATAGCAAATGCGCGAAGTAAATCCATAGGTGGCGAATACACTCCAACTGGCGAATCAGAACTTTCAGTAAGAGGCAATTTAAATATTGGAACTTTTGAAAAGCGTTTTAAGGAAATATTTTCTATTACATGCCAAGTTCATTTTAAAAAGAATGGAAAATGGGTTGTAACTGGTCAAAAATATGATGCTATGACGTTAAATGACGCAAACACCTTAATAAAAGAAGAAGGTGCAGATTTAATAAAATTATAAAAATTGAAGATATGCCTGCTAAAACAAGAAAAATAAAAGCTAAACGCAGAAAAGACGGGAAGCTTGACAAGAGAACAAAGAAAGGAAAAGAAATTGCTGCTAGACTTACAAAAGCAAGAGCGGCAAGAAAAAATAATAAGAAGAAAAAACGTTTTCTTTTTTGGTAAACTATAACTTAAAACTTTAAAAATGAAAGAACAAATAAATTCTATTGCTAATATTTTGGCAATTGCCATGTTGGCCGACGGAGAGCCAGACGAACAAGAATTATCAATACTTGACGATATAGAATCAGATATTGAAATACCTGGTTTAGCTATTTCTATTAAGCAAGTTATATCAACTGCAGCTGTTTTAAATGATGAACAATTAACAGATTTGTTACACAAAAATTCAGACGCATTAGATGAAACTGCAAAACCATTAGTTTTTGAAGCAGCAATAACACTTACGCTTGCCGATGGAGTTATTACTGAAGATGAGATTTCTAATATTTTAACGCTAGCAGAAGCGCTAGATATACCTGCTGAAAAGGCAGTTGCACGATTATTATTTCAAGTTCAAGAAATGGAAGGTGAATTATTAGTTGATGTAGAAGATGATTTACAAGATTTTATTGTTGTTGGAGGCAAAACAAGATTTACAAGTTGGGACGCTTATGCGAAAATGCTTAACGAAAAAAAGTATCCAGCAAACTTAATCGACACATTAAAAACAGTTAACGATTATGCTAATCCAAAATATGGAAGCAAAGCTATAGTAAATTATACACCTAATTTTTTAACACTATCATGTACTGAACCAGTATCAAGAAGTAAAACATTTTGCTTTGTGAGATTATTAAAAGATTCATTGAAATTTGAGTATAATGGAAAAGCTACTTTTGCTACCAGCGCAGCTGAATTTAATGAAACATTGAAAAAAGAAATAGAAGATTATTTTAATCAACTATCAAAAGATAAATTATAATATCGCTTAACGGAAAAATTAAATTATGAAAGTATTAGATAGCTTAACTGAAAAAGAAAAGAGTGAATTAAAAACTGGCGTAATTGAAGTTACAGGAAAGGCGATGAATAGAACTGCTTTAGGAGTAGTTGATGCTTTAATGCAACTATATCCTAAAGCAACTTTTGATGAGTTAAAGCAGATGCTGCCAGATACAATTAATACTGCTGCACCTAAAAATTACAAATCTTTATTTAAACCATATTCCGAAAGATTATATGGTGTTATACAACCAGGAAGCATCAAAACAGAATGTCAGGACCAGGGTTTAGATGTTAGTGCTTCTCATTTTATTAAGCCTGAAGAAACATTTAAAACATTTGATGGAGTTGAGGTTTTGGTTTCTAAATCGTGGGAATCTGCCGATACATCAACCGGTGAAAATGATTTACAAAACTTGATTAACCACGTTTCACAATATGGCGTTAAAGTTACAAAAGTTGAAAAAAAAGAAGCTTTTAATAAGGGCGAATATAACTTAGAAATTATTAACCCTATTTTATATAAACAATTAACAAATCCTGAGGAAAAGAAAAAGTTTCCGTGGTGGATTCTTATTTTAATAGCACTATTATTAGCCATATTGGCTTATTTTCTATTGGCTAAAAAAGCTACACCTGAAGTTATCCCAGCTCCACAAGCTGCAGTAATTACTCCAACTATAGCGCCAGTGGTAGCAAAAAACCCCGAAGTACAACCAGAAATTGATACGATTACCTCTATAAAAAATGCGATAGCCGCAGGTGCAAATACAGAAAACAGATCTGTTAATTTCAATGATATTCTATTTAAATATGATAGCGATTCAATTTTAACCGAGTCAAATGCATCATTAAACGAAGCTTATTCCTTTTTAAATGAAATCCCTAAGTTGAAAGTTAAAATAGTTGGACATACAAGTAACGAGGGAAAAGCAAAGTATAATGAGAAATTATCTAAAAAAAGAGCAGTTGCTGTTTTAAACTATTTAATAGGAAAAGGTATTGCTGAAGATAGAATGGTTGCGGAAGGCAAAGGAAGTGTGGAGCCGGTTGTTGATAATGATACAGAAGAAAACAAGCAAAAAAATAGAAGAATACAATTTATTATAACTGCTGATGGAAATAAATAATGCGTTTAAAGCAATATGAAATACTTTTAAAGTGGAATTTAACTCACAAATTGAGCAAATAAAAAATACATTAAAAGCTGTTTGTGTTTATGCTGGATTGTTACCTTCTATAAAGGGGGTTTTTAAGGAAAAAGAAATACAACTTAAAGAAACAGTTTTAATACTTGAAGATGTAAAAAGTATAGCTCAATTTTTTACCGCGACAGCTTATGAGGACATTGCAATTGACACAACTAAACAAATTGCAAAGTCAACAATAATGTCCGTTTTTAGTGCGGCAAAAACTGAACCTTCAAGATTTGTAATTCTTGCAAAAGGTAAATGTATGGCAGGCACAGACTTATCAAATATAAAAACAGAAGATATTGTTGTTAAAGATTCTTGCGCATCCATAACTATTCCAAAGCCAAAAATACTATCGACTATAGTTAATCCTTCTGATTTTGAAATTTACATTGATGATGGTAATTGGTCGAATGAGGAAGTAAAAGGGATAAAAGTTACTGCTATAAAACGAATTGAGCAATTAGCAATTAGTGATGAGTTATTAAAAAAAGCCTCCGAACGAACAAAATTATTATTAACTCAGTTTTTTAAATCAATAGGATTTAAGCAAGTAACAGTTATCGAACTGGAATTACAATAGTTAATTGAACTAAATCATGATTTTATTATGCATTCAAATATAATTGATAAACCTAGAAAAGAAGGCGCCGACGATTTACTTGGTGTAGATAAATATACAGATGCCTTAATTCAATTTATTGAGTCATGCCAAATGCCTACAACATTGGCTATTCAAGGAGAGTGGGGAAGTGGAAAAACCTCGTTATTAAACCAAATTCGCCATAGGCTTTGTGAATCAGTTTTAAATTCAAATGAAATTAATAATCAAAAGCCTTATTACGGTATTTGGGTAAATACTTGGCAATACTCTTTAATGAAAAGTAAAGATGAAGCCTTGATTGCAATTATTGGTGGACTTACCAATGAAATATTAAACATCATAAAAAGCAAACACGAAACTAAAGCTACGGCAACAATAAATAAAGTAAAAGGTTTGTTTGGTAAACTTGCTAAGGTAGGTGCAAAAGCTGCTATCAGCACTGTTGGTATTGAATCAGATATTGTTGATTCATTAACCGAAAGTGATGAAGGTGAAGTAAGTTTAATGCAATTTAAAAAAGCATTACAAGATGCTATCGAACAATGCTTAACAGAAGATAGAAAATCAGGAAATAATAATCGTGGGTTTATTTTTTTTATTGATGATTTAGATAGAATTGATCCGCCTGTTGCGGTTGAAATATTAGAATTAATTAAAAATATTTTTGAAGTTGAAAACTGCATTTTTATTTTAGCAATCGATTACGAAGTGGTTGTAAAAGGCTTGGTTCCAAAATTTGGCCCACTTACAGAAAAGAATGAAAGAGAATTCCGTTCCTTTTTTGATAAAATAATTCAGTTACCGTTTTCAATGCCTATTGCAAATTATGATGTTGCAAAATTCCTTATTCACTCATTAAAAGATATAGGATATATTGATGATAGATTTGAAAAAGATGAGTCCCTAAAAGAGAAATTAACTGACTTAACTTTATTATCCGTTGGCACTAATCCAAGATCATTAAAACGACTTATAAATACATTATCACTTTTAAATATTATTGGGAAAATTGAGGAAGATTCTGAAAAACAAATTCATGAATTATTTATTAATTATGCATTAGTCTGCATACAGATTGCATACCCTAAAATATATGAATTATTAACACAAGAGCCTTCTTATAGAGAATGGACTGAACAAACAGCTAAAAAATTAAGGTTGCCTGAGTTAAACGAATCACAAATAGTAGTTTTAAATAGCACCAACGAATTTGATGAAGAGTGGGAGAAGGTCCTTTTCAGAAAATGCCAACAAGATCCTTATATGGCGTCAAGAGCATTTCAAATTTCTCAACTGTTAAATTATATTATAGAATTAGTACCAGAAAACTTAAATTTTACAGAAGAAATAACTCGTATAATAGGATTTAGTTCAGTAACAAGTGTTAATCTTGATCCTACTCCAAAGACAATAATAAAAGGGAATAAAGTTAGATTTGAAGGGTTTGCATCCTTAGAAGAAATGCTGAAATTGAATAAACATTCAGCAGATTATATTTCTAATCTTAAAACAATTCACGATAAAATAAAAGATGAATTTAAAGATTTAATACAAATTAATTACACGCCAAATTTTGTAACATTTATATGTGTTTTTCCAAAAGGACGAAGTAAAACGTTTTTATTTATTAGGTTCAAAAAAAATAATGTCATATTTGAGTTTGCAGGCCAAACAATCCCAATAAATCAATCTTCTGATTTTACATCTGAAGTTATGGGTAAACTAAAACTAGCCTTTAATAATTTATCTTCTAAGGAATTAAATTAGAATTAATACCATATTAAAATGTTTGGATTTAAAGGAAAATACGGAGTTTCATTTTCTTGGAAAAGATTACTGGGAATTAGCGGGATGCGTAATAGTATTGCTAAGCAAACCGGCATACCAACAACAAAAGGTGGCGTTGAAAGAAAAATAGGTAGAGGGATATTAAACTTAATATTTGGAAAAAAATGAAAAATTCTCAAAGAGATTTAAATTCTAATTTTTCCATTAAATTGATTCTATTTTATTTCTTATCTTCTTTTTTTGGAGGCTTGTTGTTTAGCATATTATCGTATAGGTCTAGAAAGAAAGGGAACACAGGGCTTGGTTGGATTCTTTTATCAATAGTATTCATTGTTATTTTTAGCTACATATCATTTGCATTATATAAAACGTCGAGCGCATATCACGATGCATTTTGGTATTATTTAAGCTTAAGCACTTTTGCAACAAATAGCGCTGCCCTTTTTATTTTATTGATATCAATTTTTTTAAATAGAAGTAATGGGATTAGTTCGTGAACTTTATGACGAAGAAATTCCTCTACCAAATACACATATTAAAAGTAATGGCAAAAAATAATAAATTCAGAAATAAAATTCGTGATGAAGAATTTGAAACAGAATCTAAATTACAGCGTAATTTAGATGGTTTTGGTTTAAAGTTAATAAAAACTGTAGGTGTAGCAGGCGTTATTATTGGCCTTGCAATTTTAGTAGCTTTTTGGTGGTGGGTAATTAAGATGCTTTTTAAAGTTGGTTAATTATGTTTTCATTTCATAAAAATCATTCTCAATTAGAATGTTTAATTAATAATTATCTTATAGCTCCAAATGAATTAGGAGTAAATTTAGTGTATAATGAAATCTCAAATTATATAGATAGTGGCGGAGCAACAAAAATTAATGCTGGATTTATTTCAAACTTAAAAGAACCCTTTAAATCATTATTACAACAAAATTTTAAAAACGTAACAACGGTTGCAATTGATTTCCCTATTTACTTTAAATCTAAAATAGAAACGAAAAAAACTATCATGGTTTGCGCCATGGATTCTTTTCCGCCAATTCCTAACAGCAGCTATTGGAATGATAAAAATTTTGACTTCAAAAAAAATATTGGATTTTGGGCACCGTTTAGTTTAATAGATAATTGGCATGCACCAGTTGGTTCAATGAAAACAAACATTCCGTTTTTTAGAGTATTGTTAGAAGAGTACAACTTATATATTACTGATGTTTATAAAGTATTTTTTAGACTTGAAAATGATGGACAATTAGTAAATAGTAATACTATTTCAGATTATACAGAAATAAAAAACCAAGAAGGCACAAACATACATGGCTATTTACTTTCTAATGAAATCCAAATTATAGAACCAGACGCCATTGTAACCCTTGGAAATTCAGCAAGAAATAAATTACTTCATATTAATTATTTAATTAATAATGTTGAACAGCAATCGAAGGGATGGAGCAATGAACCGCAAATGTATAAGTGGAAAAACTCTATTCCTATTATTGCAATACCACACATATCGGGTGCTGCAAATGGAGCAAAATCAGCTATTTTAAATAATTCTAATTATTCAAACATTACAGGTAATTATCAAAATGAAAGACTAGCAAAAATAATTAAACTAAAAATTAATGAATAAGAACGTAATTAATTTAATGGTGAAGCTTATGCCTTGTTTCTTGCTCTGTATAGGCATAAACACATTCTGTAACGCTCAGGTTTTAAATATAGATCGTGAAAATGAAACTGATACCGTGTTTCATAAATTCAGAGCCTTTTGCACGTTTAGTTTTTCGAATCAAAAACAGAGAAAGAATTTAATAGATTTTACAAATACAAACGAAGCAGACTATTTTTTAAAAAATAATTATATATTTATTTTTTTAAATCAAACAGATTTAGCGTTTAACGGTCCTATTGTTAATGAGAATAATGGTTTTTTTCAAGTTAGATTTAGAGATAATGATAAAAGAAAAGTAAGTCCTGATGTTTTTACTCAATATCAATGGAACGGAATACAAGGTATGGAGTATAGAGCGTTAGCCGGCATAAATGCTAGATTTAAATGGTTAGAAAAAAGCAAATCAGATTTATATACATGCATTGGCGTTTTTTATGAAAACGAAAAATGGAATCCTTTTTTAGGTTCCTTTGCTTACAAACAAGATTCGTTAAGCCTTGTGTATAGAAGTATGTTGCGTTTAAATGTAACAGCAAAGTTTGCCTTAAAATTAGGTAAATCGATTGATTATGTTGGATCGAGCTATTTACAATTCCCTTTAAATAATAATTTTACAAATCCGAGATGGGTATTTGATTCAAATCTTTATTTTGCAATAAATAAATATTTAAGTTTTAAAATTCATTTTGATAGCAATTTCGATAACTATCGTCCATTACCAATTGATAATTATTATTATTCGTTAACAACAGGCATACAAATAAAAATCTAGCTATATTTTGTTGCCAATAGAATTTTAGAATTCTTGATTTTATGCTCTTCGTCTTAATAATATTTTTATTACCCAGTTTCTATTTCCCAACCCACACAACCTAACACGTATCATAACAGAATAAGCATATAGGTTTTTATTGAACGTTTGCAATATAAAACTAATACACTTTTACAATTTCCAAAAAATATTAGTCGGTATATTTATATACTAATAGACCTTCGTATAAAAAATTAGCTTAATTTAGAAGTAGTTTATTTGTATATGCGAAAAATTTGTAACGAGCAGTTTGAACATTTGTATTTGCGTGAATTATCTTCACGTCTACAAAGGCATTTATTAATAGATGTAAAAGACTTTAATGATTGTAAAAATGCCTCTGAAAAATTAAGGAACCAAGGGCTTGTAATTTCAGCACATACATTAGCTCGATTTTTTGGAATTTTAAAAAACAACCACAATCAATATACTTCTACACTTAATTTAATGTGCAAATTTATTGGTCTAGATTCTTATGCTATTTTTTGTAAGGATATAAAACAAAGAACAGAAAACGCATTATTTAACCCGGTTGATACTTTTAAAACTAGCTCTTTTACATTAATAACACTTGAAATTGCTTTAGCCAATAAGGATTGGAAAAGTGTTCAAGATATTGTAAACGATTTTAATATTAACGATCCATTAAAAAACGAATTGGTGATGTTGCTGGGTAAAAGTGTGAGGCATAACCAAAACAAACAGCTATTATTAAAGAAATTAATTGAAATAGAACAAGGTAGAATTTTGTTTTATGAAAGTTATGTTGATGAAGATGATCCTCGTGGTTATTATTCACGCGCCCTAAAAAATTATTATAAGCCACGTTTTCCAAATTACAACAATCAACTCTTTCTTCAGTGTTTTATAATGTCAAAAGCAATTTATCTAAATGAGGTTATTGATTTAACTTTATTAAATTCATCTGTTTTAAATTTAGATGTGCCTTTTAAAAAATTACATTTTCATGAAATTTCACGTTATTTAGAATTGCAAATTTTGCTCGATTTTAAAAAGGGCTTTTTAAAAAATAATTTACTTAATCATTTAGAACAAATTACAGAACTAACTGCAGGATATGTATATAATGATAAGTATACGTTAGAATTCCTCAATCATGATAGATGCTGGATTGTTGCCCGCAGTTTAAAAGCTTTAGCATTTGCAGGGTTTTTAAAAGACGCTTTAAAACAAGATAGTTTTAGATTACTTATTGAAGAACTTTATATTGGTTCTTTAAAAAATATTGGAAGCGTTGCTGAATTAATTATTCAGTATGTTTTACACGCCATTAACAAGCAAAAAGCACATGATAATGATTATTTTCCTCCCAAACGCATTACTTCATTTTGGGATAACGAAACTAATTCTAGAATTGCAATTGAAGCAGCAACATCTTTGCTTTATGCAGAAGAAAAAATAAAACCTATCCTTGAAAAAAACGTGTATTCGTTTGCTAAAAAAACAGGCCACACGTGGTTGTTCGAACTATTGAGCTAATAGTTACTAATCCTGATTTCTCATTTTCACCATGGTCAATATAGTATGGCCGCAACTTGTTTTGTATAAATAATTTAATTTAGAAATCACCAATACTATTGGTATTAATTTAAACTAAAAAAACGCCTGGCTAAATAAAGTCAGGCGTTTTTTTAGTTTAAATCTTTTTACTGTTTAATAACTCTTGTTATAAAATAAGTGCCATTATTTTTAATTCGAACGGAGTAAATTCCTTTAGAAAAATGTTCAAACGAAATGCTTGTGTTTTTATTGGAAATTGTTTCTGTTAACACTAATTTACCAATCGCATCAAATATCTCTATGCTTGCATTTTGAATGGAATTTGATTTAAAATCAATTGAAAAATTTCCAGTCGTTGGATTTGGGAATACAATAAATGAATTATCATTTATTTCATTAATTCCTGTACATAAATCAACACCCACTGTTTGGCTTGCTATAGCAGCACATGAATTGGCATCTGTATAATTATAGTCTAATGTAAAAGTACCTACTCCCGAAATAGCAGGGTCAAATGCAGAACCGCTTACACCTATTCCTGAAAAAACACCTCCGGCAGGACTTCCTGATAATGCAATTGAACTATTGCTTGCGCAAAGTGGTCCTGATACTGCATCAAAAATTACATTAGGCAAAGCATTAACAGTAACGCTTGCTATTTGAATATCAGAACACCCATTTGTTGAACCTGTTACACTATAATTTGTATTTGTTGTTGGCGACACAGAAATACTATTTGTAGTAGCAGTTGTATTCCAACTATAAGTTGTAGCGCCTGATGCAATTAAAGCTGCTGAATTACCAGAACAAATAGTTGAACTGTTTACCGCAACTGTTGGTGTAGCATTAACTGTAACAGTTGTTACTTTAGTGTTTACACAACCATTATTTGTACCCGTTACACTATAATTTGTAGTTGATGTTGGCGACACAGAAATACTATTTGTAGTAGCAGTTGTATTCCAACTATAAGTTGTAGCGCCTGATGCAATTAAAGCTGCTGAATTGCCTGAACAAATAGTTGAACTGTTTACCGCAACTGTTGGTGTAGCTTTAACTGTAACAGTTGTTACCTTAGTGTTTACACAACCATTAGTTGTACCCGTTACACTATAATTTGTAGTTGATGTTGGCGACACAGAAATACTATTTGTAGTAGCAGTTGTATTCCAACTATAAGTTGTAGCTCCTGATG
>CAILKE010000036.1 GCA_903834765.1 uncultured Bacteroidota bacterium
AAATTAGCAAAGGAAAAACAACTTGCTGATAAACTAGCTTCTGATAAACTGGCTGCTGAAAAGTTAGCCCAAGAAAAAGCAGCTGCGGAAAAATTAGCACAAGAAAAGCAATTAGCTGATAAATTAGCTAAGGAAAAACAAATAGCAGATAAACTAGCCTCTGATAAACTGGCTGCAGAAAAGTTAGCGCAAGAAAAAGCAGCTGCGGAAAAATTAGCGCAAGAAAAGCAATTAGCTGATAAATTAGCAAAGGAAAAACAACTTGCAGATAAACTAGCTTCTGATAAACTGGCTGCAGAAAAGTTAGCGCAAGAAAAAGCAGCTGCGGAAAAATTAGCTCAAGAAAAGCAATTAGCTGATAAATTAGCAAAGGAAAAACAACTTGCAGATAAACTAGCCTCTGATAAACTAGCTGCAGAAAAGTTAGCACAAGAAAAAGCAGCTGCGGAAAAATTAGCACAAGAAAAGCAATTAGCTGATAAGTTAGCAAAGGAAAAGCAGCTAGCGGAAAAACTTGCTCTTGAAAATGCCAAAAAAGAAAAATTAGCAGCAGAGAAAACTGCAGCGAACAAATTAGCAGCAGAAAAAGCAATAAATGAAAAACCTAAAGAACAGTTAGTTGATATTAAACCTATTAAAGCTGATATAGAAACTAAAAATGAAAAGAAAGGTTCTAGTGAAGCAAAATATAATATCCCTCAAAAATTAGGTTCAAATACATACATAGAAGCAATTAAACGGGGCGATGAGTTATTTAAAATGAAACGATTTGCGGAAGCTAAAGTAGTATTTGAAGAAGCATTGAAACAAAAGCCAAATGATGCTTATTCATCCTCAAAATTAGCTGATATAGAAAAGTTGACATTAAAAAAATAACAGCGATAATAGTATTATATCATTAATTCCCCTTCCATAAAATCGCTTATCTAAACAATTAAATAGAGGTTACATAATTTTCGTGATAAAAATATTCGAACATCAATTTTAGTCGCAATATGACTATTTTAGCATTTTTTCTTCACGTATCTTCCAGGAGCAGCTTCAATAAATTCATATTGTGTATTTCCCATTATTGAAGGAGCAAGTGTTTCTTTACCTGATAACTTTACTAATTTTTCAATCCAATGAGTCCACCAACTTCCTTTATTAAAAGTTGCGGTATTTTTCCATTCATTAAAACCGTTTCCTAGATTTCCATTTATATAATACCCATATTTATTTTTTATAGGAGGGTTTACTACACCCATTACATGGCCAGATTCTCCAAGTATGAATTCAATGTTCCCACTAACGAGCTCAGTTGTTGTAAATACAGTTTTCGCAGGAGAAATAGTATCTTCATTAAATCCGATTATAATTACTGGGAAATTTATTTTTCCTATATCAATTGGTGTATTACATATTCGTAAGGCATTTTTACGACTTAATTTATTTTCCAATATCATCTCTCTCATATAATAAATGTACATATCGGCAGGAAGATTTGTATTATCATTTGTCCAAAATATAACATCAAATGCTGCTGGTTTTATTCCCATTAAATAATTTTTAACGACATAATTCCAAATAAGATCATTAGCTCGTATTAAATTAAAAGCTGTTTCCATATCACCGCCATTAAATATTCCATTTTGTAATAATTCACCCCGCTCTAGTTTACGAATAAGTGCATGATCAATAACATCTCCCATTGGACCTATATCTGAAAAATCAACCATTGAGGCTAAAAAGGTTGCAGAGTGAATTGGATTTTCTTTTTGACTTGATGATAGAATTGAACTTGCAATACTTAATAAGGTTCCTCCGAGACAATACCCTAACATGTTTACCTGTTTTGAATTTGAAATAGATTGTGCTACCTCTATTGCTTTTAATGCCCCTTTTTCAACATAATCATCAAGTTTCAAATAACCCATACTAGGATCAGGATTCCGCCATGAAATCATAAACACTGTAATGCCATGTTCTATTAAAAATTTAATAAATGAGTTTTTTTGTTGAAGGTCAAGAATGTAAAATTTGTTTATCCAAGGTGGAATTATGATTAGCGGTCGTTCAAATACATTTTTTGTTATAGGAGTGTATTGAATAAGTTGAATCAATTCATTTTCGTAGATTATTGCGCCTGGCGTTATTGCTAAATTTTTTGAAACTTCAAAGGCTGAATCATCAGATTGAGAAATTTTTCCTTTTTCAAGGTCATTTGACAGATTGTTTAATCCTTCCAATATGCTTTGTCCTTTCGTTTCTATAGCTAATCTAATTGCTGCTGGATTAGTAAATAGGTAGTTTGCAGGTGAAAGGGCATCTATGTATTGTTCAGTATAAAAATTTAGCTTCTTTTTTATTTTACGGTCAACTTCAACTTCATTTATTATTTGTCGGAATAATTTAGATACCAATAAGTAATTTTGTTTTATTAAGTTGTAATAAGGATTAATATTCCATTCAGGATCTAAAAAGCGTTTATCCCCTCTGTCAGGCTCTATAATTGGAGTACTTTTCGAAGGTTCAGTTAATATACTTTTCCAAAGGGCTTGTTGAGCCTGAAAAAAATCTAAATTTAAATTATATATA
>CAILKE010000037.1 GCA_903834765.1 uncultured Bacteroidota bacterium
CAGCTAGTTTATCAGAGGCTAGTTTATCTGCAAGTTGCTTTTCCTTAGCTAATTTATCAGCTAATTGCTTTTCTTGTGCTAATTTTTCGGCTTCTGCTTTTTCTTGGGCTAACTTTTCTGCAGCTAGTTTATCAGAGGCTAGTTTATCTGCAAGTTGCTTTTCCTTTGCTAACTTATCAGCTAATTGCTTTTCTTGAGCTAATTTTTCCGCAGCTGCTTTTTCTTGGGCTAGTTTATCAGAGGCTAGTTTATCTGCAAGTTGTTTTTCCTTTGCTAACTTATCAGCTAATTGCTTTTCTTGTGCTAATTTTTCGGCTTCTGCTTTTTCTTGGGCTAGTTTATTTGCTTTATCTGCAATTAATTTATCAGCTAAGGCTTTAGCTGCCAATTTTTCTGCTGCCTGATCTGCTGCTTTTTTCTCAGCCAACTCTTTATCCTTTATGCAATTTCCAACTTTTAATAATTGATCTATTGGATATCGTTCACCAGGAATTATGGCCAATGCATTTTCATAGTTAGTTTTTGCTAATTGACAATCTCCTTTGGCCAAAGCCACATCTCCTGCATTATTTAAAGATGTGAATTTTTGAAATAAAATACCTTCTGCATCTCGCATACTGGCTAAACTTGCTAACATTTGATTTGTATAATCACTAAGGGATGCGAAATTTTTGATACTTGATTTATATGAAATTTTAGCCAAAGGTTGTTGCAAAATCGAATAATCTATAGTAGGATAGGGCTTCGCCATAATAACACCTTCAATACCAAAAGAGGGTAAAAACTTATCATTTGACAACTCTTCGGGAACACCAATTGTTGAAATCGAAAATTTCTTTGCATTGCAACCAGGGTATGAAACAACTAAAATAAAATCACCATTAGGGGGGATTTCAATAATAAACGAACCATTTGCATCACTTTGCATTTGTGAAACAATAGTTGTTCCTTTATAAAGTATAATAGAAGCTCCCTGCAACTTATTATCCATTTCATCCACTTTATTAGTTAATTGATAAGTCATTAATTCAACTGAACTTCTAAGTTTTAATGTCCACTGAGAAAATACTGTTGTGCTTAATGCTAAAAATGAAGTAATAAAAAATAATAGTTTTTTCATCTATTTAAATATATGAGTTCTTTGCGACCTAAAATTAAGAAAAAAAAACAAAATGAATGACTAATAAAATGAAGCCATTTTCAAAGCCATGAATTATTGTAATATAATGAGATCAAACTTAGATATGATGAACTAATAACTATATTACGTATCTAAATAAAAACAACTATTGATAACTTGTGTTTAGCCAATCTGTTGTAGCAGAATCAAGTAAAAATTGATGATTCAATAAACACACTGTAAAATAAGGAAAAACATCGTTCACCTCATTTATAAAGTAATAAAATGGAATGAAAAAATCACGAAAAGAGTTCTCCTTTTTTGATGAAATCAATAACCAATCATTATATTTGCTCTGCAAAAATAAAAAAAACACCATGGACTTAGAATTTAATAAAAACGATGATAAAATGCGCTTGCTTATATCTCAAATGGAGCAACGTTTAAATAAAATATATGACGGTGGCGGAAAAAAACGCATCGAAAAGTTACACGAGCAAGGTAAAATGAGCGCTCGCGAGCGTATAGATTTTTTATTAGATAAAGACACTCCTCGTTTTGAAATGGGCGCATTTGCTGGTTACGAAATGTATGCAGAACATGGTGGTTGTCCGGGTGGTGGTGTAGTCATAGTGATTGGCTATGTAAGCGGCAAGCAGTGTATTGTTGTTGCAAATGACGCCACTGTAAAAGCAGGAGCCTGGTTCCCTATTACAGGTAAAAAGAATTTACGTGCGCAAGAAATTGCCATGGAAAATCGCTTACCTATAATCTATTTAGTTGATAGTGCTGGCGTGTATTTGCCATTACAAGATGAAATTTTCCCTGATAAGGAACACTTCGGTCGTATCTTCCGAAATAATGCAATTATGAGTGGAATGGGTATTTTACAAGTATCTGCTGTAATGGGAAGCTGTGTAGCAGGCGGTGCCTACTTACCAATTATGAGTGATGAAGCAATGATTGTTGATAAAACAGGCTCTATCTTTTTAGCTGGATCTTATTTAGTAAAAGCCGCTATTGGAGAAAACATTGATAACGAAACACTAGGTGGCGCAACAACACATTGCGAAATAAGTGGAGTAACAGATTATAAATGCAAGGATGATGCAGATTGCTTAACTCGTATTCGCAACATTATGGGTAAAGTAGGTGATTATGATAAAGCTGGCTTTAACCGCGAAACCCCTACTCTTCCTAAAAAAGATCCAAAGGAAATATATGGTATCATTCCTGATGTGCGCGATAAACAATACGAAATTCGTGAAATTATTGAACGTTTGGTAGATGGTGGCGAACATGACGAATACAAAGAATTATACGGACAATCTATTGTTTGCACTTATGCTCGCATTGATGGCTGGGCTGTTGGTATAGTAGCTAATCAACGAAAAGTAGTGAAATCTAAAAAAGGTGAAATGCAGTTTGGTGGCGTTATTTATAGTGATAGCGCTGATAAAGCAGCACGTTTTATCATGAATTGTAACCAAAAGAAAATTCCTTTAGTGTTTTTACAAGATGCTACGGGCTTTATGGTTGGATCAAGAAGCGAACATGGTGGCATCATTAAAGATGGTGCTAAATTAGTAAGCGCTATGGCTAATTCGGTGGTACCAAAGTTTACAATCATTATTGGAAATAGTTATGGTGCAGCTAATTATGCTATGTGTGGTAAAGCTTATGATCCTCGTTTCATAGTTGGTTGGCCTACAGCTCAAGTAGCAGTAATGGGTGGCGCACAAGCAGCTAAAGTGTTAGTGCAAATAGAAGTCGCTTCATTAAAAGCGAAGGGAGAAGAAATTACTCCTGAAAAAGAAACAGAGCTATATAATAAAACAAAAGATCGTTACGATACACAAACAACGCCGTATTATGCGGCTAGTCGTTTATGGTTAGATGCAATCATTGATCCTTTAGAAACACGTAAAGTAATTAGTATGGGGATTGAAATGGCAAATCATGCGCCTATCACAAAAGCATATAATATAGGGGTTTTACAAACCTAGTTATTATTAAGCATCATTTAATGAAAGCAACTTACAAAATAAGTTTAATAACTGCTATTTCTGTGGTAATAGCCAATATGATTGGCACAGGTGTTTTTACATCCATCGGGTTTCAAGTAATCGATTTGCATACCACTTTTGCCATTTTACTATTATGGGTGCTAGGCGGTATAATGGCACTTTGTGGAGCTTTAACATATGGAGAAATTGGAGCAGCATTTCCAAATAGTGGTGGAGAATATATATATCTTTCTAAATTATATCATCCGTTAGTTGGTTTTTTATCAGGCTGGGTTAGCTCTACTGTTGGCTTTGCAGCCCCTGTGGCATTAGCCGCCATGGCATTAGGCAAATATGTGCAAAGCGTATTTACAAACGTAAATGAAACTATATTAGCAATTAGTGTCGTATGTATACTCACATTGATACATTCTTATAACTTACGATTTGGTGCTGCATTTCAGCGAATAGCAACTGTTATCAAAGTTGTATTTATCGTTTTGTTTATCATAGCTGGCTTTTTATATGCACCCCAACATAGCATTTCTATTTTACCAACCGAACGTAGCTCAATTGATATTTTCAGTGGCGCTTTTGCCGTATCCTTGTATTGGGTTTCTTACTCATATTCTGGCTGGAATGCTGCAGCCTATATGACAGGTGATATAAAAGACCCTTCTAAAAATTTACCAAAGTCTTTATTGATTGGTACAAGCATCGTTACTATTTTTTATTTATTACTTAATTATGTATTTTTATATACAGCACCAATTAATGAATTAGCGGGGCAAGTAGAGATAGGTCATATCAGTGCACAACATATTTTCGGGCAACAGATTGGAAATGTAGTTGGTATAGTCATAGCTCTATTATTAGTTTCCTCAATTAGCGCTATGATATTAGCCGGGCCAAGAGTAGCGTCTTCTATTGGAAAAAATATAGCTCCTTTAAAAGTGTTTGCTAAAGAAAATAAAGAAGGTGTTCCTTATGTATCCATCATTACACAATCTGTTATTGCTATTATTTTAATTGCTACTGCTAAATTTGAAGATGTATTAAAACTCATCGGTTTTGTATTAACCGTATTCACTTTTTTAACTGTACTCGGTGTTTTTGTATTACGCACGAAATTCAAACATATCGAAAAACCCTATAAAACGTGGGGATATCCGGTTACCCCTATTCTATTTTTAATAATTAATGCGTGGATCTTATGTTTTGGATTTTACATAGAACCAAAAATGAGTTTATACGGATTAGGTTTAATAGCATTAGGCGTGGTTGTTTGGTTCATCTTGAAAAAACTATCACCGATAAGCACTTTAGATAAAAACAGTATTATTGAAAGCGAAATAAAATAAAAATACAACTTATGATTAAAACTCTTGTTGCCTGCACTGGATTAGCATTAATGGCATGTTCATCTTCTAACCAAGAAAAACAAACTACATTACTGAAAGATTCTACAGTTGTTAAAGACTCTCTAACAATATTAAACGATTCATTACAATTATCAAAAAAGACCACCAACTGTTATAATGATAGCTTAAATGCAGTTGCTGATATTATGTCGGGAATTACAGATTCTAATTCGGTATTAGACTATATCCAAAAATCGAGGGACTTTAAAGTATTTAGTAAAAACTTTGATAAACGATGGATGTCTTTTGATTCATCTCGCTTAAGTAATTTAAGAAAATTTAAAGACACTGAAATTTCTAAAATCGTAAAAACACAACCTACATTATTTTACCCATTTTCAGGACCAGATATTTTATATTCTCAAACGTTTTTTCCAGATGTCAATAAATTTGTGATGATTGGATTAGAGCCTGTAGGAAGCTTTCCTGAATTTAATCAAAAAGAAAAAGACTCGTTAGATACTTATTTTTCTAAAGTTAATACATCTTTGAATGCTATTTTGAAGTTTAGCTTTTTCAGGACTGAAAGTATGAGTAAGGATTTACGTAATGAAGAAGTTGACGGGACACTGCATTTATTAGTCTTATTTTTAAAACGAACAGGAAATACCTTATGCAATGCAAGGGCTTTAACAGTTGATAGTTTAGGTAGCATCAGATATATAAATTCTTTTGCTGATCTAAAAAAATTAAAAACTAATACTAAAGGGGTTGAAATTACATTTACTGATATCAATAAACAGCCAAAAACCTTATACTACTTTTCATTAAATGCTGCAGATGGAGGCTTAAAATCAAACAAAGGCTTTGTAACTTATCTTAAAAATATGGGGCCAATTAATACTTACCTAAAAGGAGCTTCGTATTTAATGCATAAAAATTATTTTTCCATAATCCGTAATACCATTCTTAATCAAAGCCAACATGTGATACAAGATGATAGCGGAATAGCATTTCATTATTTTACTGAAAGTTCAAGTAAATGGAATTATACATTTTACGGACAATACTTAAAGCCCATCTCACTTTTTTCAGCATTTTACCAAGCTGATTTAGATTCGTTATACAAAAAACAAGGTTCTAAACCAATTGGCTTTGGTATCGGTTATAATTTCAAAGATAAGAATAGCAATTTTATGATTGCTAGTAAGCAACTGTAATTTACTTTGGCGATAGCGTAATGTAAGGAATAATCATTTCCTCTAAACTAACACCACCATGCTGAAATGTATTTCTGTAATACTGCACGTAATGGTTGAAATTATTGGGATAAGCAAAAAACTTATCTTCACGTGCAAATACAAAACGAGAGCTTACATTTTGCTTTGGCAAAAAGGCATCAGATGGATTTTTAATTTCAAATACTTCTTTAGCACTATAATCAAGTGCTCTGCCCTGCTTGTATCGCAAGTTCGTATTTACAGTTTTATCACCAACAATCTTCGTTGGTTCTTTTACATGAACAGTACCATGGTCAGTAGTGATTACCAATTTCGCTTTTTTATGAGCAATGAACTTGATCATTTCCAATAAAGGAGAATGTTCGAACCAAGATAAGGTTAAACTTCTGTAGGCCGGCTCATCATCTGCTAATTCACGAATCATTTCCGATTCGGTACGTGAGTGACTCAACATATCCACAAAATTATAGACAATCACATTTAATTTATTGTTCATTAAATTGCTCATGTTTTCTGATAATTTTTTGCCTGCTGCAAAATTGGTTATTTTATTATAGCCTACTTTTACATCTTTCCCTAAACGTTTCAATTGTGCATTTAAGAAGTCTTCTTCATGCATATTTTTACCACCTTCATCCTCATCGTTCAACCACCAATCTGGGTGACGTTTTTCCATTTCGCTTGGCATAAGCCCTGAAAATATAGCATTTCGTGCATATTGCGTTGCTGATGGTAAAATACTAAAAAACAATTCTTCACTATCTACTTTAAAATAATTTTGAATGATGGGTTGTATCATTTTCCATTGATCGTAACGTAAATTATCAATAACTAATAAAAACGTACAAGGATTAGAATCTAAATTTGTAAAGAATTTATTTTTCAATAGTGTATGACTCATGGTTGGTGCATTGGTATCTGTGCCATTCAACCAAGAAATATATTTTTTTTCAATGAACTTAAAGAATTGTGCATTTGCGTCTGCTTTCTGCATTTTCAAAACTTCAAGCATCCCTTTATCATGATTTTTATCAATTTCCAATTCCCAATACACAATTTTTTTAAATACATCTTGCCACTCTTGCCAATTCAAATTATCAGAAAGTGTCATACCTATTTGACCAAACTCTTTGCGATATTCTGTGTTTGTTTTTTCAGAAACTAAACGTTTATTATCTAAGGCTTTTTTAAGTGATAATAATATTTGATTTGGATTAACAGGCTTTATCAAATAATCAGCTATTTTACTTCCAATAGCATCTTCCATGATATATTCCTCTTCGCTTTTGGTAATCATAATAACCGGCAAATCCTGTTTCAATTGCTTTATTTTAGTTAAAGCTTCTAAACCAGAAATGCCTGGCATATTTTCATCTAACAACACAGCTGAAATATTATTATTTTCTTTCACCACATCAATGGCCTCATCACCACTAAGTGCTGTTATAATTTCATACCCCTTAGAATTTAAAAATAAGATGTGTGGCTTCAATAAATCTATTTCATCGTCGGCCCAAAGAATTAATGTTTTTTCCATAAAAAAATATCTTGTTATTAAAGATACGAAAGTAACCTGTTTTTATTGTGCAATTAACATTTATTTAGATTTATAATCATTAAATAAGGTATTTAGATTGAAGCATTTATGAAACCCAACTAATTCAAATTAATGAGAATGACTAATATCATATGTTAATATGAGAAAAATCTAAACACTAAAATTTTAAAATCACTTACTTAGTCATATTAATATAATATAACGACTATGAAAATTATTGTTCCAATTGATTTTTCAACTAATTCTAAAAATGCATTAGAATATGCCTCAGCACTAGCACAAGCCACTAAATCTAATATTATATTAGTTTATGTAGTTAGGCCAACTACTTATAATGAAGTAATTGTTGGCATGATGGCTGAAAAAGTTGCTGAAAAGAAAGCAGCAGGAATTATGGAAATCAAAAAAATAATACATGAATTAGATGTTAAATACAAAGATGTTATTTATGATTACGAAATTTATGAAGGCGAAACGCCTGCCGAAATTATCCGCTGTTCTATCGACACTCATGCAAACCTCATTATTATGGGGACTCATGGGGCAAGTGGCTTTAAAAAAATATTTTTTGGAAGTAATACAGCATCTGTCATTGAACAATCTGCTTGTCCTGTTTTAGCAATACCAGAAAATTACAGTTTTAAAATTCCTAAAAAAATTGTATTTGCAACCGACTATCACTCGAGTGATTTATTTGTTATTGAACAATTAGCAAAAATAGCCATCGTATTTTCATCAGAAATAAATATACTTCATATTATTGAAGATGATGAATCAACTTTGCAAGACAAGCAAGAAGAAATAAAACAATTTTTAGCAAACATTGCTACTAAAATACCTTATAGTAAAATATGTTACAAACTATTCCAAAGCAAAGATATCCCTGTGGGTATTGAATCAATCATTGAGCAGGAAAGCGCTGATATTATATCACTTTCATCACAGAAAAGAAATAACATCGAAAAACTAATAAATAAAAGTATAACTATAGAACTTTCTTTTCATACTAAAGTTCCATTACTTGCCTTTAGTATGAGTGAGCCAGACAACCAAAAACACGCTCTTTAAATCTATTCAACATTATACTTAATTTTTTTATATGTATAAAGCCCACATGCATCGCTTAAAGATTAAAGATTTAGGCATAGATACTTACCGTGAAAATGTCATTTTTATTAGAGCAGATAGCCATGTCTGTAAATCAGAAGGCTTTACCTCATTGAAACGAGTAGTGATTCACAAAAATGGATTTCAATTAGTGGCTACTTTAAATAGTGTAACTTCCAATATATTAAAAGAAGGAGAAGCTAGTTTATCAAAAGAAGCCATGTTTAGATTGCAAGTAAAAAATGGAGAAAATATTACGATATCCCATTTACAACCTATCGCATCTTTAGGAAAAGTCAGATCTAAAATGTACAAGCAACCTTTAAATGATCAGGATTTTATAGACATTATAAAAGATGTAGTTGCAGGACATTATTCCAACATCGAAATTGCAGCTTTTGTTTCTGCCTGTGCCGGAAATAACTTGTCTGTTCAAGAAATAATAGGGTTGACAAAGGCAATGATATCTACAGGTGGGAAAATTGATTGGAAGCAAAAAATGGTTTTAGACAAACATTGTATCGGTGGTTTGCCAGGTAATAGAACTACACCAATTGTAGTAAGTATTGTTGCAGCAGCAGGATTAACCATTCCTAAAACATCTTCAAGAGCTATTACGTCTCCAGCCGGAACAGCTGATACGATGGAAACAATAACTAATGTTAATCTTTCCATTGAAGAAATAAAAAAAGTAATTAAGAAAGAAGGCGGATGTTTTGTTTGGGGAGGTGCAGTAAGATTGAGTCCGGCTGATGATACATTAATAGCTGTTGAAAAAGCTTTAGATATTGATAGCGAAGGACAAATGGTAGCCTCGGTACTTTCTAAAAAAATAGCAGCAGGTTCTACACATCTCGTGATTGATATTCCTGTTGGGCCAACAGCCAAAGTGCGCAATCAAGAAGAGGCATTGCGTCTTCAATATTATTTTAAAGCAGTTAGTGATATCACTGGAATAAAATCAAAGATTATCATCACAGATGGCACGCAGCCTATAGGAAGAGGAATTGGCCCATCATTAGAAGCAATGGATGTATTAGCTGTTTTAAGAAATGAAGCAAATGCACCTCTTGATTTAAAAGAAAGATCTATTACACTTGCGTCCATGTTATTAAAAATATCAGGAAAATACCCTTTAGGTACTGAAGAAGCTGTAGCTATTAAAATACTTGAAAGTGGTGATGCTTATACTAAGTTTAAAGCTATTTGTTTGGCTCAAGGCTGCTTTAAAGAACCAACTATTGCAAAATATAAATTCGATGTACAATCAAAAACAGCTGGTATAGTAAAATCAGTTGATAACCGAAAACTGTCGAGAATTGCTAAACTAGCAGGTGCACCTCAAGCGCCATCAGCAGGTATATTATACTTTGCGCCTATTGGTAAAAAAATAAAAAAAGGTGATTTACTGTTTAGTATATATGCCGAATCAAATGGAGAATTAGAATATGCAAAAGAATATTTAAATAATTTAACTGACCTGATAATCATAAAAAAATGAAGTCAATCATTTTTACCTTACCAGGAAATGAAACGCTTGGAGAAAAACTAACTACTGGATTAAACGCTGAAAAAGGAAACTTCCACATACATCGTTTTCCCGATGGAGAATCTTATGTAAGAGTAGAAAGTTTAGTAGAAGCTAAAGATGTGATTGTATTATGCACTCTTCATGAACCTGATAATAAAATCTTACAACTGTATTTTTTATGTAAACTATTAAAAGAATTAAAAGCCCAACGCGTTATTTTAATTGCGCCATACCTCGCTTATATGCGACAAGACAAGCGTTTCAATCCAGGCGAAGCCATTACGTCATCATATTTTGCGTCTCTCATTTCGGGCTTTGCAGATGAGTTAATTACCATTGATCCACATTTACATAGAAGAAATACCTTATCAGAAATATATTCAATTCCATCACAGGTTATTCATGCCGCTGATCATATTTCGAATTGGATAAAAAATAATATTGAAAAGCCTGTGCTTGTTGGTCCAGACAGTGAAAGCGAACAATGGGTATCGGATGTAGCTAAAAAAGCAAATGCTCCATACATAGTTTTAGAGAAAATAAGAAAAGGAGACCGAGATGTTAAAGTATCAGTACCTCAGGTTGAAACATTTAAAAATTTCACACCTGTGTTAGTGGATGATATTATTTCTACTGCACACACAATGATTGAAACACTATACCATTTAAAATCAGCGGGTATGAAACCTGCTATATGCATAGGTGTTCATGCTGTTTTCGCCAACAATGCTTATCAAGAATTGATGAAAGCTGGAGTGGCTAGCATCATTACCTGCAATACAATTCAACATACAAGTAATCAGATTGATTTATCGGATAAGATACTAAGTTTACTAAAAAAATAATCAATAGAAACTTTAAAAAAAAATTACTAACATTGGAAACGATATCTTATATATATGAATTCCATAACCAATATAATTATAAAGGGCAGTAAAGAAAAACCCATCACTTTAGATGTATTTTATAATCAAACCAATCAACCTAAACCTGTGGTTATTTTTGTTCATGGTTTTAAAGGGTTTAAAGATTGGGGGCATTTTAATACCATAGCTAAAACATTTGTTGATGCAGGTTTTGTATTTGTGAAATTTAATTTCTCATACAATGGAACAACACCTGAAAACCCCATGATATTTGACGATTTAGAAGCATTTGGCAACAATAATTACATTATTGAATTAAATGATTTAGGATTGGTTATCGATTGGGTATTAACTAGCGATATACTTTGTCAAGAAATAAATTCAGAGCAATTAAACTTAATAGGTCATAGCAGAGGTGGCGGAATTGTTGTACTAAAAGCAGGAGAGGACAACCGTGTTAAAAAAATTGCAACGTGGGCTGGGGTGAGTGATTTTATCAATCGCAATAAAACAAGTACAGTTGAAGCATGGAAAGAACAGGGCGTTGTACATACATTTAATATGCGCACTGGTCAGCAAATGCCTTTGTATTATCAATTTTATGAAACAATACTAGCCAATGCCGCTCGATTAGATATTGGAAAATCAGCTAAGCAATTAAGCATTCCTTTTTTAATTATTCATGGTACTGCTGATAATGCGGTTTCAATAAATGACGCAGAAGAGCTACATAAAGCCTGTAACCATTCTAAACTTATAGTAATTGAAGGTGCAGATCATACATTTGGAATTAAACATCCTTTTACTGATACCATTTATCCTGAACACGCCAATAGAGTAATACAACAAACAATTCATTTTTTCGAACATTAAACTTCAACACATCATATTTTTTAACATTTGGAATTTCAACACATAAAAAAGAAAAATAATGTCAGATAAAATTGAATGTTGCGAAACGCATTCTGAAAACCCGCTAGGTCAAGCCTATTGGGATGCTCAGTATAAAGCTCATATAACGAATTGGGATTTAGGAGCAGTATCTCCACCAATTAAAAACTATTTTGAAAAAGTTGAAAATAAAAACCTTGCTATTCTTATTCCAGGCTGTGGCAACACGTATGAGGCTGAATTCCTTTTAAAACAAGGATTTACAAACATTACTGTTATTGACATTGCCCCTACTCTGGTGGCTGTTTTACAAGAAAAATTCAAGAACAAAACAGCTATTACCATTATTCATGGCGATTTTTTTGATCATCAAGGAAAATACGATGTGATTGTTGAACAAACTTTTTTTTGCGCTTTACCTCCAACTATGCGACAACAATATGTTAATAAAATGCATAGTTTATTAAATCCTAATGGATTACTAATAGGTTTATTATTCAATAGAACATTTGAAAAAAGTCCACCGTTTGGAGGAAGTAAAAGTGAATATACAACTCTATTTGCGAAAGCATTTACTTTTTTAAAACTAGAAGATTGTAAAGATTCAGCAGCACCAAGAGCTAACAGCGAATTGTGGATTGAATTTAAAAAGAACAATGATGCATAAAACAAAACGCTACTAGTAGTGAGGTAAAAGGTATCAACAAAATAAGTTCATGCAATTACCTGTAAAAGGCACTGCAATACGGATGCAGTGGAGCGAGGGAGGGAAACGATTTGCTTTATATACAGGAAATATAGAGGCATAGCAGGAGCATCACAACTGAAATATATAACCATATTAGTAATAAAAGTTTTCAAAAAATTATTTTGCCATTTGATAGTTTATGGAAAAAAGAGTAGATTTATGAAACGAAAAAAAACTAAAAAACTAAGTTAATCTGGTAAAAAATGTAAGATATGCCTAAAAAACTATGCCTGCTTGCATAACGCTAGCGGTCATGCTTAGACGACCGAAAGTAATAAATTAAACATAGATAAATGGGGCTATTTGGAAAAAAAACAGACTGGAACCACATCTCTGATGCGGACATGAAAAAGGATTCGGAGAATGCAAGTCATGGAGACAGATTTAGGTTGGAACTGCATGAGCATAATTTTATCGACATTAAACAATTTATGTCAAGCCCAACATTTCAAGACTCTCAAATTCTTGATTCAACCTTACCCTCTCAATCGGGTGACTTGACAATTCCGAGCATTTATATTGTAGACAATAAATTCATAGAATGTAGCAGGGACATGGCCATACATGGTTTAATGCTGACTGTTGTATCTTTCGATACAAAACTTGCATTTTGCTTAGAGACTTATGGCAACCCTTATATCAAGTATTATGATGCAACGAAAAATAGTTTTTATCCTTTCATAATAATCGATAGAAAGTCTGTTAAAGAGTTTAAATCCGAAGACCATCAAAAATTCAAGTCAGTAAAACCAAAGTCCTCACAGCAGTTCGCGAAAAATTTAGGCTCTGGATTTTGGGGAGCGGCTGGCGGACTCATTCTATCTCTGATTGTAAAGGGTATATTCAGTGCTATTTCCAAAGCGCAAGACGAAACAACAGAAAAAGTTGGTACAATTTTTAACCTTACATATGAGCTGGATAATAAATCATTAGAAATAACTATCGCATGTGAAACTCACTATGCCGATATCTTCGAAAGATTTCTAAAAATTCATTGGACTACTTCCACACCCATCAAAGACAAAGAGCCGACAACAAAAGCAGAAAGAATACAACGTGCGGCTGAATTACTTAAAATCGGTGACAAGGTTCGTGTTCCGAAATTTTTCCGATATGATTTCGGTAACATTATTAAAAAAGAAACAGATTATGCTGTTGTGAGAATAATTACAAAAGACGGAAGTGAACAAATCGAAAATGTTGAGTACCTGAAACTCTTAAAAATCAGAGAATAAAAATAATCCTAATGGCAAGAATAAAATATACTGTTACAGTCCGAAATTATCAATTTAATCCACCAAGCCAGATTACCGAATCTGAATATAATTACTATAAAGATTTAATAAAATCAAATCCAAAGGTCAAATTGGATGAGGGATTTAGTTTAAATCCTTTAGTGAAAATATTAATTGTAATAGGCCTTATTTTAATATCTCCATTATTTTTATTGAATATATTTATACCTGGTGAGGCTGAGGGTATTATGAAATCTACAATTAATAAATATCAAGCAAATAAGAAAAAAAATGAATTTTGGAATGAAATAAAGAGTATAGTTATTAAGAGTAATTCATATACAGAATTTGCATTAATGGTAAGAGATAAATTTAATTATTATAAATAAATAAGTACATGTGGTACAAAGTTGTTCAAATAGCAGATTGGTTTGGCGAAATGTCTGAACGATATAAATTGGTTCGAGATTTTAATAAAGCAGCGAAAGATTCTTTTATAAACGGGCAAGCTGCAACTTTATTAGAAGCAAAAATAACTTGGGGAGAAAGTTCTTACCGACACGCCTTTTCTAAATTTATGGGCGGTGGCTTTAGAATTAAAGCATTATCTGGTCGACCCATGGCAAAACATGAATTAATTGAAGTAGGCAAAGTTGTTGTTGACAATGAACCCTTAGTTAGAAAACTTGTTTCGTTAGGATGGGACACTCTTGAAGTTCACGACAATCATGGTGTAAGTGGTTGCAAGTGGGCACTAAAAGAACATGCACATATTGGAGGATTCTTAAAATAAAGAATTATGAAATATATTTTATTACAAATAAAAACAGACACAACTGCGGTTTCGGCATTGTCGAACGGAGTTTCCTTACCAAATAATTTTTGGTTTTGGTTATCAATAATTGAACTTGTCATTATTTTGTTCTTAGTTTTTAAACTCTCATCCAAGAAAAAAAATCTCGCATTCTCTGATTTAAACAAAGACAATTTAAAAAAATCCAAAGAAACCGACATCAATATGGGTAATTTAATGAATAGCATAAATAATTCTTCTGAACTTTACAGGGAGTTGAGTAGAAAATGTCACCCTGACAGATTTGTAAATTCACCTAATCAAAAATTAGCAGAAGAAATATTTCAAGAAATTGCACGAGACAAAAGAAATCATGAAAAATTAATTGCTTTAAAAGAACGGGCAATTGTAGAGCTAAACATTACATTTTAAATCCATGAAAAAAATAAACAAAGATATTTTAAACCATATTCAAAAATCTGCGACATTGTTTAATTATCCTATAAGCAAGAGGACAATAGAAAATGTTTTTGACCCAAACACTGACACAGACTTTAAAAAGTATATGTTAATAAAAAAAGATAATGGGGAAATTAGATTAAGTGAAGAGTTTACTTTTACTCTCGAAAATCCAGACAAAATACTAAATTTAAAGGAAAGCGACTTGTTTAATGGAACGTGGTGGCTTCTTCCTTAGACAAGGAGAATAAAATTATTAGATACAAAAAAAAAGCACGAACCGCTAACAGCACCGTTATGGAAAATTATAAAAAAAACTATGAAAATTAAATCAACATTAATAATATTCCTTTTTTTGACCCTGAACATAGCGTATTCTCAAGAAAATAAACAAGGTGCAATAAAAACTAAGGATGGATTAATTCTATATTTTAATCTTGAAAACAATAGTTACACGTTAAATTTGTTAGGCAAAACTGATTTATCAAATTATCCCTTTATGAACTTAAACGACAAATGGTTTGAAATACAAACGGGTTCTAAATCTGAATTTGGAAATAATCCAAAAAATATACTAACAAATTATATGAATTGGGAACTAGATTATCTCAAAAATGAATTTAAAAAAGAAATTAAAACAAAAAACAATTTTATAGAGTATAATAAAATGCTCTTAAATTTTTGGCAATATAATCCTCCAATAATTAAAACCAAAGAAATTATTAATCCTGTAAAAACAACATATTTTATTGATTTTATTCATAATGATTTAGTAAATAGGTTTTCATATGCATCATCATCTGGAAATGAATTGGAAGCGAAGAAATTTCTATTAAAATTAGTTGACGGTATTCATTTTTATAAAAGTAATATTGATTTGAAAAAACTACAAGAATTAGTAATAAAAGGAAAAGCTTATTACAATGAATAATATAGCTTTTTAATATTATACAACTTGTCATAACACACGGTTTCCCTTATTTGTTCTGAAGTACAATCATTTGCGATATCGGTAGACAATTTTTTAATTTTTCTTTGCAAATGCCTAGCAACATTGTATCTTTAAACTAACATTTCGTTAAAAATTGTTTCAAACTACAAACAAGGCAAACCACCAAAACGTTATTTACAAAGTAATTATGAAAAAAAACATATTTGATGAATTATTAGATCTTCTAAAAACTGAGAATATTCCTTTTGAAAATGGAATTCTGAGTATTGAAAAATGGGAGAAAAATTTAGTAAAAAATCATTTGCAGGCTAAATACTTAAATCTATTACATACTTTAAAATTTCTAGGGATAAATTCTATCAAAGATTTTATCGTTGGTGATTTTGACACCAACGATAGAACTAATGAGTGGCGGACGTTATTTTCTTTAAAACTAGACCAAATCTCTGTTAAACATAATTTTCTTAGACAGCGTAAATCTATATTATTTTCTTATTTACCAATGCAACAAATAGCAGAAGAGTTCATAACCGCTATTCAATCAAATAAAGAAGTTGATTTTTGGTCAGGCTATAATTTTTGGGGGCCAAATTCATGGCATGAAAAACACTTAGCTTTAATTAAGAATTACCTTATAACCAAAGACGATTCCGAAATAAATAAAATACTATTACAAATATTATTACAAATAAATATTATTGTTTCAATACCGAAAAATTATTTATGGAGTAAAAATTTTTCTGAATCAAATTTATGGTATATAAAAAACGTGAGAATAATTAAGGAATATCTTATAAATAAAGATGATTCTAAAATAAGCAAACTTCTAACACAAGTTGATTTCTCATCTAACGATAAAAAAACTAATTCAAGTCTATTTGTGTCTTTTGGATTTTTAGGTAAATACATGCCAATTACCTTAATTGAATTAGATAACCAATCTTTTAAAATTTTTCAAGAATTGCTCGATTACTTATTTATTAAATTTTTAAATAGCATTTTTAGACAGAGAACTTATAATAATGAATGGATCCTTTATAATTATACAACTGACAATTTTATTTGTAAAGATTTTATATTTAATGAACAACTACCTCTTTTAGGTATAAATAATGGAGATAAATTGATAGTTTTAAGACAATAAGATCTGTGTATGACATCAGGCAATTGCGCCACGCCGGAAGATTATTTTTCTTAGGCTCTGCGCTAGCCTAAAAAACGTTAGGTGCAAACAATTAGTAAATTTATCTTTGCAAAAGTCCATTAAACATTGTATCATTGTTAGGAGCGTTTCGGCAGTCGCGCCATATCGCGGTTCAAAAACGTAGAAATGCAACCCGCGAAAACGTTAGCATTCATTGTTCTTACTACAAAAACTATTAATTTATTTAATGACTCTTATTACACATATTTGGACATCCAAACTTAATATCATAGCAGCAGAAGGGCGAGTCGTTAAACAAGGAACAAAAGAATTGATTAATGAAAACCGAAAGAAAATATTTGCAAAAGATAATTTCTTCATTGCCTTTCATGGTGTATGCGACTTTAATGGAAATAGCATTCCCAGAATTATTCATTCATTCATTCAAAATTGTGAGAGCTCCAATCCTGAAGTCGTTGCTATTGAATTGAAACAACACCTTACTTCATTAAACCTAAATTTACAAACATCCTTTATAGTTGGTGGTCAATATGAAGGCAAGGTTTATAGCCTCTATTTCACAATTAACGCGATGCAACTATATAGAGATGATCTTGCAATGGAACATGGGTATCGCTATAATTCTGAGAACAAAGAGCATGCAGAAGAAATAGGCGAAATTATGAAAAGTAGTTTTAGGAATACCTTTCATAGGGAGTTTACGATGGATGCGTCTTTTGATAGCTTTTCGAATGAGCAACTCACTCATTTTTTAACTGAATTTTATAATCAAGTTTCTACTTCTGCAAATAAAAGTTTTGGTATCGGACCAAATGCAGACATCGGAATTGTGAGGGACAATAAATTTCATTGGCTAATTAACACTAATAACCAACTCGACATCTAACAAAACATGCTAACGCGTATTAATAAACAATCTGTTTAACGCTCGCTTTGAAAGAATATAAAAAATTAAATTCTACCGTCTTTAATAATATCTACTAAGGAAGGATCCAATAAAGTGCTTGTATCTCCTAAATTTGTCACATCGCCTTCAGCTATCTTTCGTAATATACGTCGCATAATTTTTCCACTACGTGTTTTTGGTAAGCCAGGCACAAACTGAATCTTATCTGGTTTGGCTATGGCTCCAATAATGCGCGTTACAGTTTGTATAATATCTTGTTTCGATAAATTAGGATCGCCATGTGTTTCATCAAAAATAACATAAGCATAAATACCCTGTCCTTTCACATCATGAGGATAACCAACAATCGCACTTTCAATAACGCCTGCGTGCATATTAATGGCATTCTCTAATTCTGCAGTACCAATACGATGGCCACTTACATTCAATACATCATCTACCCTACCCGTTATGCGGTAATTTCCATCTTCATCGCGCAGGCAACCATCACCTGTAAAATATTTATTTTCATATGTTGAAAAATAGGTTTGTCGGCAACGTTCGTGATCGCCATAAGTAGTGCGAATTATTCCAGGCCATGGCGACTTGATGCATAAATTCCCACTGACAT
The DNA here is from genome assembly GCA_903834765.1 of uncultured Bacteroidota bacterium. Lineage (GTDB taxonomy): Bacteria > Bacteroidota > Bacteroidia > B-17B0 > Aurantibacillaceae > UBA4416. The sequence continues at coordinate 18,551 of CAILKE010000037.1, forward strand.
TATTTCCTAACAATTCGTTACCAGCTTCATCCACCAAACAAGGCTCTACACCAGGCAATGGCAACGTTGCAAAAGATGGTTTACTTGGCGTAACATTAGCCATATTTGATATCATCATGCCGCCAGTTTCTGTTTGCCACCAAGTATCTACAATTGGACAATTTCCTTTTCCGATATTTTTATCATACCAATGCCATGCTTCTTCATTAATTGGTTCTCCAACGGAGCCTAGTACTTTTAATGAACTTAAATCTTTTCCTTTTAAATATTCCAATCCAAAGCCCATTAAACTTCTGATAGCAGTTGGTGCTGTATACAAAATGTTTACCTTAAATTTATCCACAACATCCCAAAAGCGACCAGCATCAGGCCAAGTAGGAACACCTTCAAATAATAGGGTTGTGCCACCTGCACTTAATGGTCCGTAAACAATATAACTATGACCTGTAATCCAACCTATATCGGCTGTACAAAAATGTACTTGCCCTTGTTGGTATTGAAATACATTAACAAACGTATAATTAGCCCACACCATATAACCAGCGGTTGTATGCACTACGCCTTTTGGTTTACCTGTTGAACCAGATGTATATAAAATAAATAATACATCTTCTGCATCCATAGTTTCAGCAGGGCAATCAGGATTACCAAGTGTTTCCACTTTTTTAATTTCATCTTCCCACCAAACATCTCGTCCTTTGATCATACTCACTGGTGTGCGGGTGCGGGTGCAAACGATGACGCGTTTGATAGTTTTATTGCCTACTAAGGCATCATCAATAACACTTTTTAATGGAATATCTTTAGCGGCACGATATGCGCCATCGCAAGTAACAATAAATTCTGCTTGAGCATCTTCTAGTCTGTCGGCAATGGCTTGCGCTGAGAAACCTCCAAAGATAACAGAATGTATAGCACCTATACGAGCGCATGCCAAGGTTGCAATCGCCAATTCGGGAATCATGCCCATATACACACACACACGATCACCTTTTTTAACGCCATTGTTTTTTAAAACATTAGCAAACTGCACCACTTTAAAATGTAATTCTTTATAAGTTAATACACGATGGTGTTCATCCGGATCGTTTGATTCCCATATAATGGCGGGCGTATTACCATTTTTTTCTAAATGTCTATCTAAACAATTTTCAGTAATATTTAACTTACCGCCTTGAAACCATTTAATAGAAGGTTCTTTAAAATTCCATTCTAAAACCTTATCCCATTTTTTTTTCCATGTAAATGTTTCAGCAATATTTCCCCAAAATGAATCTGGATTTTTAATGCTTGTTTCATAATCTTTTTTGTAACCTTCGAGTGTTTTTATTTGATAGGGATAGCTCATTATTCATCTATTATAGTTATAACGAATGTACTATTTAATAAATAATTTTCAATAACTTATGTCAATAAATTAATAGGATTCATTCGTTAAATTCAATTAAAGGAAGGAATTGTTTTCTATTACAGCTATATGAATAATAGAATGATATATTGCAAACAAAAAGTTTGAAGGAACTAGTTTAATTGAGCTACAACATCATCATCGTGTTGATGACTATTGAATATTATACCGATCTCTAGAGCCAAAATACTGTTTAGCATACTTTCCATAAGGTAACCTTACTTTTAAACCACCAGTATAGCAAACATCCATGATATTGAATGTTTTCTCTTCTTTACCAATACGCATCCGATAATCAACGAATATGCCCACGATGCCAAAGTTATGTTCAAAACCTAGTCCCACATTTAAACCTAACCAGTTATTAGTAACAGTTGAATTTACTTTGTAATATTCCTTTAAATTGTAATAATCTCTTTGTCCAGTAAAGAAGCCTGAAAATGTATTATAGCTTAATCCAACAAAAGGGTACAGTAGTGTTTTTTTATTAGGAAATCTTGCAACAATTTCAAGATTAATTTCATAAGAATTAGCTCTTATATTTTGCCAAGTTGGTTCAATATTTACAGGCTTAAAATGCGTAAATAAGGAAGCGAATCGCAAAAAATTATTGACCTCAAAATTAACACCGCCACAATAGCCTGGCTCATTATTATTCTCCTTTGTATTTCGGGCTAAATACACAACGCTTAAATTAGCGCCTGCTTTGAAGTTCCAACGCATATATTGAGTTTCTTTAACTTTTGGCTTTGGAGTTATCGTTTTTGTTTTAGATGCTACAACACGTTGAGCAAACGTTGTATGATTATAAAACAATATGCCTATGCAAACTAATATGATGTATCTATATTTAATCATAATTACCTTATTATTTATTTCTAATTTAGTTATTGTTAACGTGGTCGTATTTTTTTGATAAGTGGTAATTATCTTAACTTAGCACCTACTTTTTCGGTGTAGGTCTTAATCAATTTTTGCATCACATTATCAATTTGCTTATCATTTAATGTTGCCTCTTCATCTTGAAGCATAAAACTTAACGCATACGATTTTTTACCTGCTTCTAATTTATCGCCTTCATATATATCAAATAAATTAACAGTCTTCAATAATTTACGCTCGGCATTAAATGCTAATTCTTCCAACTGTTTATAAGTGATTTCCTTATCGATTAATAATGCTAAATCACGTCTAACACTGGGAAATTTAGGTATCTCTGTAAATTCTAATTTTGTTTTTCCTACTAAGGCTAATACATTATCCCAATTAAAATCGGCATAAAATACATCTGCATTAATATCCATTTTTTTACAAATAGCTTTATCTACTAAACCAAAACTTACTAAGTGTTTATTTTTTTGCGCGAATGATAATCCATACGCAAAGTTCGAATCCGTTAATTCAGTAATTTTAAATGAAATAGCCAACTTATGCAAAATGGCTTCAATAGATGCTTTCAAGTATGAAAAATCTACCTTGTTATTTTCGCCATAAGGATTTTCATTATATTTTCTGCCTGTAACAAACAATGTTAAATGTTTAGCTTCTGCATATTTAAAGCCGTTAGTTATCGTTTCAGCATCAATAGTTTGATAGGTTTTACCAAATTCAAATAATTTTAAATCAGCTTGCTTACGATTGATATTATAGGCTAATGATTCTAAGCCACCAAATAACATCGATTGACGCATCACATTTAAATCAGCACTTAATGGATTTAATACTTTGACAAGAGAAGTCGTATCTGTATAATAAGATTCTTTCGTTAAAGAAAGTCCCATCATTTCATTGTATCCAAAGCCTATTAATAAGTTAGCCGTTGTATTATCAGTTGAAGTCGCTTTTTCTCTATCAGCAAAAGCTGCCGAGAATTTAATTTGCGTACTTTCTTCCACATTATTGTATCCATAAATACGCATCACCTCTTCAATTACATCTGCTTCGCGTGTTACATCGGTTTTATATTGAGGAACAGCTAATAATAAACCATCATTTCCTTCTTGCTCAATAGAAATACCTAAGGATAAAATAATATGTTTAATAACTGATCTATCGATTTCCTTACCAATTAAAGCTTGGCAGTTGGTATACGAAAATGCTACCTTAAATGGTTCTAATTTTTGAGGATAAATATCTACGATATCCATACTTAATACACCACCGGCACATTCAAAAATAAGAGCTGCAGCTCGTTTAAGCGCGTTAATGGTCATTTCTGGATCAGTACCTCTTTCGAAACGGAAGCTACTGTCTGTTTTCAATCCATGTAACTTACTTGTTTTACGAATAAAAGCTGGATTAAAATAAGCTGCTTCTAAAAAAACAGAAGTAGTTGTTGCAGTTACACCGCTGTCTAAGCCACCAAACACACCTGCCATACACATTGGTTCGTTGGCATTGCATATCATCAAATCATTTGCATTTAACTTACGTTCAACACCATCTAATGTTTTGAAAATTCGATTCTCTATCCCGATAGCTATCGGGGCAGTTTTAACAATGATTTTATTACCTGAAATTTTATCCAAATCAAAAGCGTGTAATGGTTGACCTAAATCATGCAATACAAAATTAGTGATGTCCACAATATTATTAATAGGACGTAAGCCAATTGCTAACAAGGCATTTTTCAACCAACTTGGTGATTCTTTAACAGTAATGCCTGAAATTACTAATCCCGAGTAGCGTTTACAAGCATCATTATTTTCAATTGAAATTTCTACTGTATTTATTCCACTCGCTTCTGGTAATTCAAATACATTGTGCATATTAGCGCTAAACGTATCAGTGTTATTTTTACAATTCAAAATAGCGGCTAAATCGCGCGCAACACCGAAATGCGAAGCAGCATCTGCTCTATTAGGCGTTAAGCCTATTTCAAAAACCGAATCCGTTTCTAATTTTAAGAAGTCAGCAGCTGGTGTTCCTGGTATAGCATTATCAGGTAATATCATAATACCATCATGGCTAGTTCCCAAGCCAATCTCATCTTCTGCGCAAATCATACCTTCGCTAGCAGCGCCACGTATTTTTGATTTTTTAATTTCAAAGGGCTCGCCATTTGTTGGATATAATTTTGCACCAATGGTTGCTACCAATACTTTTTGTCCTGCTGCCACATTTGGCGCACCGCAAACGATATTGAGCAACTCTGGGCCACCAACATTTACTTTAGTAATACTTAATTTATCAGCATCCGGGTGTTTTTCTTTTTCAACTACTTCACCAACTACAATACCTTTTAAGCCACCTTTCACGGTTTCAAAAGTTTCAATACCTTCCACTTCTAAGCCAGAAGATGTTAAATATTCATCAATTTGTTGAGGAGTTAAATCTATGTCAATTAAGGTTTTTAGCCAGTTGTAAGAAATTTTCATGTTTATTATTTAAGCCACTAAAAGTAAGAAAATAAACGCATAAAAAAACCCATTTACCAAATGATAAATGAGTTTTAATATTACGATTATATACTATTAGTAACGGTAAGCATCTCCTTTAAAAGGACCTGCAACCGGTACACCAATATAATCAGCTTGATCTTGTTGTAAAGTATCTAGTTCAACACCGATTTTTGCTAAGTGTAAACGAGCTACTTTTTCATCTAAAATTTTTGGTAATACATATACTTTTTTCTCATAAGTAGCTGTATTTGTCCATAATTCTAATTGAGCTAATGTTTGGTTTGTAAATGAGTTACTCATTACAAAACTTGGGTGACCTGTAGCACAACCTAAGTTTACTAAACGACCTTCAGCTAATACAATAATGTTTTTACCATTGATTGTATATTGATCAACTTGTGGTTTAATAGTATCTTTAGTAGAACCATAGGTTTTGTTTAACCAAGCCATATCAATTTCTGTATCAAAATGACCAATGTTACAAACAATAGCGCCATGTTTCATTGATTCGAAGTGACGACCAACAATAATATCTTTATTACCAGTAGTTGTAACTAAAATATCAGCAATTTTAGCTGCATTGTCCATTTTCATTACTTGATAACCGTCCATCGCAGCTTGTAAAGCACAGATAGGGTCAATTTCAGTAACAATTACACGAACACCTTGAGATGATAACGATAAAGCAGAACCTTTTCCAACATCACCATAACCAGCCACAACAGCTACTTTACCAGCCATCATCACGTCAGTAGCTCTACGAATAGCATCAACTAATGATTCACGACAACCATATTTATTATCAAATTTAGATTTAGTAACCGAATCATTTACGTTGATTGCAGGTAACAATAAAGTACCATTTTTCATACGCTCATATAAACGGTGAACACCTGTTGTTGTTTCTTCTGATAAGCCTTTGATTCCAGCCGCTAACTCAGGATATACATCAAACACTAAGTTTGTTAAATCTCCACCATCATCTAAAATCATATTTAATGGCTTACGATCCTCACCAAACCATAATGTTTGCTCAATACACCAATCAAACTCTTCAGCAGTCATACCTTTCCAAGCATACACTTGAATACCTGCTGCTGCAATAGCTGCAGCTGCATGATCTTGAGTTGAGAAGATATTACATGAACTCCAAGTAACTTCAGCACCTAAAGCTGTTAATGTTTCAATTAATACAGCTGTTTGAATTGTCATATGTAAACAACCCGAAATACGAGCGCCTGCTAGTGGTTTAGAAGCACCATATTCAACACGAAGAGCCATTAATCCTGGCATTTCTTCTTCTGCTAATTTAATTTCTTTACGACCCCATTCTGCTAATGAGATGTCTTTCACTTTGTACGCTAAGTACTTTCCTGTTGCTACTGCTGACATGTTTATTTTGTTGATTAAAATTGTTTATTTTTAATAATTGTGCGAAGATAAGACATAAGTTTGTAACAACAAATAAGTAATATAGTTTAATTTATTATCATTTTGATTGAGGTTTTTAACATAAAAGAGGACTTGATTTTTGGGATATTAGACCTAAAAGCATTTTCATTGAACCATTTAAATGTATCAAAACGAGAAATTGAAACGTTAGGTAAAAATTTCTTATTAGCGCATTTAACATCTGAAACTGCTCAATTAATATACGATGATAAGGGGAAACCCCATTTAGCAGACGATTCAAGGCATCTTTCCATTTCACATTCTCATGATCGTTTAGTTATTATTATTAATGACAAAGAAGAAACTGGCATTGACATTGAATTATTAAGAGAAAAAGTGTTAAAAATAAAACACAAATTTTTATCATCAAGCGAATTGTTAGATGCCAATGATGATGTTGAAAAATTATTGATTTATTGGGCTGCTAAAGAAACCCTTTATAAAATATATGGTTTAAAAGAAGTTGATTTTATTAAACACTTAGCTGTTAATCCATTTATCAAACAAACTCATGGAAAGCTGACAGGTTTCATAAATTTATCTAACTTTAATGCTTCGTTTGAACTCAACTATCAATTAATAGATAATTACGCGTTAGTTTATGCGTTAAAAAAAATAACTACGTGCTAACCAAAACGCTTCATACTAAGCTCATCATCCTAATTGATCCGGATAAATATAATCTTGATTTAATAGATTTAGCAAATGTTTGCAAGGTTTCTTATATTTTTGTAGGAGGGAGTTCTATCAAAAAAAATAATTTTGAGAAAACAATCAAGTCTATAAAATCAAAAACTCAAATTCCCGTTATTATTTTCCCAGGAGATGAAACTCAAATTTCTAAATTCGCAGATGGTTTATTAATATTATCATTATTATCTGGTCGTAATCCCGATTATTTGATTGGCAAGCATGTGCATGCTGCTCAACGAATCAAAGCCTCAAATTTGAAAACGATTCCTACAGGTTATATTTTAGTAAATGGAGGTAAAGCTTCTACTACTCAAAAAATAACGAAAACCAAGGCCTTATCATCATCTAAAGAGATTATAAATACTGCTATTGCAGGAGAATTATTAGGTAAACAACTCATTTATTTAGAAGCAGGAAGTGGCGCTAAAAAAGTTGTTACATCTGCATTAATCAAACAAGTAAAAAAGAATATTTCTATACCTTTAATTATTGGAGGAGGAATAGATTCTGTTACAAAAGCTAAAAACATTATTGCTACAAATCCCGATTATATGGTTGTTGGAAATGTTCTTGAAAAAACACCCCATTTAATTTTAGAATTAAGTAAACTATTTTAAGATATATGAAATTAGTTGTTATTACCCCATCAAAAAGATTAGATACCGAAATATCTGCTGTTATACAAATGTTTGAGGCGGGCCTTGAAACGTTGCATGTTCGAAAAAATCATTTTTCAACCAGAGAGTTAGAGGAATATATCAAAGAAATACCCGCTCATTTTCATAACCGAATAATTATTCATTCACATCATAAATTAGCACTTAAGTACAATTTAAAGGGGTTTCACTTTACTGAAACTCATTTTAAAAAGAAAATTAAGCTTTGGTGGAATACGAAAATGATTTACATTCGAAAACCAAAACTAATTAAATCCATATCTCATAGGCGTGTAGAGCAGCTATACCTTGAAGACAAAGTAAAAACAGATTACTGTTTTTTAGGAACTATGTTTCATAACGTATCTGGTGAATTATATAGTGGTTTTTATCCTGAAATTGTTGATAATGCGATAAAAAAATCTGGAAAAAAAATTTATGCTCGAGGGGGAATTAATGAAAGAAGTGTAGAACTTGCCTATAAATTAGGCTTTCACGGAATTGCCTTATATGGCCATTTATGGAAAAGCGATACTCCTTTTCAAAAATACATCAACTTTGTTAGGTTCTGTAAAGAAAAAAATATTTCGCTTGAATAATGAATGTATAGATTAAATCTATTCTATGATATAAATTCCATCACACAATTAAAAAAGGCATCTGGTTGTTCGGCATGAACCCAATGCCCACTATTAGCTATAGTTTTTATCTGATAATTTATAAAATGTTCTTTTATTAAATCTTCATCCGAATCTAAAATATAATTTGATTTTTCACCACGAATAAATAGTGTATCGGTATCGCATTTACCTTCTGGAATTTCAACACCAATATTATTGTATTCTTTGGTAATAGTATCTAAATCAAAACGCCAAGCCATTAACTTAGAGTCATTTTCTTTCCAATAAATATTTTTTAATAAAAATTGTTTCGTTCCAAAATCAGTAATGTATTCGTTAAGAACTGCTTCAGCCTCTTTTCTAGTAACTATCTCATTAAAATTAACCGCATTAAGCGCTTTTAAAACAGCATCATGATGAGGCTCATAAGCTTTAGGAGCAATATCTACAATGATTAATTGTTTCGCTAGGTGAGGAAATAATAATTCGAAAAACATAACTGTTTTTCCACCCATGCTATGGCCTAAAATAATTGGTTTTATCAATTGATGAGTTTCAATAAATTCATGCAAATCCTCAGCCATAACTTGATAATTCCAAACTGAACTATGTGGCGATAATCCATGGTTACGTTGGTCGATTGTAAATACTCTAAAACCGTTATCTGCAAATCGTTTTGCCAAGGTATTCCAATTATCACTTTGTCCAAATAATCCATGTAAAATAATCAATGGCTGCCCTTGCCCAAATTCTCTATATGCTAATTCCATGTAACTGATTACTCTTCGATTTTTAAAATTAACTTTCTCAACATATTCATTGCTGTTGATGCTGTCATATGTATGTTTCGTCCTCTATTATCACCAAATACAAAACACTTAGCAATAATTGTATCATGATAAGCAACGGCAATCCAAGTGGTACCAACAGGCTTATCTGACGTTCCTCCAGAGGGTCCTGCAATTCCAGATACAGCAATAGACACATCCGATTTAAAAACAGTTAACGTTTCTTTTGCCATAGCTTTTACACAAGCTTCGCTCACGGCGCCGTGTTTCTCAAAAATTGTTGGATCAACCTTAAGCAAGGCTTGCTTAAATTCATTATGATAGGGAACAATACAGCCATTATAATAGGCAGAACTACCGGCTACCGATGTTATTAAATGGGAAATATAGCCACCAGTGCAACTTTCAGATAATCCTAATGTTAAGTTTTTTTCTAGTAAGAGTTTTCCTAATATTTCTTCTATTTTAGGTTGGTCTTTTCCATATTCTTCATAACCATAAATATATTTTTCTATTAATGGTTTGATATTTTCTACTTCTTTTTCAATTTTGCTAATAAGCTCACCTTCATTTAATCCCTTGCTGCTTAATCTTAAACGAACCATACCAGGTGAAGGTAGGTATGCTAAGCCAATTTCTTTTTCGGTTAAGCTATCTTCCCAGTCACTAATTAATTCGGATAATACACTCTCCCCTATTCCTTGAGTTAAAATTGTTTTATGATAAATAAAAGGTAAAGTAAAACGTTTTTTGATTTCAGGGATAAAACCTGAAGTCATTATCATCTGCATTTCATAAGGCACGCCAGGCATCGACATAAAAATGGTATTATTTTTTTCCATCCACATCCCAGGCGCTGTTCCATTTTTATTTCTCATTACTAAACATCCTTTGGGAACCAACGCTTGTTTTTTATTGATGTCAGTAACCTCCTTATTTCGTTTAGCGAAAAACTCTGTAACATCTTTTAACACTTTTTCATCTAATATTAAATCCGTTTCAAAATAATCGCAAAATGTTTTTTTAGTAATATCATCTTTTGTGGGGCCAAGCCCTCCGGTAATTAAAACAATATCTGCTCTCTGACTGGCATCCTCAAACGCCTTTAAAATGGCGGTTCTTTCATCAGCAACTGAACTCATATGGATAACACTTACCCCGATCATATTCAATTGTTGAGCCATCCAAACAGCATTTGTGTTTATGATTTGACCAATTAATATTTCATTTCCTATAGTTAAAAGTTCGGCGTTCATTGTATATTTGGCAAGCTATTTGTAAAATTCAAAAACTTAAAATTAAATAAAAAAATCATTATGAACATTAAATCATTTCTAATAACAGCAATTGTTGCAACAAGTTTAACTTCTCAATCCCAAATTTTAAAAGATGTTTGGAACGCAACCAAAGATGCAGCAAAAGACGCTGCTAAAGATGCAGCAAAATCTAATACCACCGCAGCTGCTGCCGTTGATATAGCAACAGGTGTAATTGGCTCTCATACAACTACTACTGCTCCGTCATTAACTAATGATGAAGTTATCAAAGGGTTAAAAGAAGCCTTAACTATTGGGACTAATAATTCTTCTGGAAATGCATCAAAGGTTGATGGGTATTTAAAAAATCCACAATTATTTATTCCTTGGCCAGCAGAAGCCCAAGCAATGAGAGATAAATTGATCAAATTAGGTATGCAAAAAAAGGTAACTGAATTCGAAACCTCTTTAAACAGAGCCGCTGAAGAAGCTGCTAAAAAAGCATCTCCTGTTTTTATTGATGCGATAACTGGAATGAGCATTGGAGATGGTTTTGCCATTTTGAAAGGAAGTGATACAGCTGCCACTCATTACCTAAGAGAAAAAACATTTACACCTCTTAAAGCTCAATTTATGCCTGTTGTAAAGGAGGCTATTGCAAAAGCGAAAGTAGCTAGTTTATGGACTCCCCTTGCAAATACTTATAATAAAATACCCGGTGTAAAAAAACAAAACCCTGATTTGAATGATTATATATGCACTAAAGCAGTTAATGGCTTAATGACTTTAATAAAAAGCGAAGAAGCTAAAATCAGAAAAGACCCTATGGCTCAAGTAACCGATATACTGAAAAAGGTATTTGGTTCGTTAACCAAGAAATAATATTAATCTCACAGTTATAATCACCAATTCAGAAAACAATTGCTAAGTTTTTTTTGGATTGGTGATTTTTTTTATTGCTTTTTAATTTATTTTAACTATAAAAAAAGTACCATAATTGAGTTATTTTAGTACTTTTGCGCTCTAAATTATTAATCCCGTAAGATTATGAAATGGCCTGAGGGCTTGTTTCGTTCTGTCTTATATTAAAACTATAACAGATATGAAGTTATCGATGTTCAAATTTAATCTGCCTAAAGAATTATTAGCAGAGTACCCATCAAAAAATCGCGATGAAAGTAAATTAATGGTTGTTGATCGCGCAACTGGAAAAATTACTCATAAAAAATTTAAAGACATTATCAATTACTTTGATGATGGAGATGTGATGATTATGAATGACACTAAAGTTTTTCCTGCCCGAATGTATGGCAACAAAGAAAAAACTGGTGCTAAAATTGAAGTGTTTTTATTACGTGAATTAAATGCTGAAAGTCGCTTATGGGACGTTTTAGTTGATCCTGCTCGTAAAATCCGAATTGGTAATAAATTATATTTTGGCGAAAACGATAACGTTGTAGCTGAAGTAATTGATAATACTACATCTCGTGGACGTACATTAAGATTCTTATTTGATGGACCTTACGATGAATTCAGAAAAGCATTATATGACCTAGGTGAAACACCATTACCAAAATACATCAAACGTGGTGTAGAAGAAAGTGATATTGAACGTTATCAAACTGTGTTTGCAAAAAATGAAGGCGCCGTTGCAGCCCCTACTGCAGGTTTACACTTTAGTAGAGAATTATTGAAACGCCTTGAAATTAAAGGAGTTCACTATGCTAAACTAACGTTGCACATTGGTTTAGGTACATTTAGAATGGTAGAAGTTGAGGATTTAACAAAACATAAAATGGATAGCGAAGAAGCTATTATTTCTGAAGAAGCTTGTAAGATTATCAATGAAGGAAAAGATAAAAAGAAAAAAGTATGCGCTGTAGGAACTACTGTGATGCGTGCTATTGAGTCTTCTGTTTCTACAACTGGACATGTAAACCCTTATAATGGTTGGACAAATAAATTTATTTTCCCTCCTTATGATTTTTCAGTTGCAAATTGTATGATTACGAACTTCCATATGCCTGAATCTACTTTATTAATGCAGGTTGCGGCTTTTGGAGGTTACGATTTAATTATGAAAGCATATAAAGAAGCAATTAAAGAAAAATACCGTTTCTATTCATATGGAGATGCTATGTTGATTCTTTAATATTGTAACACACAAAATATAAAAAGAGGCTATCTCACTTTTGAGACAGCCTCTTTTTATTTCTACATACTTTAAGAATCGATACTAATGATTAACTTTCTTAACTAATTTTAAGTTCAATAAATTCATGGGGTTAGTAGCTAAATCACTGATGTTTTTATGAACTAATCTAATCACTTGATCGTAATAAAGTGGTACAACTGGAGCATCATCTATTAACATCTGATCCATTTGTTGATACAAAACCTTTTGTACATCTCTGTTTTGCTCTTTGATTGCTTTTTCAAATAAGACGTCAAATTCAGGGTTTTTGTAATGTGTATAATTTGACCCAATTGGTGTAAAGTTCTTACTGTAAAATAAACTCAAACAATTTTCTTCATCGGCGTAATCAGCTACCCATGATTTTTTAAAGAAATTATATTCGCAACTACCTACTGCTTGTCTTAATACAGAGCTTTTATCTACTGATATTTTAACTTGAATATTATTTTCTGCTAACTGAGATTGAATAAATTCTAATTGTTCTAAATATGCTTCTGTTGTATGTAATGTAATTTCAGGCATATTTTTACCATCAGGATAACCAGCTTCTATTAAAAGTTGACGAACCTTTTCAGGATTATAAGTATACCCTTTTGTAACATTCGCATTAAATGCAGGTAAGCCATTAGGAATAAATCCAGAGGTTGCTGGATATCCAATATTATTTCTAAAATATTTCACCATCTTCACTCTGTCAAAACCATAATTAATAGCCTTTCTCAAAGCCTTAATTCGTAATGGCGATTTTTTAACGATGTCAATATTTTCATCAACCAAAATTCCTAAGTAATCCGTTTTTAAATACGTTTGCTTTTGTAAATTAAATTTTCTACCATAAGTAGGCTGTAGGTTGCCTGTTTTATCTAATACTTCATTAATATTAAATGCATCAGCTCCGCTCAACATATCATACTTTCCATTTAGTAATTCCATAAAGGCTGTTTCTCTGTCTTTAACAAAAGAAACAGTAACAGCATCTAAATAAGGCAGGCGATAAGAACCATCAAATTCAAAGTAATTTTCATTTTTTAATAAAACCAATTTAGTTCCTTCATCCCACATTTTAAAAGTAAATGGACCTGTACCTACAGGATTTCTTCTAAAATCTTGGCCATAAACTTCAATGGCTTCATATGGTATGACAGAAAAAAAGCTCATTGTTAAGGTACTTAAAAAAGCGCTAAAAGGTTCTTTTAAATAAATAGAAAGTGTTGTATCGTTAATCGCAGAAAAACCTTTATAATTAGTCTTCTCGCTTCTATCAATATTATTAACATAAGAAAGAGCACCACTTACTTTTGGATCATACAATCTATTAAAAGAGTACACAAAATCTTTCGCTGTTACAGTTCTACCTTTTTCATTATCAAAACATTTATTATTATGAAAGTGAACGTCTTTTCTTAAAATAAATGTATACGTTAACCCATCATCGCTAATAAACCATTTTTTAGCTATACATGGAACAACGGTCAATGAGTCATTCATTTGAACTAAGCCATTAAATAATTGATTTACTGGCCAAATATTTTCAGTATTACTTGCCATTACTGGGTCGAGGCTTGACACGCCTGCCATTTCATTATAATTAAAAACAGTACGATTGTCTTGGCCTGTTTTAGAAGAATTACAAGTAGTTGTAAGCACTCCTACTAAAAGGAAAATAAAAAAAACAGGAAAATATTTTCGACAATAACTCATTATGGCATTTATATTAATTATCAATATTAACTAAAACGAGGCTTTAATTAATAAAGTATTTCAACAGTTTTTCACATTTGTATGTCAATTGCCTTAAAATGGTTATTTTTAAGTGCTAAAAAAAACTAAATAATGATAAAATACGTATTAATTCTTCCATTCTTATTTTTAACCCTAGTTGGATTATCACAAGATAAGATAAATGCAGAAGATGCAGCAAATAAGTTAAAATTAGGCAACTATGAAGAAGCTCTTGCGGATTATCTTCAGTTGTTAAATGCTGAACCTAAAAATGAATTGTATAATTATAATGCCGGCGTTTGTTACCTAAATTCAAATGGTAATAAAGCGAAGGCTGTCCCTTATTTAGAAATTGTAACTCGAAAAGATGTATATAATCATGATGCAGATTACTTATTAGCAAGAGCATATCAATATGCTGGCAGATTTGATGACGCCATAAAAATGTATGATAATTATAAAATATATCTATTGCAAAAAGGTAAAATAAATACTGAAGTAAATGATGAAATTCAATACTGTTTAAATGCGAAAGAATTAGTTAAATACCCTGTTAATGTTAGCTTTCAATCTTTAGGAAAAAATATTAACTCAGAGTTTAATGATTATTTTCCATTTGTTACAGCTAACGAATCGTTTATTGTTTACAACACAAAGCGTCCTGAAAAAAATGCGGAAAAATTACTAAATGGAGAGTATGGAAATTCTATTTATATTTCAAAAGTAGTTAATGGTCAATACACCAAAGCTATAAGCATCGGAGCACCTATAAATTCAGGAAATTCTGGGACAGAAGTAATAGGATTAAGTGCAAATGGAGAAACCATGTTATTATTAATTTATAGTGCTAGTCAAAAAGGAAATGTATATGTGAGTAATTTGCAAGCAAATGGAAGCTATGGAAAGCCTGAATTATTAAGTAGTAAAATTAATTCTGGAGGTGATGAAATAGCAGCGTGTATAAATCAATCGGGAAATACTATATTTTTTGCAAGTAATCGTAAAGGTGGTTTTGGTGGTACTGACATTTATGTGTGCAAAAAATTGCCAAATAATGGAGGAGAATGGTCGGCTCCACAAAACGCAGGACCTGATATAAATACTGCAGCTGATGAAGATTTTCCGAATATTTCACCAGACGAAAAAACGTTATACTTTTCTTCTAAAGGTCATACTAGTATGGGTGGATATGATATTTTTAAATCCAATTATGATGCTAGCACTAATACATTTAGCAATGCTAAAAATATTGGTTATCCTATTAATACAGTTTATGATGATATGAATTTTAGAGTTTCTAAAAACGGTAAGTATGGCTATATTGCTGCTATTAAACCAAACGGCTTAGGCGAATATGATATTTATAGAGTAAATTTTAATGAAATAGAAAATGATTATTCGGTTGTAATAGGAGAATTTAAATTAAAAGAAAATGAAAAAGTAAATTACTCAGATGTATTTATATCTGTAAATGATGTTACCACTAAAGAGTTAGTTGGTAATTACATACCAAATCCTACAACTGGTCGCTTTATCATGATTTTAACACCAGGTAAATACCAAATGAGTATAGAGGCGACTGGTTTAAAAACAATTGAAAAAAATATAGAAGTATTAGACAAAGCTTCATACCAATCAGAAATTAATATGAATATAGAGTTAGAAAAATAATTCTAATAGGATCTTTGAATTTAAAAAGTATATCGACACTATAATAAATGGAATTCTCGTCGAAATTAATTGAACAAGCTGTTGGGCATTTTGCAAGCCTTCCGGGTGTTGGTAAAAAATCAGCTCTACGTTATGTATTGCATTTAATCAAACAAGAAAATCAAGAGATTATTAATTTTGCCGACGTATTAAAAGCATTAAAAACAGATCTGAAATATTGTAAAAATTGCCATACAATTTCGGATAATGATATTTGTGAAGTCTGTTCTAATCCTCTTAGAAATCAGCAACTTGTTTGTGTAGTTCAAGATTACCGAGACGTTATGGCAATTGAAAACACTGGGCTTTATAAAGGAGTATACCATGTATTAGGAGGATTAATTTCTCCCATGGAAGGTATTGGACCAAGTAATTTAACCATTGACTCTTTAATTTCAAAAGTTTCAACACAACAAATTACTGAAATTATATTAGCCCTTAATGCAACGATGGAGGGAGAAACCACCAGCTTTTTTATCTTCAGAAAACTGGCAACATATAACGTAACCTTGTCTGCTATTGCCCGTGGTATAGCAGTTGGCGATGAATTAGAATACACCGACGAAGTAACGTTAGGCCGTTCCATTGTTAACCGCGTTCCTTATAACAATAGTTTAGCGAGGTAATTTTCTTTATATTATTTAAAAAAACAATAATAGCCACTAATGAAATATATTACAAGAACGGTTTGGACTTTATCATTAGTGAGTTTGTTTACTGACACTGCCAGCGAAATGCTGTATCCAATTATGCCCATCTATTTAAAAACAATTGGTTTTTCAATAGTACTCATCGGTGTGCTCGAGGGCTTTGCTGAAGCAACGGCAGGACTCAGTAAAGGCTATTTTGGTAAACTATCTGATAACTCTGGTAAAAGAATTCCTTTTGTACAAATTGGTTATTCGATAAGTGCCATTTCTAAACCAATGATGGCCTTTTTTGTTTTTCCACTTTGGGTTTTCTTTTCGCGCACCATTGACCGTCTGGGAAAAGGCATTCGAACAGGCGCTAGAGATGCTATCTTATCTGATGAAGCAACGCCAAATACAAAAGGCAAGGTATTTGGATTTCATCGTTCTATGGATACGTTTGGGGCAGTATTAGGTCCTTCGCTTGGCTTACTTTATTTATATTATTTTCCTCAAGATTATAAAACACTTTTTTTTATCGCCTTTATTCCTGGTGTATTAGCTGTATTAGCGTCATTTTTACTCAAGGATAAAAACAAGGTAACACCTAAAGAAATAAAACCAACTCGATTTTTTTCGTTTTTGGATTATTGGAAAAATAGTCCAATCCTATATAAAAAAGTTGTATTCGGACTTTTAGTATTTACCTTATTCAATAGTTCAGATGTATTTCTTTTACTTAAAGCTAAGCAAGAGGGATTAGACGACACAGCCATTATTGGTGTATATATATTTTATAATTTAATTTATGCCTTATTTTCTTTTCCTATTGGTATACTAGCCGATAAAATTGGATTGAAAACTATGTTTACCATAGGGCTATTAATATTTGCCATAGTTTATTTTGGAATGAGTTTCAGTCGTAACCTTTACTTCTTCATTGCTCTGTTTTTTCTATACGGCATTTATGCTGCTGCAACAGAAGGAATTGCCAAAGCATGGATCAGTAACATCACGGATAAAAAAGATACAGCTACTGCTATTGGCACTTACGCAGGATTTCAGAGTATTTGCACGATGCTGGCCAGTTCCTTAGCAGGATTTATTTGGTTCGAATTTGGAGCAAGTGTTACCTTTATAGTAACAGGCATTGCAACCCTTTTTGTGATCTTGTATTTTATGTTTTCAATTAAAACTCTACCTCCAAAATCTAATTAAAAAATAAACTCCACCCTACTCTCTGGATTTGTAACTTTAGAGCTTTTTTTAAGAGTATTGATTTCAGCATGCACAATGTTTACCTGCTGTGGCAAAAAATCATATAAGAGTTTAGTATCAACTGTTAGTGATTTTGGCTTTATCACTTTTTGTATTTCTAAATAAGCCCAAACAGATTCTTCTTCTTTCTCATAACCAATAAAATGGAGTATTTGCAGCTTTCCATTAACTTGAACCGCTAATCTTTTTTTAATATAATGAAATACAATTGAATCTGTTTCCGTTTTATTTTTCGGATTTAATACATCAATCGACTTACCAGTGGTTTTTCTCAAAGCATCTTCCAAATCATTGGTGAATAAACGCACACTAATGTTCAAACTCTGCTGCTTTACATCTTGCTTTATATCTACAACACTTATATAAAAGGGATGTTTCAATGTGTAAAATGAACTCGCGATAATTAGTGCTAAAACCAAAAACAACCCTCTTACCGCAGGTGTAGTTTTTAATAAATCTATGTATTTTAATTTTAAATTTAGCACACACAAAAATAACATTTTAAATGAACGAATTTTGGTTGTGGTTCACTACGGGCTTTCAACACATTTTAGATTGGAATGGCTACGATCATATCTTGTATGTCATGGTTTTGTGTGTTTTATTTTCTATTAAAGAATGGAAACCCCTACTCGTATTAATCTCAGCCTTTACAATTGGGCATTCATTAACTTTAGCAGCTAGCGCTTTTCACATCATTACCTTCAAACAAATTATTATTGAAGTATTGATACCTATAACCATTATAACTACCTGCTTATCAAATATTTATTTTAGAAACAAACATGGTATTAATTATCAATTAAATTATGCGTTAGCCTTGTTCTTTGGCTTCATCCATGGAATGGGCTTTTCTAATATACTCACATCACTTTTAGGTAAGGAAGAAAGCATCTTATTACCTTTAATATCATTTAATATAGGACTTGAAATTGGGCAATTATGCATAATTACCTTCATGCTTTTATTTTCTATTTTTTTAATTAGATTTACAAGAATTAAACCAACTGTTTGGTTCACATCGGTCTCTTCATTTGTTTTAATAATTGCCTCTTATTTATTTATTCAACGATTAAATCACTTATAACCATCATGCGTATATTAAACCTAACAACTACTCTTTGTTTTAGCTTAAGCATTGTCTTTGCACAAAACTTAAAAAACAATCCTCAATCCAATCATGGTAATAAATTCGAACAACTAGGTACTATTTTGCCTTC
Source organism: uncultured Bacteroidota bacterium (assembly GCA_903834765.1). Lineage (GTDB taxonomy): Bacteria > Bacteroidota > Bacteroidia > B-17B0 > Aurantibacillaceae > UBA4416. The sequence goes on from CAILKE010000037.1 coordinate 37,581, forward strand.
ACCAAACGAACAACGAACTGCCTCTGGAGCTCCCGGTATTAAGTATTGGCAACAACGTGCCGATTACGACATTGACGTTACCTTAGATGAAAAAAACTTAATGATCATTGGTAAAGAAGTGGTTACTTATCATAATAATTCTTCTGATAAATTAAGTTACCTATGGTTACAACTAGATGAAAATCAACATCAGCCAACAGCAGATAATAATTTTTTTGATGGTAATAAATTCAATCAACCATATAATGAAAACGATATTAAAGGCTTAGACGTTAATGAAAAATTAAAAGGTTTAGGCGATCAAATTCTTTCTGTTACAGATGAATTAGGTAAACCACTCAAATATACCATCAACCAAACGATGATGCGCATTGATTTACCAAAAACATTGAATGGAAATTCAAAATTAAAATTCATTGTTAAATGGCAATATAAAATGGGTAATCGCATGGCAATTGGTGGTCGTGGAGGCTACGAATTTTTTCCAGAAGATGGTAATTACTTATTTACTATTACACAATGGTATCCGCGTATGTGCGTGTATAGCGACTTTCAAGGCTGGCAAAACAAACAGTTTACAGGTCGTGGAGAATTTGCATTAGCCTTTGGAAATTACAAAGTAAAAATGACCGTACCTGCAGATCATATTATATGCTCAACAGGTGAATGCCAAAACTATGCGCAAATACTAACGCCTAATCAAATGGCGCGTTGGACAAAAGCATCTGCTAACTATAGCGATGTTACTGAGATTGTTACCTTAGATGAATGCACCGCAGCCGAAAAAACAAAAGCAAACGCTACTAAAACATGGATTTTTAAAGCAGACAGCGTTCGCGATTTTGCCTGGGGTTCTTCCCGTAAATTTATGTGGGATGCTATGCCAATTAAAGTAGAAGGAAAAAAAGTTATGTGCATGAGTTTCTATGCTAAAGAAGCCGCTCCTCTTTACCGAAAGTATTCTACAAAAACAGTAGCGCATACGATTAAAACCTACTCTAAATTTACCACTCCTTACACTTACCCTGTTGCCCAAAGTATTGAAGCTTCTAACGGTATGGAATATCCAATGATCTGTTTTAATTTTGGAAGAACGGAAAAAGATGGGACCTACTCTGAAGGAACTAAATATGGCATGTTAGGCGTTATCATTCACGAAGTAGGACATAACTTTTTTCCAATGATCATTAATAGCGACGAACGCCAATGGAGTTGGTTAGACGAAGGCTTAAATACGTTTGTACAATTTTTAACAGAACAAGAGTTCGATAATAATTATCCATCAAACCGTGGACCAGCCTATAAAATGGTGGACTATTTCAAACTGCCAAAAGATCAATTAGAACCCATTATGACCAACAGCGAAAATATCAATAACTTTGGTGCCAACGCTTATGGTAAACCTTGCACGGCTTTAAATATCTTACGCGAAACTGTTATGGGTCGAGAATTATTTGATTACGCCTTCAAACAATATTGCACACGTTGGGCTTTTAAACATCCTACACCGGCTGATTTCTTCAGAACAATGGAAGATGCCAGTGCGGTAGATTTAGATTGGTATTGGAGAGCTTGGTTTTATGATATCGAACCAGTAGATATTGCTTTAGACTCTGTAAAAGCATATGCCTTTAGCAACGGGCAAACAGTTCCTGCAAGATTAGATACAATGACTTTATACCCAACCAAAAAAGAATTTGAATCTATTACCAAAATGCGTAACCGTGATGCAGGTTTAAAGTTCTTAGTAAATACAGATACAACCTTACGTGATTTCTATTATTACTATAAACCAGAAACGCGCACAGCCATTGAAAAGAAAGGCATCAACCGTAACGAAAACCTAGAAGCTATTTCAGATTCCGCATACCAAACCATTAAAAACAATTATAACTACGAATTATATTTTACTAATAAAGGCGGTTGTGTTATGCCCTTGATTATTCAATTTAACTACAAAGACGGGACTTCCGAAGTAAACCGTGTAGATGCATATGTATGGCGAAAAAACGAAAAGTCGGTTGTTAAAACCTATTCTAAAACTAAAGAGGTAGCATCTATCTTAATTGATCCATATAAAGAAACAGGCGACATTGATGAGAAAAACAATACATGGAACATCGCTGCAACACCAAATCGTTTTGATGTATTTAAAACAAAAAACAACATTGGTCGTGGACAAAGCGCCGGTGGAAACCCGATGCAGAAAGCAAAGACTAAGTAGAGTTTGTTTTAATTAATTAAAATTATTTCAATGATACGCAGTTATTTTGCAAATTCACTTGACGTGAAAAAATTTGCGCCATAGCAGTGTTGTATTTTATGATTTTGTTGAATTGAGAGTTACCCAATTTTAAAATTTTATTATATTGAAAAAATTTAATATTTTTAATTTAACAAATTATTATTAAATATTGATTATAATGTATGAAACTCTTACTGTTATCCATGTGGTGTTTACTAGCATTGCACTTCTTTCAGGACTAATTGCGATGATTGCCTCTCCAAAGGGAAGTAGACTGCATAAAAAATCAGGTCTTGTTTATTTCTATTCCTTTATTGGTGTCATATTAACGGGCTTGCTCATGGTTTTAATCCAATACAAAGATTTATTTCTTGGAATCACAATATTCAACTCATATCTTTTGTTTGTGGGTTACCGCGTTTTAAAACATAAACATGCAAAATCAAATTGGCTGGTTTGGCTAATGCTTACCATTTTCGTCGGAAACGGTTTGCTTTTATTATTTGGATCATTTAGAATTGATGATGGTTTTTGGGAACATGGATATAAATGGAGTATTGTTCGAGCTTTTATGGCACTACTAACATTTTATCTCGCAGTAAAAGATTTTCGATCTTTTAGAAGTAAAATTCTAGATAAAAAAGAATGGCTTTTTACACACATGGAAAAAATGTTGATTACATATATTTCTCTTATCGCTGGAGTTATGTTAAGGCTTTTAGATTATCTACCAATTAAAGATAGTAAATGGTTATGTTGGATTGTTCCTTATCTTATATGTATACCACTTATTACTTATTGGAAAAGTAAGTATAAAAACAAATTAGGTTAATTTGAATAAGTTATTAAATAACTTTATTAATTGTTTTATTGAATTGCTGTTTAACTTAAGTGTGTTATTATTTACATGACAATATTAAGCAACAAATAAATTTAATATATATCAAATTAGCAATAAAAGCAGAATAAATGAAAAATAAATACGTGAGAATATTCTTGATTATTTTAATAGGAATATTGACAATCTTATCAATAAAATACGAAAATTTAATTTTATTCATATCGGCAACTATAATTTATGTTGTACTTATTATTACAAAGATAATATCCATCTACAAATTAAAGAAGGACAAAAAAATGCCATCGGTTTCCTTAATAATTGTAAATATTATTTTCTTTATTGGTC
>CAILKE010000038.1 GCA_903834765.1 uncultured Bacteroidota bacterium
ATTCTTTAAATGAAGAAATTTTATTTTGTTCGTCGAAAATAAACTCAACTTTTACTCTACAGGATTGAAATTTCTTTTTAGAAGTTCTATAACAAGAAAAATTTATCCAAGCCTGTCTTGAATTTACTCCTGAATTAATTACTCGTGAACCTATTAAATTAGCTTTTGAATCTATAAATTCTGAATCAGAATTAATGATTTGGTTTATTTCGCTTGGAGTTGTATTTTTTTTATTTATAAACTGATTTACATATTCGCTATAATAAACAGTTGCATCCATTGTCTTATTATTCATTGCCTCATAATAATTTACAATAATATTAGGGTAAATTGACTCTTCATTTATTGAATCAAAAACAGCATCTTTTTCAATTATCTTTAAATAACTTGGGCTATTTCGGTATGAATAAAATGCCGTATCATTTTCTACATTTTTTAATATTTTTGGATTAGCATTAGATAAATTTAAAATTTCACTATTTACAAGCTCAAAATTTCCCTGTAACGAATGAATTGAAATAAGTTTATAATCTAATTCAGATTTTGGTTGATAATCCATACTACCAGCTAATTGAAGGCATTGTTCACTTCTAGAAAAATCATTACTTTTTAAATAAGCATTTGATAAGAGAAAATAGGTTTGCGCTTGTGGGTCATTTTTTAAAGCCTCTTTGTATTTAACTATTGCTTCAGTATAATTTTGATTTTCCATTGCTACATTTGCCTCATCTAATAAATTTGCCGCAATGTTTTTTTGTTCATCAGTGGGTTTATAATTTTGAATTGCCTCTAAATCAAAAATTTCAAAATCTGATAACGTATTTGCAACTGACTTAACGGAATCAATTGGTGTTGTGTTTTCCGATGAAATAGTATTATTTTGATTATAATAATAGTAACCAACTCCAGCTACAATTAGTAGAATTATAAAAAACCAAATCCCGCCATTATTACTTTTTTTTGCTTCAACAATTGGATTGGCAATATCTGTTCGTTGTGATTGTTCTTGCTTCTCTATAACCTTTTCTACTTTAAAGTAATGTTTTAACTCATCAATTTCTTTGGCTTTAGTCCACTCAATTCCTTCTCTATATACGAGCGTATTAGATTTAATTTTACTGAGCAAAATTGAAAGGGAAAATGGCCCATACGTATTACCATTTTCTTCATAGTAATATTCCTTTTCAACTGCGTTTTTATCTAAATTTAGAGCCATAAATTATTTCTTTTTTGTAGGCGGTGGTGGCGGCACACTTTTCTTTATTGGTGGAGGTGGTGGTGGAACAATCTTTTTTATAGGCGGTGGTGGTGGAACAATCTTTTTTATAGGCGGTGGTGGCGGCACAATATTTTTTATAGGCGGTGGTGGCGGCACAATATTTTTTACAGATGGTGGAGGCGGAGGAATATTTTTGTTTATAGGAGGCGACACAACATTATTTATCGAAGGAGTTGTTGGTGTTACACTTTTATTTATAGGTGGAGGGGGTATAATCTTATTTATCGGAGGTTGTTGCGGAACAATCTTTTTTTTAATAGGTTCAGGTAAAATTATCTCTGGCTTACCTCCTTTAGGTTGTTCTATTAGTAATTGTTGTGTTGCCTCAAATTCATTTGATATGTGAGTTAGTTTATTAACTTTTGCAGTCATTGTATTTAAGCAATGCAAAATAAGTTCTGTAATAAAATTATGGTCTTCCAAATTTACTTTTGAATAAGTGGTATTAAAGAAATCTCTAAAAACGGATTGATTAATTATAGGACCACTTAAAAATATTGGAAGTTGTTCGGCATTATTTTGTCTTCTAAAAGAGTCAAATTCATTTTGGATAAAATTCAATGATTGACGATTATTTATTCGCCCTTCAATATCATTCTTGTGAAAACTGATTTTTAATGGATTTACATCAATATTGTTATTTTTAATTGTATGTATTACCAATCCATCTGGAATTTTGTTCAGGATAATTTTCGCGTCATTTTTTAATTCTTTCTTAATATCAGCATGCTTAAGTGCACTACCTTTTGCCATTGCAATTTCAACTAAAAAATCTAAAACAATATCTAAAACTGGATCCTGACCTTTTCCTTGTAATACTTTTTTCGCTAAATGTAATGGTGAGTTTTTACCAATTAGATGAAAATAAAAATTATCATTCGATATATTTGCAAGTATAAACGAATCACTTTGGTTTATTGCACTGCATTTTGTTTGAATGTTTCTAAAACAATTAAAAAAATCAATCGATAAAATTGAATTTGGATCAAAGCCGATTATTTCAAAAAAAAGTTTTAAAATAATTTCTTTATGCTGTTCTTCTACAAATGTATCAAATATAACCGCAGTATTTGACTGCGTTAAAAAATCGGAAAGATTTGTGTGAAAGTGAGATTTTACTATTGAAGGTAATACAGATTCCTTAAATACATAAGGCAATAATGTAGCAAATGAATTTTTTATTGCGAACCTATCATAATTCAATGAGTTGTTTTCAATATTTCTCCAAAAATCACCAAAAGAATTTTTACTGCCACTTAAAAATGAATCTTTTGCATAATTATCCATCAAAATTTGATCTCCACTTATTAAAAAGTAAAGTGGTAACTGATTTGATGAATTATATAAAACAGGAAGTAAACGTCCATTATTATCTAAAGACCATAATTCTATGCAATCTTCTTTAAAATATATTAATAAAGGATTCATTATTTATTTTTTTAATTATCCTTTTTGTATTTTTGGTAATAAATAAGAACGCATAAAAGATTGACCTTGCAAAATTATTAATGGTGCAACAAAATCAAATCCTTCTTTAGATTTGGTGGCTTCTTTATAATCCTCATCATTACGTAGGTCATTCAAAATATTTATACCGGCAATAGCTCTTAGTACCTCTGGGCCATCAGCTTTAAAATCTAAGGTTTGAGATGCGTAGGTGTAAAACGTATCAATAAACGAAGTAAATCGTGGATATGGATTACTGTTGGCCTGCGGCGGCAAAAGTTCTGAGCCCAAACGTTGAATTAAAGATGGATTAATGTCCATTAATGCTCCAAGTGGGATTGGTTGAGGATGATCTTTTAATCTCAACATATATCCATCTTCACCTACAATTTCATTCATTGGAATGTCGAATTCATAAATTGGAGTATCTTTTCTTGCTAAGCCTTTGGCTACTTCCGTTTTAACGTTATCTTGATTTATACGAATTTCGTTCTCATCAAAATTCCCTAAATTAAAAATAGATTTGTTTTTAAATAAATCATGAGGTGCTGGATCTCCAAATCCTTTAGCAAAACATTCGATTAAATAATTCTCAGCAATTTCATTACCAAGTGCCTTGTACCAATCAAAAATTCTAGCTCCTTTACCATAAAAATTAACCTTTATAGATTGTAGTAAGCTATTAAACAAGTTCACGTCCCTTTCTACATGTAATTGCATTTTTTTTGCAACCAAACCTCCATAGAACATATTAAGCCCTGTAATATAAAGATTTAACCACATCAAAGGCTTACAATTAGATCCAATTGTTCTATAAAAATCATTTAACTGATCCTTAGTTTCTAATTTATCTAAGATTAGATTAAAATAATAAGGCGCTGTATTAGCCGTCATGTTTTCTAACCCATATATCTTCCCTAGGTTTCTACTGGCATAATCTTTCAGAAAAACATTAAAATTTGGGATTAGCTTTGTTGCATCTGCAAGCGAACCAGCTGCTAATTTTATTGAGTTTTGTTTTACTAAAGCAGATGCAGTAGAAGAAATACCGTTAACACCTCCAGTGATAGCTAACAAATCAGTTGTTGATCCTCCAACATCAAACCCTAGTATAAAATGGCCGGCTCTCGGCGCCTCACCCGAAGCGTAACAAGCAACAGCCTGAGATTCTGTCATTGCTTGAGATGTACTTATTGGTTTTTCTTTTGGCTTACCAATCGCTTTTAACTTATAATTTGGAACAATCATTTGTTCTATTTCATCAGGCAGATCTAATTGAATAAAACTTGTATTGGTTTGGCTTGTTGTACCTCCAGACAATCCTCCAGACAATCCTCCAGACAATCCTCCAGACAATCCTCCAGACAATCCACCAGACAATCCACCAGTCAATCCACTACTTTTTCCTTTCAAACCCATTGGATTTAGCACAACTTCTAATTTTGTATCTACGGAAGGAGGCGTATTAACAAGGGGATTACAATCTATTACTTTTTCCCAGATTTTATTCGAATACGATTGAACTCTAGAAGTAGACATTGCAGCTGGATATGCCCAAGCCAAATCCTTTGGGAACATTCGACCCTCCTTGCGCATAAATAATTCTGCGTAGGTTTGCAACAATATAGATTTTATGAATGCCTTTTTGTGGGAATCTTCTCGTTCATCACTACTCCATTTCATATTGTACACCACTTGTACTTTTTGATCTGGTATTTTTGACAAGCCTAGAATATGACGATTATGCGTACTATCCTCAATAGCAATATTTGATTCGTAGCATGAAAACCCACCTTTGACCACTTCATCTAATAATTGATTTTTATTCCCATGTCCATTATCATCTTCTAATCTGGTTTCATCATGTAAGGTTAATACAGATTTAATTTTATTAGACATTGGTTCATCATTCTGGAAGAATAACATCTCAAAAGCATCGGCTGGTTTAGCTTTATTAGATTCATTTTGATGATCATCAGAGGTAAAAAATGAAATGCGTCTATTTTTAAACTGAAGAATTTGCGGTTCGTTACCATCATAATATGCAATACAGCTATTATTAGAACCAAAGTCTATACCTAATCTTGTAGCATAAAGATTAGGATTTGGAGGAATAATTGTAACATGCGAAGAACTTTCTGTTCCAGCATATTTAATAAAAATAAATCCTGAAGATTTACCTGAATTTTTTAGTTCAATTCCTCTAATAGGTTTGCTTGATTCATAGATTTCATATTTGAAATTACTCAAGGTTTTAATATTCCCTATCAGTAATTTACCCAGCCCATCTTGACCTTTTCCATTTTCTGCTAATCTAACAAATCCAAATTCAGAATCGGGAAGTTGATTGTCCTTAATGCCAATTTTTTTCCCTGTTTGTTTGTCTAATAATTCTACAACATTGTTAGCCTCATCAATATTGCCAATAATTGGATAGGCTTGCCATCCTGTTGGAGAATTGTGCGGCATTTCTGAATATAAATAGTATTTCCCCCAATTATTACTTACAAAATTAGGCCACAGAACCATTTGTTTAAAACCAAGTGCGTCTGCACCAACTGTTGTTAATTTGTAAGGTATTGGACCAATTGGAGCAATTAAAGTTCCATCATCCTTCCATAATTCTAATTTGACATTTAATGAGTTATCAGAAGCATTATACAGGGCAATTAAAGACGATTTATTTGCTCCACCTTTACCATTAATTAGATTCTCTAATTTGCCTTCACGCTGAAAAACCCTTAACCCCAATGGAGATAAAGGTATTGTAAAATAAAGTTTATTTCCAGAAAAATCTACCTCTAAAGCATTTATTGGAAGATGTGAAATATCGTCAACCTCTATTTTTGCTATTGAAGATGTATCTGGATCCAATAATAAATCTTCTAATTTAAATGCAATGCAATCGTCATCTCTACCTAAATCTTCTTCTGTAAAAATAGATCCTTGATAATTTGCATAATATTGATTTACAGAATTAAATAAAGATTTAAATGGTTCTAACTCAAAACATGTAACTTCTGGTTTAGCATTAGGATCAAGTATAATACCATTATCAGAAGCCTCCTTCTTTATTTTTTCCATCCACTTTCCTAAAAATTGACCAATATTTTGGTCAATTTTATCATGTGGCCATAAATCCTTACTTTTGGAATATTTTTCGAAAAAAGGAGTTATTTTTTGAGTAAGTTTATTTACATAAGCAAAGAGCTTATTTAATTCTATAGAGTTTAACTTGCCTTTAGCATTTAATGGATCGGTAAATTTACCGGAATTCTCACCTATAAAGACTTTATTTAAGTCGTTACCAACAAACTTATATCCTGGAGATGTAAATACTAAAGATTCAGGTGAGGTACCACCTACAACCAAACCATTATAATAAATTATATCAATAAATGGTTTTTTGTTTCGAGCAGGATCGCCAATTTCATTTTGATCTTCCCATAGTTGTTTCCTATTAAATAACGAGTTTCCAAAAGCCCCCTTTGGTTCGTACAAATGATTCGTATTATTAAGCGTCCCATCATTATCAGAATAGGTTAGCCAAACTCTTTTAACTTGAAAAGACGTTGTATTTGATTCAAGCACAAAAGAAGAAACTAAACCTTTCCATTCATCTAACAATACTGCATAAAATGAATTTAACCCTGATGTTGGACCATCAACAGCAGGTGAGTTAAGAGCATACGTAAACATATTTGCTCTGGCAAAAGAACTAGGTAAACCTGAAACAGCATTAGAAATGTTTGGTTTTGGAGCATCTTTGTCTTCAGAATTTACATTACTAACACCTATTGTGCTTGTAAATTCTTTAATAAAATCTCCAATAGAGTTCCACTTGTATTCTGAACCATTTGGTGATTTGATAGAATTGATTAAAACGTTTTTAGTATTTTTCATGATTATGACACGTTTTGAAGTTTAGATATAGTGTTAAAAAGTTGTGCTATAAGTTTTTCCTTAGGATGGCCTGTAGGCATTTGTTCTGGATTTACATTACTTTTTATAAATTCATCAATAAATTTATTAGCACAATCACCAGCATCTTTTTTTCTGCCCCACTTCGATATATCATCCTCTAACAATTCACCCGCATTAATTTTAACAATAGAAGACCAATCTTTAGCAAATGCAGAAGGCGGAAGAATAAATTGCCCATTAAATGAGTTTTTTATTTGATAAAGCCATCCATCGTATACATTGCTTCCTTCTTTATGAAATAAAAATGATTTAAAATAGTCCGTTATATCTTTTTTACTTTGCTCGTCAATTACATTTTTATATTCCTCGTTGCCCATTTTCACCATTCTATTAATCCAGCCACTCATTCCTTCCTTAGCATCAGCTCCTTGATGAAATACAAGTGTTAATAATGCAATTGAATATAAGCCAGGTAATGCGTTTTTGAATTGTTTAGAATCCCCCACAAAATCTTGAAAGTTGAAATTAAATGAACCGTTATCGTGATGAACAGTTCTAAATAAATAATCAGCTTCTTTCTCTTCAAACTGTTCACGATTAAAAAAATCATGAGTAGCAAAGGCGCATAATAATTCTGTTACGTGGCATGGGTTTTTTTGAGCTGCACCTCCAGTAATTGTCTCAGATTCATTTTTTCCTTTGGAAAAGTCAGTAACGTCACCAACTGGCCAACCCACATTATATAAACATTTATAACTTGCTTTAACGGTTGGGTCATTTTGATAAAATTGTAAAGCAGCTTGACTATTTAATGTAAAATAACTTGAATCTGCAACAATTGAATTTTTCTTTTCTTTTTTCTGGGCATCAGTAGGACTTTTAAATTTAAAATATTCAGTGAGTAATGATGCGCCAAATTTAGCCTCAGTAGATTTCGTTTCTAGAGGTAATCCTTTAAATAAATTATACGCATCATTAAACGCAGTAGGTATTACTGGTATAGATGATGCTCCCGTGCCGCCAAAAATAGATCCAAAAATGAAAACACGAGCTTGAGATTTTAGTTTCACTAAATCCTCTATGTATTTAATTAATTCCCTTTCTTGGGGTAATGCAGCGTTGCCTTTGCTTTTTACATTTTTAGCAGCAGAAATTATAGCATGATACATTAGTTGTGAACCCAAATGAGTTTGAGCTCTGTAACCATGCGCTAAATCAAAATTCTGCGCAGCTTCATCTAAAAATAGCGACGCTAAGTCAATATTTTCTTTGGTATCATCACTTTTAATGGATACATTAGATAAAGATTGATAATTTACTCCTCCTGAATAAGATGGCCAATACTTTGATAAGTTCAATTTAGCAGAGAAAAATGTATTTGAAGATGGTTTTCCTCCAGCGTCCGCATCGTTACCAGTAGGGTTTTTTATTCGATTGTATAAAGCAATTAAATCCCAAACTCTTTTTAAATTACCATTTTCTTGGTCGGTGTCTAGTGTTAGAACTTCAATTTCTTTATTATCGAACATTCCCATGGCACACATATGCACAAAAGATTCAAGGCAGCGCATTCCTGTTCCTCCAATACCTATCACAAATAATTTATCTTGACTCATAGTATTTTATTATTTTTTAAATTAAAACCAGTTTCCTAATTTTCCGTTTTTGAACACTTTGCTTAATACAAAGCCTAAAACGATATAAAGCAAAAAACAAATTCCAGTGCCGATACCTATAGCTGTAATAAGCTGAGATTTAGCATAGCTATTATTTTCTGGATAATAATAACTAAACAATCCAAACAATAGATTTGCTATGGTGCCGATAATTGCCATAATCCAAAACCACATCTTTCGTTTTCCAGGGTCCTTTGGGTTAGCACCACCCTCAAATTTTATTGCATTAGAAATTAAAGCTGCGATTAGTAAAAATACACCGGCAAATACTGCCGAAATAATGTAAACGGGAACTGTTGATACCATAATTTTTATTTTTTAATTGTTAGTGATTAGTTATAAATTAGCCTTTAATAAATTTGATAAATAAAGTGTGAATTATTTTATCTTTTGGTTGAGTTGATTTAATTACTTCCTCAACACTTTTTGCAAAACCTGAATTAGGTTGGTCAGGTTTCCACATAGACTTCCAGGTAAACTTATCAAGTTCTTTAACTGATTTATCATTAAAATCTTCAATTTTGAAATCTACACGAATTATGTTATAACCTAATTCCTTATTTAATTTTTGATCTCCTTCGTTGAAATTCTTATGAAATCTAATACCTACTTCCACTTTTGAAGCATTATCTTTCATTGAATTTTTAAAAATCTCTTCATCAAACTGAAAAAACTCTTTAAGTGAATTTTGATATTTTTTGATATATTTTTCCTCACCTTTTATAATGGGTTTATCATCTTTAATGTCATAAAAACATGAATAGGCATGATTTGGATCAAGTATGGTCTTATTAGTGGTTGTTTCTTTAGTAGTATTAGGCAGATTTGAAACTATTTCATCAAACCTAGCAAAGCTATTTAAATCATTTGTAATGTCAGTTACTTCCGCATCAATTTTACTAATATCAAAAAATTTATTGTTAGACAAATCAACAAATAAGTCTCTGTAAAATTGTGGTTTAGTTAATGCCCCCTCTACGGTTAACACCTCAGCTTTTATAGGTAATTGTATACTCATAAATTCATAACTACCAAAAGTGTTTTCGAAGTTGCGGATATAATTGTTTTTTTCAAATACACCCTCCTTCAACAGGTTAGGATCTAACCCGGTTGACTGTTCAGCCCAACTTGGCTTTAGAATTTGCCATGAGGTATTAGAAAGCTCTAAATGATCCGGATTTATGCCAGTCAAAGATTTAACTAAATCTTGAAAGTGCTTTTCAGTAGACATTTTAGAAGGCACAAAAGCCATAAAGAAAAGGTGCTTGGTGATATCTACTTTATTTATATTTTTTACTTTAAAATCAGTTATCCAAAAATGGATTGAATTACCCTGTTGAATCCATCTCTCCATTGGCTCTTGAGCCCAAGGACGAGCATTATCTTCTTCACCATTTGGATCAAATTCCTCTCCATCGGTAACAAAAAATGATAAGCCATTTCTTTTAATAATTTCATTTAATGCCTTTTCTAAGCCGGCTGATTCTATCGGGTCATAACTGTCCTTTTTGTCATAATAATTTGTTGTTGACCCCTGAAAATTTTCCTGCGTAATAGTAGAAAGAACACTGAAAAATTTCGCTTTTTTACCAGCTATTTCTGTCAATAAATTTAATGCCCTAACCCCACCTTCTGGTGAATTAAAAGCTTCATTAATTCCTGAAGACTTGTCGACATAAACATGAACATCATCGTTCAATTTAATTTCTTCTTGAATTTGACCAGATGTTGCAGCGACATATTTATCTAGTAACCCTGATGAAATTTCTTTACCATTGAATAGTGGTAAACATATTTTATTATTATTACCTCCACATGATGTCAGAAAAACAATCCCACCAGCAAGGGATGTAATAGAAAATAGTTTTAAAAGTTTGTTTTGCATATCTATTTGTTTTTGGTTGTGTCTGTTATTCCCTCAATAAATCCTTCCATTTGATTTCCTAAATCTTCAACAGATTCTTGAAAATCATTGATTCCTTTTTTAACAGCAATGGCAAAATATCTTCCTTGAAGTTTACCAATTTCTTTTATTTGCTCGTCGGTATATTTATCTCTGTTAATTTCAATATCCTTTTGTAAGGCATCCATTTTTTCTTCTAGCTTTTTCCAATCTTCAGTAGTGTAACCTTTAGCATTTTCTTCTGCATGAGCAATATCTTTTTCGCACGATTTTATTTTATTACTCTCATTGTTACACGATGTAAAAAAAGCAATCAAAAAAATGCAATTTATCATTAAAAGTAGTTTATTCATCATTTTTTTTTAATGTACGGCTATATTAA
>CAILKE010000039.1 GCA_903834765.1 uncultured Bacteroidota bacterium
TTAACATTATCAAACGTGTTCCTTCTTCTGCTAATTCATTCAATGGTTTTGGATAAACACCAAATGCAACAATTGCTGCACATACGATATATAATACCCATTTATCAGATGATGCTAAAGAGCCGAAGGCGATAGCTGAATCTTTTTTCTCACCTAACATGATGGTTTGATAACCTCGCAACATATATACTGCGCCCAAAATAACCGTTAATCCTGCGAAAGCAGCAAACCACGCGTTGTATTGATAAACACCGTTGATTAATAAAAACTCACCCACAAAACCATTCGTTAAGGGCAGTGCAACTGAACCTAATAATACAATTAAAAATAATACGGCGAAATTTCCGTTCATGCTTCTAATACCGCCTAACTTTTCCATTTCGTTAGTGCCTGTATGACGCATTAGAATATCTGCAATTAAAAACAAACCTACCACATTAACACCATGCGCTAACATTTGCATCACACCACCTTGTATGCCTTGTTGATTGGCTGCTAAAATACCTGCAGCAATTAAACCCACGTGAGCAATAGATGAATAAGCTATTAAGCGTTTGAAATCTTTTTGTGCGATGGCGATTAATGATGCGTAAATAATTCCAAACACAGCTAAACCAATTGCTACGCTACCCCATTTTTCAAGGGCTAAGGGAGCCATAGGTAATAACCATTTAATTAAACCAAAAGTTCCCATTTTTAACATAATCCCTGAAAGCAACATCGTTCCTTGTGTTGGCGCATTAACATATGTATCAGGTTGCCACGTATGCAAAGGGAAGATTGGCATTTTAATTCCGAATGCCAAGAAGATAGACCAGAACACAAAGGATTGTTGATTAATCGTCATTGATTTACCAGCAACATATAAATCGGTTAAAGCCCATGATTTAATGCCTGTTTCGAAGCCTGTGTGATTGTATAAATAAATTAAACCAACCAACATAAATAAGGAACCAAATAAGGTATATACAAAAAACTTGAAGGTGATTCGCGCTCTTCCTTCACCGCCCCATAATAAGCAAATAAAATAAATAGGAATTAATGCTAATTCCCAAAACACATAAAATAAAAATCCATCGTTAGCTACAAACACACCAACCAAAGCCATTTGCATCAATAAGATCAATCCGTAAAATGAATTTGGGTTTTTGTATTCAGTATTAAACGACGACAAAATAATCAAAGGTACTAAGCCTGTGGTTAAAAGCACCATTAATAAGGAAAGCGCATCAATACTCACCGCAAAGTGAATACCTAACGACTCTACCCAGGCACAATTTAATTGCAACTGGCTATTGTCCGGATTGTGTTTGTATTGCATGTAAACCACTAAGGCTAATACAAATTCTACGATTGATAATCCTAATGCAGCGGTACGGCTTGCTTTTCCTTTGGTAAGGAAAACCAATAGACTTGCAATAAGTGGTACGGTAATTAATAATCCAACTAACATATATTTTTATTTGTGTTTTATAATTTATTTAAATGCTCTTATTTCATGAATGTGAAAAACAAAATCAATACGATGCCCGCTACCATACTAAAAATGTAAAATCCAATGTGACCTGTTTGTAGTTTACGAACTAAAGAGCCAACGCCACTTACAGCATCTCCTACCCCATTTACAAACACATCTAATACATGTTTATCAATGTAATTGAACAGATTCGCTTTCCAATCCATTGTTTTGCGAACAACTACATCGTAAAATTCATCTACAAAATATTTGTTATAAACAACTTTTTGAAACCAAGGCATTTTAGCGCCTTCCGGTAATGGACGAATGTTTCGTTGCATATAAATAATATACGCTATATAAATAATAGCAACAGCTGATATAGAAGCTATTCCCATTAACATCCATTCTACCTCATGCGTTAAGATGCTTGGGTTTTTAATTTTAATAATTGGGTCTAAATATTCACCAATCCAATTCGTTTGGTGCCAAAATTCAGGTAAGCCTAATAACCCTGCTAATACAGCGCACACTGCCAATACTATTAGAGGAATTGTCATTGTTTTAGGCGACTCATGTAAATGATGCTCTTGTTCGTGTGTTCCTCTGAATTTACCATAAAAGGTTAAGAAGAATAAACGGAACATATAAAACGCTGTTAGCATAGATGTTACCATTCCGAAAAACCACAATACTGGTGAGTGCTCATAAGCGTGTGCTAAAATTTCATCTTTTGAAAAGAATCCAGAGAATGGAGGAATACCACTAATAGCAATCGTTCCAATAGCCATTGTTAAAAATGTAATTGGTAATGCTTTTTTCAAGCCACCCATTTTACGCATATCTTGTTCGCCACCCATAGCATGAATAACAGAACCTGCGCCTAAGAATAATAAGGCTTTAAAGAAAGCATGTGTTGTTACATGAAATACTGAAGAGCTATAAGCGCCAACGCCTAAACCCAAAAACATTAAGCCTAATTGAGATACGGTTGAGTACGCTAATACTTTTTTGATATCGTTTTGGAATAAACCAATCGTTGCTGCAAATAAAGCAGTTGTAACACCAACTACCGCAACTACTTCTGACGCTACATCAGACATCGCATAAAAAACATTTGAACGAACGATCATATAAATACCTGCTGTTACCATTGTTGCTGCATGGATTAAGGCTGAAACAGGCGTTGGTCCAGCCATCGCATCAGGCAACCACGTATATAATGGTAACTGTGCTGATTTACCCATTGCCCCTACAAATAATAATAAGGCTATTGCAGTTATTGTTCCTTGACTACCATTTGATGCGCTTGAAAACACATCGCCATAGGTAATGCTACCAAAGGTTACAAAAATTAAAATGATGCCTAATAAGAATCCTAAATCACCAATACGATTCATGATGAAGGCTTTTTTAGCGGCGTTATTATAAGCTGTGTTTTTAAACCAAAAACCGATTAATAAGTATGAACATAATCCTACACCTTCCCAACCCACAAACATAATCAGGTAATTGTTTCCTAACACTAACAACAACATGAAGAATACGAATAAATTCAAGTATGTGAAGAATCTTGAAAACCCTTCGTCGTCGTGCATATAGCCAATTGAGTATATGTGAATTAAAAAACCAATGCCAGTAATGATTAATAAAAACCATGATGATAAAGGGTCAACTAAAAACTCGAAAGGAATTTTTAAGGTATCGGAGTTTATCCATGAGAAGATAGCAACCGTTTGAGAACCTGTTTCGGGATGCTCTAACAAATTAAAGAAAATCAATAATGAAACAATGAACGACGCTAATATTGCTAAACTCGCAATGGTTCCCGATAGGCCTTTGCTGATTTTTTTACCAAAAAATCCATTTATTAAAAATCCTAGTAAAGGAAATAAAGGGATGAGTGCTACTAATTTTACCATACTATACTATTTACAATGTTGTGTGTTACGATTTTAATAATCGCTTGTTTTACTTTTAGTTAATTCCTTATTCTTTTAATCTATTTAATACATCAATATCAACGGTTTTGAAATTACGATACACCATTGCTAAAATAGCCAAGCCTACTGCAACCTCTGCAGCAGCAACCGCCATAATAAAGAACACAAATACTTGTCCCGAAGCATCATTGTGCAATGTTGAAAATGCTACCAATAATAAGTTGACCGCATTAAGCATTAATTCAATACACATAAAAACAATGATCGCATTTCTACGAGCCATTACGCCAACTGCTCCAATGATAAACAATACTGCGCTAAGCATAATATAATAATTGATAGGAATTCCGTTTAACATATTTATTTAAGATTTAAGAAGTTAGATTTAAGATTTTGCATTCTTTATATTATTACGAGCAGTCTTCAAAGAAGATGCGAAAATAGCCGTTAGTTCATTACTTTCATTTAAAAGTTTTTTAAGTTTATTTGCATCAATCGTTTCATTTGTATCCTGAATAATTTCATACCAAAAATTTGATTCGTCAGATTCTTCTAAGACAATATTTAATTTTGAAACAAATTCAGCAGTTGAACGACCCCTCAACGCTGCTCTATAATTAGCAGCTACAGAAGTCGACGATTTAATTATTTGATAAGAAATAACATCGTTTGCTTTTGATTTAGGCAATTCATTAATAAAGCGAATTGTATCAACTGCAAATTGTTTTGTTCTTATTTTTAAATCTATTTTGTCCATTTATTTAAATCTTAAATCTAACTTCTTAATTCTTAATTGGTTCTCGCTTTCCAATCATAATAGCGCCAACTAGAGCCGCTAATAATAAAATAGAAGCAACTTCAAATGGAAATAAGAATTCGTGAAATAACACATTTCCTAAATTTTTTACTAAACCTATTTGAGAAGCACCGCTTTGTACTAAGTTTATTTGCTCTGCTCCTTTTAAAGCGCCCACCATTACAAATAATAACAAGCCACCTATGACACCAGAAATGATGCGAGCAATAATATGTTTTTGTTGTTCAGTCTCTGTATTCAAATTCATAAGCATGATGATGAATAAGAACAACACCATAATAGCACCAGCATATACAACGATATGAACGACTGCTAAAAATTGTGCGTTTAATAATAAATAATGTCCAGCTATACAAAAGAACGTTAATACTAAATACAAAACTGAATTTACGGGGCTACGAGTAAACACAACCATTAACGCAAACATAATTGCCATTAATGATAATATTCCAAAAAGCCATTGTGTGATTGTGAGTCCTAACATATGTGATTTAAGATTTAAGATTTAAGATTTAAGATTTTTCGCTTAGATCAAAATCTGTTTATTTATAATTAGTTTTTATTTTTTAAAATTAATGGTGTTTCCCTTGATTTAATTTTTGAGCTTCAAATAATTCGTTATGTTTTAAGCCCAATGTTTTTTTAAATTCTAAAACAGCTGAGGTTTGTCGTTTAGTCACGTCTATACGTTCATTCATTTTTTCAACCAACTTATCTTTACCGTACACAAAATCATTACGCTCAAATTCAACATCAACTAAACGGTCTGTTAAAAAGATAGCTTCTTTAGGACAAGCCTCTTCGCATAAACCACAGAAAATACAACGCAACATATTAATTTCATAAGTAGCTGCATATTTTTCTTCGCGGTATAAATGCTCTTCTCCTTTTTTTCGCTCACCACTTGTCATGGTAATTGCTTCAGCAGGACAAGCTACGGCACACATCCCACAAGACGTACAACGTTCTGCGCCGGCATCATCACGTTTCAACACATGTTGGCCACGGTACACAGGAGCGATAGGTCGCTTTACATCAGGATAATTAATGGTAGGTGATTTTTTAAATAAGTGGCTTGCTGTAATTACCATACCTTTCAAAATAGCAGGTAAATAGATGCGTTCAGCGAAGCTTTGCTCTTTAAATGAAACCTCTTTTTTTCTATTTGTTAATTGCATTTTTTTAGTTTTTATTTTAACCGCAGAGATTACTGAGTATTCGCAGAGATCGCTGAAGTATATTTTTTTATCCTAATTTATATTTTCTTTTATAATTTAATATTTCCTCTAAAATATTCTACTGCTACTGTGATAACTAAATTCAATAAGGATAATGGCAATAATGATTTCCAACCTAAATTCATTAATTGATCATAACGGAAACGAGGTAAGGTCCAACGAATCCACATAAACAAGCAAACGAACCCAAATATTTTAGTCATTAAAGCACCAAAGCCTATTACTGAGATCCAAACCGAACCATCTGCTAAGCCTAGTTTTTCATACAACTCGTGAGCAAACGGAAAGTTATAACCACCAAAATAAAGCGTTGCCATTACTGCCGAAGAAATAAACATGTTGATATATTCAGCAAACAAATACAATCCTAATTTCATAGAAGAATACTCTGTATGGTAACCGCCTACTAATTCAGTTTCACATTCTGGTAAATCGAAAGGTGCGCGATTTGTTTCTGCTAAGGCACAGATAAAGAAAATTAAAAAGCCAAGTGGTTGCCAAACAATATTAGCAAAACCAGCATCTTGTCCTTCAACAATTTCTTTTAAGCTTAAGGATCCTCCTGATGAAATAATTAAAGCAATTAAAGCTATACCCATTGGGATTTCATAACTAATCATTTGTGACGATGCACGAACGGCACCTAATAACGCGAACTTATTATTTGATGACCAACCACCAATCATAATACCATACACGCCAATAGAAGCAACACCTAACAAATAAATCACGCCAATGTTAATGTCTGTGATTTGCATATCGTACACTTGTCCGCCAATCATAACCGGCTTAGCCCAAGGAACAACAGAGCTTGTAATGACAGCTGTTATCATGAACAAACTTGGTCCTAGAATAAATAAAGAACGATTTGATACGTTAGGAATAATTTCTTCCTTCATAAACATTTTAACACCATCGGCTACCGGTTGTAAAATTCCACCCCAACCAGCGCGACTCGGTCCTTTTCTGTCTTGCAAAAACGCTGCAAATTTTCTTTCCCATAATGTGGCATAAGCAGCTGCTGCTAAGCAAAGAAGGAAAACTCCTCCACACATAATTGCTTTGTATATTATAAATGCTGTCATATTTCGATTTAAGATTTAAGATTTAAGATTTAAGATTTAAGATTTTTCGCTTATATGTTAAATCAAATTTCACTTTCTATTTTTATTCTTTAATTCAATTATTCCTATAATCAACAATCACTATGGTCGTTTATTAATATCCATAAAACCAAGTGCTTTTTGTTGTTTCATCACTTGTAATTTTAATTCGTTTAAGTGTTCGTAATGATTTTGAGAAATCACACTTGTTCTAGCTATATGTGAAGGCCCTTCTATTTTCCAATCACTTGTTTTCTTTTTCTCGAAACGACATTCGTTACAAATAAAATCTACTGCTTCTCCCCATTGGTCTTTACGAGCCGTTACGCGTAATACTTCATCACCTTTCATCCATAAGCGCACTTTACCAGCACATTTTTTACAATCGCAATTAGCATCAACAGGTTTTGTAAACCACACACGTGATTTGAATCGGAAGGTTTTATCAGTTAATGCTCCTACAGGGCATACATCAATCACATTTCCAGACATTTCATTTTCGATCACGTTTTCAATGTATGTCGAAATCTCTGCAGCATCACCACGGTGCATCACACCATGTACACGATTATCTGTTAATTGCTCGGCAACCTTTACGCAACGGAAACACATAATACAACGTGTCATGTGTAATTGAACATACTTACCAATATCAATGCGTTCAAATTCGCGACGCGGAAATTCATAACGCGTTGTTGCAGCGCCATGACTATAACCTAAGTTTTGTAAATCACATTCGCCTGCTTGATCGCAAACAGGGCAATCTAAAGGGTGATTCATTAATAAAAATTCAACTACACCTTTACGAGCCTCTAAAACATCAGCGTTAATAGTGTTTTCTACTACCATCCCTTCCATTACTTCTGTACGGCAACTTGCCACAGGTTTTGGCATGGGAGTGGGATTTGCAGCGCTACCTTGTGTTACCTTGACAATACAAGTACGGCAATACCCACCACTGGTTTTTAATTTAGAGTGATAGCACATGGTAGGCGGAGCCACATCTGGCCCAATCATACGTGCTGCTTGCAAAATGGTAGTACCCTTTGGTACATCAATTTCTATTCCGTCTATCGTTACTTTCATTCTTTAATTAATTTGAACAATATTTTTTATTTTCTAAATCTATGTGTTAATCAATTATTTCTGTTCTGAATTATTGATGATAATTTTTTGTGTTGTTTGATTGTTTTCTAAATCTGTGCATTTTAAAAAATAGATACCACTAGGCAAATGACTAATATCAATCATCATATTTGTGTTCACTTATGCTTTTACCAATTTGTTTAAACGATCGTAATGAGAAATATCTACAAATTTTTTCTTTTGTGCTATTTCTATGAACTCATGTTTGAAATGACGAATAGCCGCAGCTACAGGCCAGGCGGCAGCTTCACCTAATGGACAAATTGTTTTACCTTCGATTTTACTTTGTATGTCCCATAATAAATCTACATCGCTTTCGTTAGCCGTTCCATTCAAAAACTTTTGTAATATTTTTTCCATCCAACCTGTTCCTTCGCGGCAAGGCGAACATTGTCCACAAGACTCGTGATGATAAAAACGAGAGAAGGTAAATAAATTCTTCACGATGCTGGTGTCCTCATCCATCGCAATAAAGCCACCAGAACCCAACATAGTACCTGTTAAGAAACCACCATCCGATAAACTTTCGTAAGTCATTAAACGCGGTTCGCCTTTAGCAGTTGTTATTGCTAATGCTGCGGGTAAAATAGGAACAGAAGAACCTCCAGCTACAATCGCTTTTAATTTTTTGCCATTACGAATACCACCACAATATTCATCACTATAAATAAAATCTTCAACCGTTATTCCTAATTCAATTTCGTAAACACCTGGTTTATTAATATGTCCGGAAGCAGAAATTAATTTAGTTCCTGTTGATTTTCCAACACCAATTTTTGCATACTCTTCGCCTCCCATATTCACAATAGGAACAACAGCAGCAATCGTTTCTACATTATTAACTACAGTTGGGCAACCCCATAAACCTGCTACTGCAGGAAATGGCGGCTTAATGCGAGGATTTCCTCGTTTGCCTTCTAATGATTCTAATAATGCTGTTTCTTCTCCACAGATATAAGCGCCACCACCAACTTGTACATAACAATCATGAGAGAAATCAGTACCTAAAATATTTTTTCCTAACCAGCCTGCGGCGTAAGCCTCAGCAATAGCGGCTTCTACAATGCGTGCTACATAAAAATATTCGCCACGAATATAGATGTAAGATGTTTTTGCTCCTAATGCAAATGAAGAAGTAATCATTCCTTCGATTAATGCATGAGGGATTTTTTCCATTAAATAACGATCTTTGAATGTTCCTGGCTCAGATTCGTCAGCATTACAAACTAAGTAACGAGGAACGCCTTCTGGCTTTGCTAAAAAGCTCCACTTCATACCTGTTGGGAAACCCGCACCACCACGGCCTCGTAAGCCCGATTTTTTTACTTCATCGGTTACTTGATCAGGTTGCATTGTTTTTAATGCTTTCTCTACAGAAGCATAACCACCGTTTGCACGATATACTGCTAACGTGTGAATGTTAGGTATGTGATCGTTATGTATTAATAATTTTCGTCCCATGTTCAATTTTTTTTACTCTTCGACTACGCTCAGAGTGACAAATAATTTATAGAGTGTTTTTATAATCTAAGTCTGTGTAACTTCTTAATTTACCTTCGGTTTTGTAGGTTTCTAAAATAGCATCTACTTTTTCGTATGTTAAGTTTTCGTGGTATGATGCTCCGCATTGTAACATTGGAGATGTTCCGCAAGAACCTAAACATTCTGCTACTTTTAAAGAAAACATACCATCTTTTGTTGTTTCGCCAACTTTGATGTTTAATTTTTTCTCAATATATTTTACAATGTCTTCAGCACCGTTTAACCAACAAGAACTTGTTTGACAAACTTCTAAAACACATTTACCCATAGGTTTTAAATTATACATCGTGTAAAACGACGCTACTTCAAAAACCTCAACAGGTCTGATTTTTAAAATAGATGCCACATAATCCATTGTTTCTGGACTTAACCAACCGCCAAATTCAGCTTGTGCCAAATGTAATACAGGCAATAAGGCTGATTTAATTTTTTCTGGTGGATAATGTGAAATGATTGTTTGCACTGTTTTCATAGCATCTTCACTAAATACTGTTTCAGCTCGTTTTGCTTGATCAAATTTTTGTGCTCCGTGTACTTGACTACTCATTCTTATTGAAATTTTAAATTTTAAATGATAAATGATAAATTTTAATTACCCTTTTTTCATCTAAAATGTTTTACTTTAATTAATTTAAAATTTATAATCTAACATTTATCATTTCTTAAGCGTCTAATTCTCCTGCAATAACATTCATGCTACTCATCGTTAAGATAGCATCACTTAACATAATTCCTTTTACCATTTCGGGATATGCTTGGTAATAAATAAAGCATGGTCTTCTAAAATGTAAGCGGAATGGGGTTCTTCCACCATCACTGATTAAGTAAAAACCTAATTCTCCATTTCCACCTTCCACACAGTGATACACTTCTCCTTTAGGAACATCAGTTTCTCCCATCACAATTTTAAAATGGTAAATCAATGCTTCCATATTGTTGTAAACTTGTTCTTTTGGAGGCATAAAGAAATCAGGTAAATCAGCATGCATTGGCCCGTCAGGCATTTTTTTAATCGCCTGTTTAATGATGCTTAGTGATTGCCACATTTCTTCTTGACGAACCATAAAGCGATCGTATGTATCGCCACTTTTTCCTACTGGAATTTGAAAATCAAAATCTTCATAAGAACTGTATGGATTCATCACGCGTACATCATAATCAATACCAGCCGCACGCAAGTTAGGTCCCGTGAAACTATAGCTCAAAGCCATTTCCGCAGTTATTGGTCCACAATTAATTGTGCGATCCATAAAAATTTTATTGCGTTCTAATAAATTTGAAAACTCAGTTAAGCCTTTAGGATATTCTTCTAAAAATGTATTGATTAAATCCCACGTTTTTTTATTCCATTCTTGATCAAATCCTCCGATACGTCCAATATTGGTAGTTAAACGAGCGCCACATATTTCTTCAAATATTTCGTAAATTTTTTCTCTCCATTGAAAAATATATAAGAAGCCCGTCATAGCTCCTGTATCAACACCAATTACGGAGTTACAAATAATATGATCTGCAATACGCGATAATTCCATAATGATTACTCTATGGTACTCAGCACGCTTAGGGATTTTAGCGCCTAATAGTTTTTCTACCGTCATGTACCAACCCATGTTGTTGATTGGTGATGAACAATAATTTAAACGATCGGTGATCGGTGTGATTTGTGCATATGGACGACGTTCTGCTAACTTTTCAAATGCGCGGTGAATATATCCAATCGTTGGTGTTGCCTCATGGATAATTTCTCCATCCATTTTCAACACATTCTGAAAAATACCGTGAGTAGCAGGATGCGTAGGGCCAAGGTTTAAAGTCGAGTATTCTTTCTCTTCGGTAACCGTTTGGTTTATGTCTATTTTTTCTTTCATTCTAAAATCTGATTTCTGAATTCAATTATTATCTTCCAAACATGCTGTTATCCTTATCCGTACGCTCTTGATCTTCTAATGGATATTCTTTACGTAATGGAAAAATATCCATTTCATCCATGTTTAAAATACGTTTTAAATTAGGGTGTCCTTTGAATTTTATTCCAAAAAAGTCATACGTTTCACGCTCCATCCAATTAGCTGCAGGCCACAAATCAGTTGCCGTATGAACTTCAGGCTTTTCAATTGGCATAAATGTTTTCAAACGAATGCGATTGTTTTTTGGCATATTATGCAAATGATAAATCACACCTAAATGCTTTTCATCAGGAGTTTGCATCCCAGTTAAATCTGTTAAAAAATGGAAGTTCAATGCTTCATCGTTTTTTAAAAACGTAAGTACCTCGTGTATTTTATCGTGTTTGATGGTAAACACTGGATAATCATACAACAACTCCGCCGACACAATGCTGTCTGCAAATTGCTCGTTTAATCGAGTGTTTACTGTATTTAATAATTCGTTCATTTTTAGTTTTTAGTTCTTAGAATTTAGTTTTTGATATTAAAAACTAAAAATTCAACATTAAACATTCTTTATTCTATTCCGTAGCTATTTAATAATTTTTTGTATTCTGGCGAATTTCTTCTTCTAAAAGATTCGTTTTGTGTTAACTCTTGTATTTTTAAAACACCTTCTAAAATCTGCTCTGGACGAGGGGGACAACCCGGCACATATACATCAACAGGAATAATTTTATCAATACCTTGTAATACAGAGTAAGTATCAAAAATACCGCCGCTACTTGCGCAAGCGCCTACCGATAATACCCAACGAGGCTCTGCCATTTGCTCATATACTTGACGCAACACTGGTCCCATTTTTTTAGAAATAGTTCCCATTACCATCAACATATCCGCTTGACGTGGAGAAAAACTTAAACGTTCTGAGCCGAAACGGCCCAAATCGTAGTGAGATGCCATGGTTGCCATAAACTCAATACCGCAACAAGAAGTTGCGAATGGCAAAGGCCATAACGAATTTTTGCGCGCTAAACCAACAGCATCTTCTAATTTCGTTGCAAAAAAACCAGGCCCTTCAAGTCCTTCAGGACTTTTAGCGATTTCTAATTTTGTTCGTTTTATAATTTCTTTTGCCATTTTAACTTAAGATTTAAGATGTTGATGCCTTACTATTTAAATCAACCCTTTATTTATTATTCTTCCCATTTTAATGCTTTTTTAGATAACATGTAGTAGAATCCTACTAACAATAAAGCAATAAAAGAAAACACTTCAATTACGCCAAGTAAGCCTAATTCTTTAAAATTAACTGCCCATGGATACATAAAAATAACTTCTATGTCAAACAGTACAAATAAAATTGCTACTAAAAAGTATTTGATGGCAAATGGTAATCGGGCATTCCCTTCAGCTTCTACGCCACATTCAAATGAGTCAAGTTTTATTTTCGTTTTACGTTTTGGCCCTAACCAATGTGATGCAATCATTGTTGTGATTACAAACCCTAAGGCAACCAAAAACATTAATACAATAGGAAGGTAATTAATAGGTGATGAAGTGGTAATCATAATAATCTATTTAGAGATGGTAAGATTAACGATTTTTGCTTAAAACATCAAATAATCAGCCTATTTTTTTAAAGATTAGATTGTTTAAAAATAGCAGAAAAAAACCCTCAATTTCTTGAGGGTTTTAACTAATTATTTTAGTCTTATTC
The DNA here is from genome assembly GCA_903834765.1 of uncultured Bacteroidota bacterium. Taxonomy (GTDB): domain Bacteria; phylum Bacteroidota; class Bacteroidia; order B-17B0; family Aurantibacillaceae; genus UBA4416. The sequence goes on from CAILKE010000039.1 coordinate 12,852, forward strand.
TTTAATAAACTTAATGCTTGACGAATGTTTGTCAGCAATGAATGTAATCTCGTAAATGCCTTTCACAAGTTCTGAAATCGAAATGGTTTCATTCCCTGAATTTAAAATCACATTGCCGCTTTTAACCAATTGTCCGTTTACTGCATAAATAGTATAAGACAAACGTTTTTGCTCTTTCGTTGTTGAGTTTAAAAATAAGATGTCTTTAGCTGGATTTGGGCTAATTGCAACGCCATTTAAAAAGCTTAATTCTTCTAATCCAACCGTAGAAATATAAACCGAATTTGAAGAGGATTGACAACCTAAACTACTAGTTACCCAAACAGAGTAATAACCATCTTGCGAAGTAGTGTATGTTTGGGCAGTAGCGCCAACAATTGGTGATCCATTTAAATACCACTGGTTTCCGGTTGATGAACTTGAATTAAGTACAGAGCCTATTTGAGTAATTGTTGGGATTGGAGGAACAGATCCAACCGTTACGGTTGTTGTTTGAATAGAAGTACAAGCTCCAACATAACCCGTACAAGTATAAACTGATGTTACAGATGGAGAAACGTTTAACGAGCTGCCGCTAGCGCCTGTTGACCAATTATACGTTGAAGCCCCGCTAGCAGTTAATACTGCTGATATTCCGCTGCAAACCGTTCCCGAAGTTACACTTATAGTAGGTTGTGAAACTACCGCGATTGTGTTTGTATAAACAATGCTTAATCCGTTTGCGTTTGAAGATGTTAACGAAACGGTATAAATACCTATAGCGCCATAACTCACTGTTGGGTTTTTAACCGCCGAAATAGAAGGCGTTGCGCCCGTTAAAGTCCAACTCCAAGCGGTTGGGGTATTAGACGACTGATCGTTTAAAACCGCAGCCGTGTTGATGCATAGAGAAGACGATGACGTTGAATAAAATGCATCTGGTGGCGCTAAAGGATTCGAATATAAATCCGTTTGCCAAACACCTCGGCCATAAGTTCCTGCACGAAGCTTGTTCGTTGGATAAAAAATTTCAAAATCATTTACAACAACGTTTGGTAAACCTGTCATAAAAGGAATGAACGATGCCATACTTCCATCTTTATAATATACTCCCACATCTGTTCCTACATAAATGGCATTATTAGAGTTTTTTTGATAAACCACGCAATTGACAGGTAAATTAGGTAATCCAGCGGAAATATTAGTCCAGCTTGTCCCTCCATTAGTAGAGGAAAATACTTTATTACCTGCAGAATACCCAGAAAATGTCACAAATATATTATTCGCGTTTGTGTTGTCAACCGCTACTTGTGTTATTTGAGCAGACCCCGTTGGTAGTCCTGCTGAAATAGATCCCCAAGAAGTTCCACCATTTGTTGTTTTAAACAAAGCGGAGCTTGATGAAGCATATAATACTAAGGAGTTTGATGGCGCTGCCGCTAAATACAAAAGCTGAGGACTTCCTGAAATAGAACCCATTTGTGTCCAAGTCGTTCCTTTGTTTAGTGATTTATATACTTGTTGATAACCACAATAATAGGTTGTAGAAACATTAGGGTCTTGAATAATAGGCGCTACCCATGCCGCAGAGCCTGTTAATCCTGTAGAGATGCTTGTCCAACTAACACCCGAGTTTGAAGAACGTTGAAAATCTCCTTGAATATAAGACGCTACCAAATTAGCGTTGTTACTCCAGTCTACAAAACAATCAGCGCCATCACCACCGTATACACTTGACCAGGCACTTCCATTTAATAAATTAGTGCCGTTATCTTGATGGCCAGAAATAACATAACTAGCCGTAGATGCAGATTGTCCAATTCGATATGATTGAGCAATATTCATTTGGCCATTAATGGTTGTCCAGGATGAACCTGTATTTGAAGATACGGCTATTCCTCCATCAGTTCCCATAAATAATTTTGTTCCTGTTTGGTATTCAACTGCGTGCAAATCGGCATGAACATAAGGCGCGCCTCCACCATACCAGTGAGTTTGTAAAGTCCAACTTGTTCCACCATTTGTTGATTTCCAAGAGTTAACACCGCCACATACGACTTCATTTTTATTTGTTGGCGATACGCCACAGGCGATGTCATACCAACCTTGCCCCCCTGTATCAGAGCCATCCGTGCTCCATCCAAAAATATTTGGCGAAGTCGACATTGCTGTGAAACTGACGCCTGAATTTGTTGAACGATAAATTCCTCCAAAACTATTGTCAGATGCGCTACTTAAAATGTACACGTAATTTGGATCTGCAGGAGTGACTGATACACACATTCGTGCACCACCTGTTGGTAATCCACTTGTAATGCTTACAAATGACGCGGATGTATTGCCGCCAGTCGTAGATTTTAAAAAGCCACTTGCAGTAACTGCGTATACGGTGCTTGTATCCCCTGGACGATATTCCATGTCTTTAAAAGTGCCTGTTCTAATTACATTCCAAGATGTTCCTCCATTATTTGTTCTATAAATTCCTGCACTAGTAGCGGCAAATAAAACATTAGGGTTCAATGGGTTTATTAATAAACGACCAATTGTTCTTTGTTGAGATACTAAAAATGTCAATCCTGTTGCGTTCCATGTTACACCACCATCCGTTGATTTTAAAACACCTGTGGCATGTGTGTCGCTAGCATCCACATCTCCAGTAGCTAAATACATAATGTTAGGTGTTATAGGATTAATAGCTAAATCGGAGCATCCTAATACAGAAAGAGCGTTTGTGTTAGTTGACCAAGATGTTCCACCATTTGTAGAAACCCACAGGCCTCCAGCTCCTGTTCCTAAATATATGGTTGTAGAAATTGTTGGATGAAACCTAATAAAAGTTACGCGTCCCGCATCTCCGCCAATAGGTGAACCAAATGGCCCAAGAGCTGTCCAATTTCCTGTTGATGTAGTTGCGTTTACCGAATTAATTCGTTGAGCCGCTGTTGGATTTGCATTTAAATATTTTTGAAATTCCTCGTAAGCTTTTGAGCGAGATGCTAATTTTAAATCGCCTGTTGGATATACGCGAGGCTCCGTAAACCACTCCCAGCGCTTAAATGCCTTAAACCCCTTGCCTCTCTCATATGACTTTGTTTGCCAATAGGTCTTAAATTCTTGTTGCACAGAATAAAAGTTTTCGTTTGGGTTATGCATTTTATCAACCCATAATTGAGCTTGGAGATTAATTGCAAAAAACAGAAATGTTAAAATAGAAAGCGTAGTTTTTTTATACATGTTGGAATATTTAAGTTGTTACTAAATTAAAGTTAAAACAACATATTAGCAATTTTGTTCTGTTATATAAAAGCTTGTAAATGGTAGTCTTAACGAAATCTCATTGGAGTTTTTCTGGAGAAAACAATTAATATGATTGTTAAGCAAGTCGTTTGCCCATAATTATCAATCCTCTTTCAGTATCAATCATATTAGCAATACGTGGTAAATGTGCCCATTTTTGAAACCCCATAACTTCAAATAATTTCAAACTTGGCTCGTTGTGATCAAAAATAAAACCCAACAACGTTTTAATATTTAATGCTTGACAAGCTTCAAACGCTTTGTTTAAACTAGCTTTCCCGAGCCCTTTTCCCCTCATGGTTTCTTCTAAATATATACTAACCTCAACCGTGGCGTCGTAGGCTGGTCTTCCATAAAATGAATTAAAACTCATCCATCCAGCATACGCGCCGTCAACAAACACAAGCCATAACGGCCTTTTGTTTGGCGAATGTGCTTCGAACCAAGCTTGTTTAGATTGCGCTGTTACTGGCTCTAAATCAGCAGTCACTAGGCGCGAAGCAATCGTAGAATTATACGTAGCTACAATTTTTTGTAAATCGGTTTGTTTAGCGTAAGCAAATGATATTTCCATTTAATAGCAAGCTCTTAAAAATTTTCGTAATGCTTTCGTGGTTAGTTTCGGACTTTCCAAAAACCCCATGTGACCATCGTGTTCTAAATATAACACTTGTTTGTTTTTAATCAACTGGGTTTGTTCCAGTAATTGGTCTTTAGGTAGCACATTATCTAATTCACCAATCACCATCATCACAGGATAATTCACCATACCCAATATCATATCGCGATTAGGCCTATCTTTCATACCTTCTAAAGCCGCTATGATAGAGCGTTTAGAAACCTTATTCGCTATTTTTTGGGCAAATGCAATTTCTGCTTTTAAATATTTAGCGTTTTTTGTTGCAAATAAGTTTTTAATTACCTCTGTCGTATAAATTTTGTGATTTGCTTTTACAACCCTAACAGAGCGGGTTCTGTCTCGTTTTTTTTCATCATTATCTGCATAAGCGGATGAATGAAATAAACATAATCCTTTTAAATTATCTGGGAACAAATCAGCAAATGCTAATCCTACATATCCACCCATACTATGCCCAACGATTACATATTTTTTTAATCTCAAGCTATCCATAACCTCTTTTACACATTTCGCAAGCAAATCCATGGTATGAACATATCCAAAACAATCCGTTGAGCCGTGGCCTGGCAAATCAATAGCGATGACGCGGTACGATTTAGATAATTCAAGAATTGTGTTTTCCCAAATTTGATGCGAGCCTAAAAAACCATGCAACAACACAACAACCCTACCCTTTCCTGTATCAGAAAAAGTAACGCTTCCTTTTTTAAATATAGTAGTTTTTAGCATTTATTTTTTAATTGTATCCGTTTTTAATTGGCGCTGTTGTTTTGTTTGATTAGTTGTAGGGTCGTTTGTAAACATAGATACAATAAGCATTAACAACCCAACTGATAATGGTGTGGCTAACAAAATATATTTGTAATCGCTATAGGTAGGTTTGGGCTTTGATTTAGTGGCTGTTTTTTCAGCATGCTTGTAATAATTTTTGTAATAATCTCTTCTCTTTAAATCTTCATCCGTATTAGTCCATTGTTTTTGTGATTTACTTTTTGGTTGACGCATTGTGGTTGATTGCGCAACTGTTCCAAAGTATAAATCATCATAGCGCCTACGAGAATGTGGATTAATGAGTGTATTATAAGCTTTTAATATTTGCTGAAATACCGAGCTTGCATTAGGGTTATTTGGGTTTTTATCGGGATGGTAAATCTTAGCTAATTTCCGAAAGGCTGCTTTTATTTCGCTGTCTGATGCTGCTTTTGTAACACCTAATATTGTATAATAGTCCGCCATCCAGAATTTGTATAAACAATACTCTTACTTAACTTTATACACTTTCGTTAAATTATAATAACGCATTGCATTTAAATTAAGATCTTTTACTCTATTCGAAAGCATACGGTAAGAACCTTCGTACCAAAGAGGAATAATAACGGCATCATTAATTAATAATTGTTCTGCTCTCATAAAATAGGCATAACTACTGTCCTTGATATTTGTATCTCTTCCTTTTTTGAAATATGCATCATATAATGGATTTTGATAACGCGAAGTGTTTGGGTAGCTTGTCGCATTATTATCTTTTGGAACGCTTTCTCCAACAAATAGGTTCAAAAAAGTTTCTGGACTTGAATAATCGGCGACCCAAGCATCTCTAAAAATATCGCTTTTACCATGCATTTGTAACTCATATTTTTGAACATTTGGCAACGATTCAAAACTAATATTGATGTTTAAATTTTCTTTTAGTTGTTTTTGTAACTCAATTACAATATTACTGTTGCGTGAATTTCCCGAATTTATTAATACTCTTACCTCAGGAAAGCCAATGCCGCCTGGGTATCCAGCCTCCGCAAATATTTTTTTCGCTTTCGTTAAGTCAAATGTATAACCTTTAATTTTCTTAACATCATACCCAACAAAAGTGTTAGGCGTAATGCCATAGTTAGCGGCGCCTATTGCTTGTCCTTGTAATACATTATCAACTAATTTATCTTTATCGATCGCATAATTAATTGCTTGACGAACTTTAATATTATCGAACGGTTTTTGTTTAGTATTAAATACATAAAACTGGCTCAACATTTCTGCTTCATGTTGTAGTAAGGATTTTGGAGGATGGCTTACAAACTCCTGAATGTGTTTTTCCACAACCTCCTTCACTCTTAAAGAAGGCAAGGTATTTACTAAATCTAATTTTTGATTTTCGTATAAGATTAAGCCATCTTCGATAGAGGGCAATATAAGAACAACAACAGAATCTAAATAAGGTAAAGAACAACCTGAGCTGTCTTTAGCATAATAGTTTGGGTTTTTCACTAATACGATCTTATCGCTTGTTGATGCCGAACTATACATAAATGGCCCTGCGCCTGTTTTTAAATTTGTTCCATACGCTTTAAAAGCCGTTTCATTAATAATTGCTGAGGCTGGATGAGCTAATAATTTTAAAAAACTACTGCTTGGATTTACTAGCTCTAAACTAAATGTATAGTCGTCGATAATCTTAATACCAGTTAGAATGGTTGTTTTTTTATTATAATAATCATTTGCGCCCGCTAAGCGGTCTTTAAACAAAATTTCAAAATTCAAATTATTTGGCTCTTTATTACACATCAATTCATATGTGTACTTAACGTCTTTACTTGTAATTTCGGGCCCTATTCCATTATTGTAACACTTATCATGTTGAAAATGGGCACCCTTAGTCAAATAAAACGTTATTGTTTTTCCGTCAGCCGAAATTTTCCATTTTTGAGCTAATCCAGGAATAACCTCTAAAGATTTAGAGTCTAATTTCAATAAACTTTCGTGAATTTGCCCGGTAATTAATCCTTCTGGTTGGGCGGTAATTGCATATGGAAATAATGTTCCGATAGGAATGTTTTCAGCTAAAATAAGAGTTCCTCCGTTTTTCTCAGAAATTTTTCTATCTTCTTCTCCCTGATTTTTACAACCAATTGCTAAAAAAATAACAAAGAAGGAAATAATTGAAATATTAAAATTCATATGTAGATATTTATTGTTTTTTAATTGTCATATGGTTTAGCCAGTTAATCTTCTCCCGATAGCATAGCTATCGGAATGTGTTTGTGTTTCGATAAAAATGGCTATTTCATAATATAAAATAGTTAAAACGAGTAATAATATTAAAAAACAAATATAATTATAAAGTTACAAGTAAAGTATAAAGTGGTTAAACTATAAAAACTATCGACAATCATTATTATTATTTAGACAATGATTAAAAAACAGTTTTTTATTTTGTTTTTCAAAAATATCATGTTAATATTGCAAGACTTTTTGCAGACGTGCTAAAACAATCATAAATATGAAAAAGACTTTTTTATTTCTTATACTATGTGTAATCCTTATCACTAAAGGGTTTTCTCAAGGCGGTGTAATCATTTTAGAGGGCAACTACCAAGGTAAAAACCTATATGTTCAAAATCCATTTGGATCAGGGGGCGTTGGTTTTTGTGTAACTGAGGTATTAGTTAACGGAAATATAACAACAGACGAGGTTAACTCAAGCGCTTTTGAAATTGATTTTAAACCACACAAATTACAAATTGGGGAAAAAGTTGAAATTAAAATAAAACATAAAGAAGATTGTAAACCAAAAGTGTTAAATCCAGAGGTTTTAAAGCCAAAGAGTACGTTTGAAGTTATTACAATGACAATCGATAAAGACGGTACTTTAAAATGGAGCACAAAATCAGAAACTGGAAAATTGGCTTTTGCTGTTGAACAATTTCGTTGGAACAAATGGGTAAAGGTTGGAGAAGTTGACGGTGTTGGAACTCCAACTACAAATAACTACACATTTAAAATTGCACCTCATTCAGGAAAAAACCAAGTGCGTGTTCGTCAAACAGATTATAGTGGGCAACCTCGTTTATCTAAGCCTGTAGACTTTATGTCTGATGCAAAAGAAGTTACTTTTGCTCCTGTAAAAGTATCATCAGCTATTAGTTTCGTTTCAGCTGAAAAGCCTGCTGAAACTATGTATGAAATTTATGATCAATACGGTAATGTTGTTAAAAGAGGCTTTGGTTCTTCAATTGATGCTACCAATTTAACAAAAGGTGGCTACTTCTTAAATTACGACAATAAAATGGCTGAGTTTATTAAAAAATAGATTCACACAAAAACAATATTTGGAAACGCTTCACGAAAAATTGTGAGGCGTTTTTCTTTTTGCTAATAACTCCTTTTAATGTTATTTTTGTTTTATGTATACGATAAAAGTAAATTCATCAAAAGAGTTCAAAACAGAACTCAACAAACAAACAAATAATGCGTTTTCGGGGGTTATTAACGGAAATGCGTTTTCGGCTGATATTATTAAAGTTAGGGAAGGTATTTATCATTTAATAAAAGATAGCCGCTCTTATAATTTAGAGCTAGTTAAGTTTGTTGCCGAAGAAAAAAAATTATTTGTAAAAATAAACAACACACCATATACACTTGACGTAAAAGACAAATACGACGAGTTATTACACAGCTTAGGCTTAGATAGCTTAGCTACTAAAAAAGTGAATGACATCAAGGCTCCTATGCCAGGTATGGTATTAAACATATTAGTTACAGAAGGGCAAGAAGTAAAAAAAGGAGATGCTTTAATTATATTAGAAGCAATGAAAATGGAAAATATTTTAAAATCGCCAACCGATGGTGTAATTAAAAAAATAGCCATTAATAACGGAGTTGCTGTAGAAAAAAACCAATTGCTAATACAATTTTAATTATGAGCAACAGAAGGGAGTTCTTTAAAAAGGCAGGATTATTAGGATTAGCAGGTATAGCTACAAAATTAGTAAGCAACGAACAATTGCAAGCCCTTGAAGCAATAGGAAACTCCAGCTTAACAAACGAAGCATTTACATTACCAAAATTACCTTATGCCTATAATGCTTTGGAGCCCTTTATCGATGCTCAAACTATGGAGATACATTACACCAAACATCACCAAGGTTATGTAAACAAATTAAATGAAATAAAATCAACCAACATAGATTTTTCAAGCACTGATGCTGTAAAATGTAAACACATTGATGCGACCACGCTCCCGGCTATTCGTAATAATTTAGGAGGCCATTATAACCACTCGTTATTTTGGACTCTATTAAAGCCTAATCCGGAAGCTAAAGAAAATTTGCCAACAGGAAAATTAGCTGAAGCAATTGTTAAAAATTTCAAATCGGTTGAAGAATTTAAAAAACAATTTTCAGAAAAGTCGCTTAAAGTATTTGGCAGTGGCTGGTGTTGGTTGATTGAGCAAGACGGAAAATTAATAATTACAACAACACCTAATCAGGATAATCCTTTAATGCAAATAGCTGAACAAAAAGGAAAAATAGTTTTAGCGTTGGACGTTTGGGAACACGCCTATTACCTTAAACATCAAAACAAACGCGTTGATTATATATCCGCATGGTGGAATGTAGTTAACTGGGAAGCGGCAAATATAAATTATACAACAACTTAATATCTTTCTTTTTAAAATCCTAAAAAAGTTTAAGGATTTTTTGTTTCTGTATCTCTCTGTTTTTCTGTAAATTAGAGCCTTAAAATTTTATCTATGTTACGTACACACACTTGCGGAGAATTAACTATAAACGACATTAACAAAACAGTTACCCTATCGGGATGGGCGCAAATTAGCCGTAACCTTGGCGGAATGACGTTTATTGATTTACGCGATAGATATGGGATTACACAGCTTGCTTTTAATTTAGATTGGGATAAAAACCTTTGCGACCAAGCGCGTGCCGTTGGTCGCGAGTTTGTGTTACAAGCCACGGGTGAAGTCATTGAGCGCCAAAGTAAAAACAAAAATAATCCTACAGGTGATATAGAAATAAAAGTAACGATACTTACTGTGTTAAACGAATCCATTACGCCACCGTTTGTTATTGAAGATAATACTGATGTAAGTGATGAAATAAAATTAAAATACCGGTATTTAGATTTACGTAGAAATACTGTTCGTAAAAATTTAGAATTACGTCACCGCATGGCTATTGAAACGCGCAACTACCTAGATAAATTAAATTTTCTAGAAGTAGAAACGCCCGTATTAATTAAATCAACTCCTGAAGGCGCTCGCGACTTTGTAGTGCCAAGCCGTATGAACCAAGGACAGTTTTATGCCTTACCACAATCCCCACAAACCTTTAAGCAATTACTTATGGTAGCTGGTTTTGATAGATATTATCAAATTGTAAAATGCTTTAGAGATGAAGATTTACGCGCTGATCGTCAACCAGAGTTTACGCAAATAGATTGCGAAATGAGCTTTGTTGAACAAAAAGATATTTTAGAAACGTTTGAAGGTTTAGTGCGGCATTTATTCAAAGCTGTTAAAAACATTGATATGCCTCATGTTCCACACATGACATACGCCGATGCTATGAATTTTTATGGGAATGATAAACCCGATACACGTTTCGATATGAAGTTTGTAGCTATTACTGATATTGCAAAGGGTAAAGGATTTCCTGTGTTCGATGGTGCAGAATCTGTTATAGGAATTTGTGCAAAGGGCGCAGCAGAATATACGCGTAAACAATTAGATGAATTAACTGATTTTGTTAAGCGCCCGCAAATTGGCGCCACTGGTTTAATTTACGCGAGACATAATTCAGACGGAACTATTAAATCGAGTGTAGATAAATTTTATAACGAAGACGATTTAAAACAATGGAGTAAAGCTTTTAATTCAGAGCCAGGCGATTTAATTTTAATACTTGCTGGCGCAACTGAAAAAACACAAAAGGCCTTAAGCGAATTGCGCTTAGAAATGGGTAGTCGTTTAGGTTTACGTGATAAAGATACTTTCTCTGCTTTGTGGGTTGTTGATTTTCCATTGTTGGAATGGAATGATGGAGACCCGAATTTATTAGCCTCCTTAGCTGGAAGATGGCACGCAAAACATCATCCATTTACTTCACCTAAGCCAGAAGACATGGCGTTACTAAAAACTGATCCAGGTGCTGTAAGAGCAAATGCATACGATTTAGTAATTAATGGGGTGGAAGTTGGTGGCGGAAGCATTCGTATTCATGATAAAAGCATACAAGCGCAAATGTTTGATTTATTAGGCTTTACAAATGATGAAGCGCAGAAGCAATTTGGTTTTTTAATGAACGCTTTTGAATTTGGTGCACCTCCGCATGGCGGACTAGCCTTTGGTTTTGACAGATTATGTTCTTTGTTTGGCGGGAGCGATAGCATCAGAGATTTTATCGCCTTTCCTAAAAATAATTCAGGACGCGATATGATGATTGATAGTCCAAGCGAAATCAGTGAAGAGCAATTAAAAGAGTTGAGTATTTTATCTACGGTAAAATAAAATCGACATAATGACTACACTTGGCTTCATATTATTTTTATGCATTGGTATAATCTTAGGGTTGATTGGCGGCGGGGGCTCTATATTGGGCGTTCCCGTATTAGTATATATTATGGGATATGGCGCTGATGAAGCAACAACTTATTCTTTATTTATCGTTGGTCTAACTTCTTTAATTGGTGCTATTGCTTATTTACGTAAGGGCGAAATCAGCGTAGAGGCAATGTTGAGGTTTTCAATTGCTTCTTTGATTACTGTGTTTTGTGTACGAAAATTTGTGATGCCAAATATTCCAGCTAATTTTCAATTACTTGGCTTTGATATGTCAAAACATATTTTGATCATGGTAATATTTGCTATTCTTATTTTAGCATCATCTTATAATATGATTAAAAAACGAAAAACAGACCGTATCAATCAATTGAAATGGGATGAGTTTTCAAAATCACCTTTAGGACTGCCATTTGTTATTTTATTAGGCATTGTTGTTGGCTTCATAACCGGCTTTGTTGGAGCAGGTGGAGGTTTTATTATTGTTCCTGTATTAATTTTCTTCTTACGGTTAAGTTTTAAAAAAGCCATTGGTACATCACTTTGTATTATTGCTATTAATTCGTTAATAGGTTTTACTGGCAATATCGGACATCAAGAAATTGATTGGATGTTTTTAATATCTATATCTGCTATTTGCGGATTAGGTATTTTATTGGGTAGTCTATTATCCAATTATTTCTCTTCACAAAAACTAAAACCTGCATTTGGTTGGTTCACCTTATGTGTTGGAATAATTGTACTCATTAAAGAAACCATCTTACATTAGAAAAATGGCGAAATCAAAAGGCGGAACCATCAAAAAAATAATTTTTCTCCTAATCCTTTTCGCTTTTGTGTTTGTAGGGTATTGGGCCTATGAAAACATTTTTAAAAGTAATGTTCATCTTGATGGAAAAAAATTCACTTATATCTACGTTAAAACAGATGCAACTTTTGATGACGTGTTAGATGAATTATATTCTGAAAACATTATTGATGATCATGCAAGTTTTGAATGGATAGCAAAAGAAATGAATTTAGCAGAACACATCAACCCTGGTAAATACAGAATAGAAGCGAGTATGAGCAACCGTTCTATTATGAAAATGCTAATCAATGGAAAACAAGAAAAAGTAAAATTATATTTCAATTCGCAAATTAGAAACAAGGAACAATTTATTGCATACGTTTCTGATAAACTAGAAATAAACGATTCTGAATTAGAAGATTTTTGTAGCAATGAAACCATTTTGGAAGAACACTTCGGATTAAATGCCAATAACCTCATGTGTTTAATTGTTCCAGAATCTTATGAAGTAAATTGGAACATTCATATTGACGATTTATTTGCGTTACTTAAAAAGTCTTTTACTACTATTTGGACAAAAGAGCGATTGGCCAAAGCGCAGGCGCTAGGTTACTCGCCATCTGAAATTATAACGATTGCATCGATTACCCAATCAGAAAGTGCGATTAAAACTGAGCAACAAAAAATCGCAGGTGTTTATATTAACCGTCTAAAACTAGATATGAAGCTACAAGCAGACCCCACAATAGTTTTCGCTAATCAAAATTTCGACGCACAACGCGTTTTATCTTCCGATAAAAATATCGATTCTCCTTACAATACCTATATGTATAAAGGTTTGCCGCCAGGCCCTATTTGTTTGGTAAATTCATCAACCATTGATGCCGTATTAAATTACACGAAAAGTAATTATACTTACTTTTGTGCAAAGCCTGATTTTAGTGGCTATTCGAGCTTTACCAATGATTATTCTGTGCATCAGAAAAACGCTAAGGCATATCAAGAAGCGTTAAATAAAAAGGGAATTAAGCGCTAAATAAATAAAGCTATTTCTTCGTTATCAAATTTCTTTTTAGTTGGGTAAGTGTCAAATAAAAACTGCAAGGTTTCATTAATATTATTCGCCTTAATTTTTGGATTTGTATTTTGTGAAGAATACCATTTTTCAATAATATCAGAAAAATCATCCTCTACTTCTTCTAAAACAGTTACGCCCATTTGTTTCAATGCAGCTGCATTACATTGTTGTTCGTAATGATTTTTAATTGGAATGCTCATCAATTTCTTTTCTAAATACAAGGTTTCGGCTGGTGTTTCAAAACCGCCGCCTGTTATTAATCCATGACAGCTCAATAAACTTTGATTAAATAATTTTTGATTGATGGGATAATAACAAATATTGTTTTCATGTCGAATAGACTCTATGCCAGCCAAAAACCAATGAAATTGGATGTGCTTCAATTTATTAAACGCTTCTAACAAGCAATGTTGTTGAAAGGATGGCAAATAAACCGTTACGTGTTTTAAATCCCGAGTATCTGCATTAATAAATTCTTCTTTGATTACTGGTGGTAAAATGAACGAATCATAAGATTGAAAATGAAAGCCAATATGATTGGTTGCTTTTGCAAAATGTTTTAAAACAGTTTCTCCAACCACACTTTTTTTATCCGGTCGAGGTGTTGCGTCCGACTGAAAACTGGCTTGGTGTCCTAATTGAACAGAAGGTAGTTTTTTTAGCTTACAAGCAAGTGATGTTACAATATCGAAATCATTAATAATTACATCATACTTTTCTAACGGCAATGATGATGCGTCTTTCAGCATGGTAAATGGTTTAATGTTTTTAATGATATCTCCATAATTTAATCCGCCACATTTACTGTAATGCAAGCTACATCCTTCACTTCTGTATTTAATTGGTAATTTGAAATCCAGATTCGCATTATTTCCGCTGATAAAAAAATCAACATTTCCGAACTGTTTCAAGTAAGGATAAATTTGTTGAGCGCGACTGATATGTCCGTTTCCTGTAGCTTGTACTGCGTAAAAAATATTCATCTTATTTTTATTATGATGCTAAAATTTTTGAAACGATGTCTTCTTGTTCAAAATTATCGATGGGGTGAATTAAGTTTAAATAATCTTTATCATAATTGAATATATTCCAAGCGCCATCGTTATATTCTAATGCCGTTAAGTTTTCAACCCAATCTCCACTATTTAAGTATGTAACACTTCCATTATCATTAGTTACTTCCTTTATTTGAGGCATGTGTATATGACCACACACCACATAATCATATTTTTTTTCAATAGCAATTTCTGCGGCCGTACTCTCAAAATCATTGACGAAGGCAACCGCTTTTTTAACACCATCTTTTACTTTTTTAGAAAAACTCATTTTTTCTCTTCCAAATAATTGTAGCACACGGTTAATAAAACGATTAATAAGTATTAATAAATCATATCCCTTTCCGCCCAGTTTTGCTAATAATTTAGCATATCCCTTCGTGCTTGAATCAAATACATCTCCATGAAAAATCCATGCTTTTTTTCCATCTAAGTTTAACAACAGCTTATCTACAATTTCAAGATTACCTAATTGTAAATCAGTATATTTTCGTAACATTTCATCGTGATTACCTGTAATGTAATAAACACGCGTTCCCCGACTCGCCATTTTCATGATATGTCGCAATACATCCATGTGAGAAGAAGGAAAATAATTTTTGCTAAAATTCCACATATCAATAATGTCTCCATTAAGAACTAATGTTTGTGGATTAACAGTTTTGAGATAGTGCAATAATTCCTTAGCGTGACAGCCAAATGTACCAAGATGTACATCACTAATTACTAAAAGCTGTAATTCTCTTTTGCTATACATTATAAGTTTTTACAAATGTATGTCTGATATATTAATCTAATGTTTTGATTAGATTAAGAAATAATCACCTTTTAATAATATACACTTCTTATTTTTTAAAGACTTTCGTTAAGATTTTTTCTTTTAGTGATTGTGCATACGCATAACCATATTCGAAAATCTCATTTGATCTTTTAACATCAAATAGTCCGAATTGGCTCATATTTGTCGGTTCTATAAATACATCACAAGTGTTTATTTTTGATTTCACCGTGGTATTCATCGCTAAATGAAAACTTCGATCAATGATGTCTTTCATATTAATTTCTCCAACTTCTGGCTTAATAGAATTTACATGGCTTCCGATAATAACATCACATTTACCAACGAGTGGTTCAACAGGAAAATTATTTAGCACGCCTCCGTCCACAAAATAGGAACCATTTAAATACAAAGGTTGAAACATAAAAGGAATGCAACACGACGCCATAAGTGGTTGAGCAAGATTTCCTGATGAAAAATAAACAAGCTCTCCTTTTGAAATATTTGTTGCTGCAATAACTAATGGGATTTGAAGATCACTAAATTGATTGTTTGGAAAATGGGTTTTATATAGTTTTTCAAAACCCTTCATAGCAAATAAACCCTGCTTATTAAGCAAGATACTTGTTAGATTAAAAAAATCGGCTTGTTCAATTATTTTTTTTATATCATCTATGGCATAGCCTCCTGCATAAAAAGCGCCAGCAATGGCTCCAGCACTTGTGCCGGAAATGATTGAGGGCTTAATTCCTATTTCTTCCAATGCCTTTAAAACGCCTAAATGCGCTATACCCCTAGCTCCACCACCCGATAAAACGATTCCAATTTTTTGTTCCATGCTCCGCTTTTTTTAGAATTAAAACACAATTAATCAAATCGTTTAAAGGCTTCTTTTTCTAAACTTTCTCTATGATTTGGGTGTGCAATTTTAATCAACTCTTTTGCTCGTTGCTCCATATTCATTCCAAATAAATTAACAGCGCCATATTCTGTAACCACCCAATGTATATGACCACGGGTTGTTACCACGCCAGCTCCTTGTTTTAAAAACGGAACAATACGAGAAATTCCTTTTGAAGTTATTGAAGGTATAGCAATAATTGGTTTTCCACCTTCTGAAAAAGCAGCGCCACGAATAAAATCCATTTGTCCTCCTATGCCCGAATACTGATACATGCCTATAGAATCAGAACAAACTTGCCCGGTTAAATCAATTTCAATAGCACTATTAATGGCAGTTACTTTTGGATTTTGACTTAAAATACGTGGGTCGTTTATATAATCAACAGCTAATGACTTGATGATAGGATTATCATCAGCAAAATCATATAATGCGCGTGTGCCCAATAAAAATGCAGTAGCGCAGTAGCCATTCACTTTTTTCTTTTTACTATTATTAATCGTTCCGTTTTTTATTAATGGAATTGCGCCGTCAGAAAACATTTCTGTATGCAGTCCTAAATTTTTATGGTTCGTTAAATTTTTAAGAACCGAATCAGGAATAGTTCCTATTCCTAGTTGTAAGGTTGCTCCATCTTCTACTAATTCGGCAACAAGCTTCCCAATTTTTTCTGTGGTTTCATTTATGCACTCTCTGTAATTTACTTCAGGTAATGGATCTTCTATCCATACAGCAGCATCAAATTTACTGAACGGAACAAAGCCGTCACCAGACACTCTTGGCATATTAGG
This sequence comes from uncultured Bacteroidota bacterium, assembly GCA_903834765.1. GTDB lineage: Bacteria > Bacteroidota > Bacteroidia > B-17B0 > Aurantibacillaceae > UBA4416. The sequence continues at coordinate 29,512 of CAILKE010000039.1, forward strand.
ATTTACTTGGGCAATCACAATTTTCGCAACATCAACTGCAGACCGCGCAATATCAACCGAGGTTCCTAAAGAACAGTAACCGTGTTTGTCTGGAGGAGAAACATGAACAATAGCAACATCAAGCGGTAAAATATTTCGAGTGAACAAAAGTGGAATTTCACTTAAAAAAACCGGGACATAATCTCCTCGATTACTATTGACTGCTTCACGGTTAGATTTTGATACAAATAAAGAATTAATAAAAAAGTGACCTTCTAAATCAGGGCTATTTAAATCAATGCCTAGTTGTGTAATACTAACCAACTCTACGTTTTGAAGCCTGCTTTTTTGTTCAAGCAATTTATTAATGAGGTGTATTGGAGTAGCTGAGCTTCCGTGCAAAAAAACGCGCTGATTAGATTGAATTAATTGTAATGCTTCCTCGGCTGTTTTATAATTATATAGCGACGACATTTTTATTGATAGATAAATTGTTAATGCAAGGTAACAATAGCATATTACAATTTCACTATACTTTTTTTAGAATCTTGTTTTTTTAGAGCCTTCTAATTCTATTGTAAAAATTAATTAGTATATAATTGAATATTTGTCTTTAATTAATGATCATAATCATTGATTGTTTAAGTCAGATTTTTTAATCTGTTTAATAGAATTATTTAAAAAAAGATTAAAACAAATTTTTTATTGGTATTACATAAAATCGATTGAAATTCAAAAATTTCTAATTATTGTTTTTTATTGCGACGAGTAAACCGTTTTTCTTTTCAAAATAGAAGCATAAGCGCCATCCCATAACGCTATGCGTTTTTTTAAAGATGTTATTGTTGCAACCTCTGCTTCTTGCCAATATTGTGTGTTTTCTCCACATAAATTAGAAGTCATTTGTAATGCTAAATGACTATGATGATCTCCATCAACCTCTATATGTCTTTCAAGATAATATTTAAAAACAGAAATGCTATTTGGAAGGTTTTTATATATATCCTGAATGATAGAATGAAACATGCCCGGAATAAGGTCTTCTCTACCAAAAGTGAAAATAGCGGCTTGTAAATAATCTTTATTACTACCTATGATGTCAAAGGTGAAATTTACAAAATCTTGCGCGGCTACTGGTGTTGAAGCTTTTTCAAATGCTGTTTTAAAATTACCAGTTTCTTTCATTGTTTTAATAAATTGATGAATCTCATTTACATTTGCACCGCATTGTTCCATCGCTTCAAGATATAACTCGAAATGACTTTTTCTGTTTCCATGAACGTCAACGTCACACTCTTCACCTAAAACAATTTCATTGATCAAATGTCTAGTTTCTGCAGAGCCTTTGGGATACCAAGGAATAGTAGTACACGTTAAATTATTTTGTAATGATTTTAGTAGTGACATAAAATCCCAAACAGCATATACGTGGTATTGCATGAAAACTTTAAGGTCATCTATATCTTTGATCACTGAATACACTTTGTGATTCATGATTTCTTGCCTCAATGGCTCAATTGTTTTTCTTAAGTTTTGGATAGGCACGTCCATATTTATTTGAAACTTTATGTTTGCAGTATTTTTTATAGTTTACAAAAATACTTACTTTATAAGTAAATACAAAGTATTTGAAGGTCTCTTAAAGGCAGATTATGTTACTGAAAACTTATCTGCTATTTTAGAAAATAACCGTTTATCTTTAATCGTTATTTTAAATAACGAAAACTTATGGAATCTTCCAATCAAACTATTATCAAATGGTTTTTATTAATTCGAAAAATAGAAGGCTACAGCTACTTGATTTTATTAGGTATAGCAATGCCTTTAAAATATGCTTTCAATAAACCGGTATTTATTCGCCCTTGCGGTACACTGCATGGTGTATTATTTGTGGCGTTTATGATGTTATTAGGATTAATGTTTTATAAAGTAAAATTATCTTTTAAAAATTCAGCTCTTGCTTTTTTACTATCATTAGTGCCTTTCGGAACATTTTTTTTGAAACGATTGGTATAGTATTTTAAAGTCTCTTTCAATTGCGATTAATAAACTGGATTTTTGAATTTCCGTTTTTATTCGTTAATTTTCAATCTTTAAAACAGCTTATACTTTTCTATGAATAAACTACAAAACTACGCGCTTGGGCAATGGGCAGCTGGCGCAGATAAAGGACAAGAATTATTTAATGCTATTACTGGCGAAACAGTTGCTACAGTTAGCAGCAAAGGATTAGATTTTGGAGCGATGTGTCATTATGCGCGCACTGTTGGTGGACCAAAATTACGTGCGCTGACCTTTCAACAACGCGGGTTAATGTTGAAGGCATTAGCCCTCCATTTACAAAGCAAAAAAGAAGATTTTTATAAAATTAGTTGGGCAACGGGCGCAACCCGCACCGATAGTTGGGTTGACATTGAAGGCGGTATTGGTAATTTATTTACTTACGCTTCTTTGCGACGTCAATTTCCCAATGAAACTTTTTGCTATGATGGCGATGTAGCCAAGCTTTCTAAAAACAACACATTTATCGGTCATCATATTTGCGTACCAAAAGAAGGTGTTGCAATTCACATCAACGCTTTTAATTTTCCTGTTTGGGGTATGTTAGAAAAAGTTGCGGTTAACTGGTTAGCGGGAGTGCCGGCAATTGTTAAGCCTGCTGCATTAACTTCTTTTTTAACAGAAGCTGTTGTACAAGAAATTATTGCTTCTAAAATTTTACCTGAAGGCGCCTTACAATTAATTTGTGGAAGCGCTAATGGCATTTTAGATCATGTAGAAAGTCAAGATGTAGTTACGTTTACGGGCTCTGCTTCTACAGGCAAGATGTTGAAAGCACATCCGCGTTTATTACAAGAGGCCGTTCATTTTAATATGGAAGCTGATTCGTTAAACTGCTGTGTATTAGGAACAGATGTTACTCCGTCAATGCCTGAATTTGACATCTTCATAAAAGAAGTAGCAAGAGAAATTACAACTAAAGCAGGACAAAAATGTACAGCGGTTCGTCGCATCATCGTTCCTGAAAACATGGTAGAAGATGTTCAGATTGCTTTAGGAAAACGTTTAGCTCAAAATGTAATTGGCGACCCAAATGTAGAAGGAGTTCGCATGGGTTCATTAGCAGGACAATCGCAACTAATTGAGGTAAAAGAAAAAGTGGAATTACTTTCTAAAACTCAAAAAATAATTATTGGTAATTTCGAAAACTTTGAAGTAAAAGGAGCTGATAAACATAAAGGAGCGTTTATGCCTCCAATTATATTCTTAAACGAGAAACCATTTACAAATACTGATTGCCACAACGTAGAAGCTTTTGGCCCTGTTAGTACAATAATGCCTTACAAAACAATTGATGAAGCTATTCAATTATCTAAAATGGGAATGGGTTCTTTAGTAAGTTCGATTATCACTGCCGATAATAGTATTGCTCGTAAATACACTATTGGTGCGGCTTGTATGCATGGTCGTATTTTAGTGCTAAACGCAGAATGTGCTAAAGAAAGTACAGGTCACGGTTCGCCAATGCCTTTATTGGTGCATGGTGGTCCGGGAAGAGCGGGTGGTGGAGAAGAAATGGGCGGTAAACGTGGTGTGTTTCATTACTTGCAGCGTACTGCAATTCAAGGTTCGCCAACAACTATTACTGCTATTTTAAATCAGTATCAACAAGGCGCAGCGCAAATAGAAAAAGACATTCACCCGTTCCGTCAATATTTTGAAGATTTAGAAATTGGCGAAACATTAATTACAGCCAAACATACCATTACAGATGCCGATGTTGTAAACTTTGCAAATGTTAGTGGCGATCATTTTTATGCACACGTAGACGCAACGTCATTAGAAGGCACTATTTTTACAGGACGTGTGGCTCATGGCTACTATATTTTAAGTAAAGCAGCTGGTTTATTTGTAAATGCTAAAAAAGGCCCTGTGTTATTGAATTATGGTATTGACGAATGTCGTTTTACAAAACCTGTTTATATGGGAAGCACTATTGGTGTTCGTTTTACTTGTAAAGAAAAAATTGAACAAGAAAAAAAGAACGAAGAAGATATTGCTAAAGGAATTGTAAAGTGGTTAGTAGATGTTTATGACGAAACAGGTGAAACGGTTGCTATTGCTACTATTTTAACCATGGTGAAAATGAGAAATCAGGATTAAATATAAATGTGTTTTAAAAAGATTGGATAGTTTAAGAGGTGTTGTTTATGCAAAAAAATAATTTACAAAAAACTTTTCTCATGATTTTTTGTTTGGATGATGAAAAAGTAATTATTTTCCATTCTCCATAATGTCTACAAAATTAAATTGTAAATTAGCTATCCTGATATTAATATCAAATAATTTGAACTTATTCATTTAAAATGAAAAGCGAAATAAAAAAGAGTAATTATTGGAAAACCTATAAAATTAACTAAACACAAAAAGCAATGAATAAACCTTACTTAAAAACAATTTTAACGCTGATTTCAGCTTTAATTATTACAAACACCTATGGTCAATCTTCAGCTGATGGCCTTTGGAATAAATCACGTTCAAAAGAAATTGAAGGCGAAAAAGTTAGAAGAAGTTCCTTTCCTGCTGACTTCCATTTATTTGAATTAAATTTAAATTTATTAAAAACGAAATTATTAAATGCTCCGGTTTTATTTGCGAGTTCTAATCAATCAAATTTAGTTCTTGAATTTCCAAACTCAGATGGAAATTTTGAGAAATTTGCAGTTTATGAATCATCGATTATGGATCCTATTTTGGAAGCAAAATTTCCGATGATAAAAACGTATGCGGCTCAGGGTATTGATGACCCGACAGCAACAATGCGTTTTAGCGTTACTCAATTTGGACTACATACCATGTCGTTATCCGGTATAAAAAGCACAAACTTTATAGATCCATACACAACAGATTTAGGAACATATATCGTATATAATCGTATTAGTTTAGGCGCAGATCCGCAAAGTTTCGAATGTTTAACAGATGAAAGTGTTGTATTGCCTTCGTTACAAAAAAATAATGGGAGCGGTAATCTAACAATTCAGAATATTAATGATCAAAAATTACGAACATATCGTTTGGCTCAATCTTGCACTGGCGAATATGGAGCTATTTTTATGGGAACGGGAACCACTGCTCAGCAAAAAGCAAATGTTCAGGCTCAGATGGCAATTACTATGAATCGTGTTAATGGTGTTTATGAAAGAGACTTAGCTATACACATGAATTTTATTGCTAACAATGATTTATTAATTTACCTGGCAGCTGCAACTGATCCATGGACAACTGAATGGAATACGAAAACTGCTCAAACAATTGATGCTGCTATTGGCGTTGCTAATTATGATATTGGCCATAACTTTAACACAACTGGTGGAGGTAATGCAGGATGTTTATCTTGTGTTTGTTTAAGTACCTCGCAAACTGCAACACACAAAGGAAGGGGTTATACGGGTCGTGCAAATCCAACTGGAGACGCGTTCGATATTGATTATGTGGCTCACGAAATGGGACATCAATATGGTGGTTACCATGTTATGAATACATGCAGTAGAAGTGGGAGTGGGTCTACCGAAGTTGAACCTGCCAGTGGAAGTTCAATTATGGGTTATGCCGGAATTTGTACCTCTAATGTACAAAGTAATAGTGATGATGATTTTAATTATGTAAATGTGCGAGATATTAGCATAAACATTAAAACAGGTAACAGTACTTGTGCTGCCATTACAACTTTAACAAATACGCCTCCTACAGCAAATGCAGGATTAGATTATGTTATTCCTAAATCAACTGCTTATATACTTGAAGGTACAGGAAGTGATATCGATGGTACGGCTTCTTTAACATATAATTGGAGTCAAAATGATCCAGCTCAATCACCTGGAAACGCATCTCCATTATCAACTTATGCAACTGGACCGTTATACAGATCTATAAGCCCTACTATTTCTCCAAACAGATATATGCCTGCATTGGCAACTGTTATTAGTAATACATTAGCCTCAACTTGGGAAGTTACTCCTTCAGTGGCAAGAACAATGAATTTTTCATTTATTGTAAGAGATAACAATGTTGGTGGCGGACAAACAGCGTCCGATTTAATGTTAGTAACTGTAAATGGAACAGCGGGTCCATTTGTTATTACTTCGCAAGGAGCAGCAACAAGCTGGACAGCTGCCACAACACAAACTATTACCTGGAGTGTTGCTGGAACTTCTGTTGCGCCTGTAAGTACACCAAGCGTAAATATTTTCTTTTCAACCGATGGCGGATATACATACCCTATTACGTTAGCAACAAATGTTTTAAATAACGGAACAGCGGTTATTACAGTTCCTTCAACTATAACTACTACAGGTAGAGTAATGGTAAGAGGGGCAGGAAATATTTTTTATGATATTAATAATGCTAATATCACTATTGTAGCCGCTCCGGCCGCTACACCAGTTTCTAACTTTAGTGTAACGTCTTCCAACTTATGTACTACTTCAAGTATTCAATTAACCGATCAATCGTTAAATGCTCCAACCTCATGGACATGGACAGCAACATCAGGTACGGGAGTTGCATTTTCAAATGCTAATGCTCAAAATCCAACTGTTACCTTTGCAAATGCGGGAACGTATACTATTTCATTGATTGCAAAAAACACTTTAGGAAACAGTACCTCAACTAAAACAATTACAGTAAATGCAACTCCTGTTGTATCTGTAAATAGTTCAACAATTTGTTCAGGTAGCTCAGCAGCTTTAATTGCAACTGGTGCTAATACCTATAGTTGGAACACAGGAGCAACTACTTCAAGTATTTCGGTTTCACCAACAGCTAATGCAAACTATACAATTACAGGAATAAGCAACGGTTGTTCAAGTGTTCAGTTAACTAATGTAACGGTGAATGCGTTACCTATTTTAACTGTTAACTCAGCGACTATATGTGCAGGATCAACAGGAACCTTAAGCGCAGCTGGAGCAAATACTTATACATGGAATACTGGAGCTAGCGGATCTATTTTATCGGTGTCGCCAACAGTAAATACAAATTACACTGTAACAGGAACATCAATTGAAGGTTGTATTAAAACAAATACAGCTTCAGTATCGATTGGAAGCGCTCCTTCAATAGCAGTTAACTCATCATCGATTTGTGCAGGCTCTACAACAACTTTAAATGCAAGCGGTGTTACCACCTATACTTGGAGCACAGGTTCAAATGCTGCTTCAGTTTCTGTTGCCCCAACTTCTACTTCGGTTTATACAGTAAGCGGTAACTTAGCAGGCTGTGCAACAACCGCTATTAATACTGTAACTGTTTCTGTTATTTCCAATCCTGTTGTATCTGTAAATAGTTCAACTATTTGTTCAGGCAATTCAGCAGCTTTAAATGCAACAGGTGCTACAACTTATAGTTGGAATACAACTGCTACTACAAATAGTATTTCTGTGTCGCCAACATCAACTACAAATTATAGTGTAACAGGTACAACTAATGGTTGTGTAAATACTAAAGTAACAACCGTTACAGTTAAAGCTACACCAACAGTTGCAGTAAATAGTTCAACTATTTGTTCAGGCAATTCAGCAGCTTTAATTGCATCAGGAGCTACAACTTATAGTTGGAATACAACTGCTACTACAAATAGTATTTCTGTGTCGCCAACATCAACTACAAATTATAGTGTAACGGGTACAACTAATGGTTGTGTAAA